>NZ_JBVIWC010000012.1:50734-169909 GCF_055594965.1 Kitasatospora sp. NPDC040550 | reverse complement strand
GGGGGGTCGGTGTACTCCAACACAGAAAGGGAGGGTCTGGTCCCGCCTCCTCGCGGGGGGGGGGGGGCCCCCCCGGCCCGCTCCGTCCCCCGGGTGCCCCTGGATGCCTCTCGGAGCTCTCAGGCGTCCACGCCCAGCACGGCCCGGCCGATCCGCCGCAGGCAGTCGCCGAGGTCGGGCCGGGCACTGTACGGGCGGTTCCGCACCCCGTCGTTGACCAGCGAGAACAGCGCGTGCACCCGGATCCGGGCGGTCACCGCGTCGTACTCCGGGCGCACCTGCCGGAGCAGCCCCACCCAGGTGCGCAGGAAGTCCCGCCGGAAGTCCACCGCGGCCCGGCGGTCCGGCGGGGCCAACCGCTCGGTCTCGCTCAGCATCGCCCCCAGGTAGTCGCCGTTGCGCAGCGCGAAGTCGACGTACCCGCCCAGCCCGGCCGCCAGCGCCTCCGCCGGCCCGGCGGCCGTCGAGATCGCGCCGTCCACCTCGTGCCAGAGCCGCTCCCGGCTGCGCACCAGGGAGGCGGCGAGCAGCTGGGCCTTGCTGTCGAAGTGCCGGTACACGCTCGGGCCGGAGATGCCGACGGCGGCGCCGAGTTGGTCGGTGCTGACGTTGTCGAAGCCGCGCTGGTGGAACAGCCGGACGGCGGCGGCGAGCAGCTCCTCGCGGCGGGCCTGCGGCCTCGACTCGGGCGCCTCACCGGTGGGCGCCAGGGCGCCGGCGGCGGTGCCGTCCAGGGGGACCGCGAGGACGGCCGCGACCAGTTCGCGCAGCAGCGCCTCGGCCCGGCGGGGCTGCGGGGCGGCCGACTGGTAGGACAGCCCGGCGCAGCCGGAGAGCGCCGACCAGCAGAGCAACTCGGCGTCCGGGGAGGCCAGTTCCGGCCGCTCGGCGCGCAGTACGGCGGCCATCAGGGCGACGTCCGCGCGGAGTTCACGGCGCAGTCCGGCCCGGCGGGCCGGCGGCAGCAGTCGGGCGTCGCGCTGCACCAGGGTGCCGAGCGGGCGGTGGGCGACCGCCACCGCGGCCAGCACGGCGCCGAGTTCGGTGGCGCTGCCGGCCGCGCGCAGGCCGTCGCCGAGCGCGTCCAGGCCCAACCGGACGGCACGGTCGAGCAGTTCCGGCTTGCCGCGGAAGTGCCGGTAGAGCGCGGGCGCGGTGATGCCCACCCCCGCCGCGACCTCGGTCATCGAGACCTGGTGGTAGCCGTTGCGGTGGAAGCGGTCGGCGGCCACGGCGAGGATCTGGGCGCGTCGGCCGGGCGGCCTTCGGACCACCATCGCGCACCTCCCCGCATCCGTCCCGAGCTCCGCCCGAAGGCTAGCAAGGATTCACTTGGCACCCGTGTCGAGCAGCATTTCCGGGCCCGCCGACGCTGGACAGTCGAGGCTACCCGGGATTAACTTGTCGAGCCACCACCTGGTACGTTCCGCCTCCGCCGACCCCCCGGCCGGCACCGTCGAAGGGAGCGCCGCCGTGCGCCGCACCGTGTTCAACGAGGACCACGAGGCCTTCCGGGAGACCATCCGGGACTTCATCGCCAACGAGGTCGTCCCGGTCTACGAGAGCTGGGAGGCCGACGGCCACCCGCCCCGCGACTTCTACCGCCAGCTCGGCGAACTCGGCGTCTACGGCATCGAGGTGCCGGAGGAGTACGGCGGCGCCGGCGAGAGCGGGTTCAAGTACCAGGCGGTGATCGCCGAGGAGACCGCCCGCGCGGGGGTGAGCTTCGGCTCCTCCGGCGTGCACACCGGACTGGTGCTGCCGTACCTGCTGGAGTACGCGAACGAGGAGCAGAAGCGGCGCTGGCTGCCCGGCTTCGTCTCCGGCGACATCATGACCGCGATCGCGATGACCGAACCGGGCGCCGGCTCCGACCTCGCGGGCATCACCACCACCGCCCGGCTCTCCGAGGACGGCACCCACTACGTCCTGAACGGCGCCAAGACCTTCATCACCGGCGGCGTGCTGGCCGACCTGGTCCTGGTGGTCGCCCGCACCGCCCCGTACGACCCGGAGAACCGCCGGGCCGGGCTCTCCATCCTGTGCGTGGACACCACCTCGCCGGGCTACTCGGTCGGGCGCAAGCTGCAGAAGATCGGCCTGCGCACCTCGGACACCGCCGAGTTGGCGTTCGTCGACGTCAAGGTGCCGGTGGAGGACCTGCTCGGCGAGGAGGGCCGGGCCTTCTCGTACCTGACCCACAACCTGGTGCAGGAGCGGCTGGCGATCGCGGTCGGCGCGTACGCGGCGGCCGCGGCGGCGGTGCGGTTCGCGGTGCAGTACGTCAAGGACCGCAAGGTGTTCGGCAAGGCGGTGGCCGAGTTCCAGAACACCAAGTTCACCCTGGCCGACTGCCAGGCCCAGGTGCTGGCGCAGCAGTCGATGGTGGACCGGGCGCTGGAGCTCTACCAGAACGGCGAGTTGAGCGTCGCGGACGCGGCCGCCGCGAAGCTGTTCTGCACCGAGTCGGCCTCCACCGTGATCGACAAGTGCCTCCAGCTGCACGGCGGTTACGGCTACATCCTGGAGTACCCGATCGCCCGGCTCTACACCGACAACCGGGTCTTCCGGATCTACGGCGGCACCAGCGAGGTCATGCGCAGCATCATCGCCAAGTCGCTGGGGCTGTAGCGGCGCCCCGGAACCCCCGAACCGCGGAGCCCGGAACCGCAGAAGCCCGGAACCCCTGAACCGCAGAGCCCCGGAACCCCTGAACCGCGGCGGGCCGCACCCCCATGGTGGCCCGCCGCACCCGTTCGGACGTCCGGGCGCTGCGCTCGGACGTCCGGGCGCTGCGCTCGGACGGGCGGACGGGCGCTCGGACGGGCGGACGGGCGCTCGGACGGGCGGGCGCAGGTGCTCAGTTGGGCGAGCCGTGCTCCGCGCGCCAGGCCTCCCAGCCCGCAGAGGAAGCCACCTTCGCCTCGTGCAGGGCCCGTTGGGCGAGCGCGCCCGGCGGGGTCTCCATGCCGCGCACCCAGTCCCGGCCCGCGGTGAACAGCGCCGCGCACACCAGCGCCGCCCCGGCCGCGCCGAGCACCGAGCCGATGCCGGTCAGCACCACGCCGCCGGCCAGCAGCGAGCGGTTGACCTGGAGTCCGTTCAAGATCCTCTGGTTGGTCGCCATGCCTCCACGATGCGGGCAGTCGGCGGGGGCTGCACCTCGGGCGGCCCGCTCCGGGCCCCTCCCGGGTGCGCGGCGGCGGCGCGTCCGCCAGCCTGGGCACACGGCCCGAGCCCCGGCACAGGAAGAGGAGGCGCCATGCCCGACCTCGAACGGCTCGCCGTGGAGCACGCCGCCCGGGCGGCCGAGGGCCCGCACGGGCGCAGCGCCCATCTGGTGCTGCACGACGGGGTGCTGCGGCAGACGGTGATCGCCCTGACCGCGGGCACCTCGCTGGACGAGCACACCCCGCCCACCGCGGGGAGCGTCCAGGTGCTGCGCGGCCGGGTCTCGCTGACCATCGCCGGGCGGCGGGTGGAGCTGGCCGCGGGTGAGCTGGAGCCCGTACCGCAGGAGCGGCACGGGCTGGTGGCCCACGTCGACTCGGTGGTGCTGCTGACCGCCGTCACCGCGTAGCGCGCGACACCGGGTAGCGCGCGTCACGGCGTGGCGCCGGCCCCCAGCACGCTGCCGCTGACCAGCCGGAGCCCGCGCAGGAACTCCTGGCCGGTCGGCGCCAGGTCGGGCGCGGCCAGCCACTGGGCGACGTAGCCGGCCAGCAGGATCTGGTAAAAAGTGCCGCGCGCGAGCTCCTCCTCGGTGTCCGGCACCTCGGGCAGCCCCTGGAACACGGCGGCGAGCCCGAGCCGCCCGTCCTTCTGCGCCTCCTCGAAGGCCTTCGCCAGCTCCGGGTTGTGCCCGGCCTGGGCGAGCGCCTCGAACTGCGCGGCCCAGAGCCCACGGTGCTCGGCGAAGACGTCCCGCAGGCCGTTCCAGGCGGCGGCGAAGCGCAGCTCGGGGTCGTCCGACACCTGGTTGGCGCCGTAGACCACCACCCCCAGGGCCTCACCCATCTCGCCGATCGCCTCGATCATCGCGGCGTTGAGCAGCGCGTCCTTCGAGCCGAAGTGGTAGCCGATCGCGGCCAGGCTGACACCCGAGGCACTCGCGATGTCGCGGGCCGTGGTGCGCCCGTAGCCCTTCTCGTACAGGCAGTGCTTGGCGCCGGCCATCAGGTCTTCGCGGTTTCCCATGCCCTGATCCTACGGAAGATCTGCACGGATGTCTTGCACGGATGTATGGGACGAGCGTATGGGACGGACGTCTTGGACCAGCGATTTACACATCTGTACTAGACAAGCGTCTGACACGTCCGTACCGTCTTCCCCATGACCGCAACCACCGGCCGCGCAGGCCGTCGCGAATGGACCGGCCTGGCCGTCCTCCTGCTCCCGACCCTCGTGCTCTCCATGGACATGGGCGTGCTGTTCTTCGCCGTCCCCTACATCTCCACCGAGCTGGCCCCCAGCGGCACCCAGCAGCTGTGGATCATGGACATGTACTCGTTCCTGCTGGCCGGACTGCTCATCACGATGGGCGCGCTGGGCGACCGGATCGGCCGCCGCCGGCTGCTGATGATCGGTGCCGCGGGCTTCACCGGCGCCTCGCTGCTGGCCGCGTGGTCCGGCAGTGCCGAACAGCTGATCGCCGCCCGCGCCCTGCTCGGCGTCGCCGGGGCCACCGTGATGCCCTCGACCCTCGCGCTGATCCGCACCATGTTCCACGACCCCAAGCAGCGGCAGGTCGCCCTCGGCGCCTGGGGCGGCGTCCTCACCGCCGGGGCCACCCTCGGCCCGGTCGCCGGCGGGCTGCTGCTCGACCACTACTGGTGGGGCTCGGCCTTCCTGGTCGCCGTCCCGGTGATGGTCCTGGTGCTGCTGACCGCACCCGTCCTGCTGCCCGAGTACCGCACCGCCGCCCGCACCGGCCGCTTCGACCTGTCCGGCGCCGCGCTCTCGCTCGCCGCGATCCTCCCCCTGGTCTACGGCGTCAAGACCCTCGCCGTGGACGGCTGGAGCCCGCTCCCCGCCCTCGCCGCCGCAGCCGGGCTGCTGTTCACCGGCGCCTTCGTGTGGCGCCAGCGCACCGCCGCGCACCCGCTGATCGACCTGAGCCTGTTCCGGATCCGCACCTTCAACGGGGCGATCAGCGTCAACACCCTCGCCATGTTCGCGATGATGGGCTTCGCACTCTTCACCTCCCAGTACCTCCAGCTGGTCAAGGGCATGAGCCCGTTCACCGCCTCGCTCTGGTCGCTGGTGCCCAGCGTGGGCGTCGGCGCGGCGATCGGGATCAGCTCGGCGCTGGCCGGCAAGGTCCGCCCGGCGGCTTTGATGGGCGGCGGCTTCGTGGTCGGCGCCGGCGGCTTCGCGATGATGACCCAGGTCGGCCCGCACTCCCCGCTGGCGCTCATCCTCACCGCGGCGGGCGTGCTGGCCGCGGGCACCGTCGGCACCATGACGATGACCGCCGAGATGGTCGTCTCGGCCGCCCCGGTCGAGCAGGCCGGGGCCGCCGCCGCCACCTCCGAGACCGCCGTCGAACTCGGCAGCTCGCTCGGCATCGCCCTGCTGGGCGCGGCGGGCGCCGCGGTCTACCGCCACCAGCTGGACGGCGCCCTCCCGGCGGGCGTCGACGGCACGGCCGCCGCCACCGCGCAGGACACCCTCGGCGGCGCGGTCTCCGTCGCGGCCCACCTGCCCGGCCGGCTCGGCCCGGACCTGCTGGAGACCGCCCGCGGCGCCTTCACGGACGGCCTGCACGTCGCCGCCGTCGTCGGCCTGGTCTTCGCCCTCGGCGCCGCCGTCCTGGCCCACCGCCTCCTGCGCCACCTGCCCACCACCCCGGCCCCGGCCCCGGCCTCCGCTGCGGAGCAGCAGCCCGTCGCCGCCTGACCCCCGCACGGCCGCCGTCCACGCGAGTCATCGAGAGCCCCCGCCCCCTCCGGCGGGGGCTCTCCGCCGTCCGGGGCAGGCCAGGACACCCCGAGCGGGAACCCGACGGCGCGAGGAACGGCGCGAGGACGGGACGGCACGGCGTCGGCCGCGAAGGGCCGGGAGCGCCGGGAGCACCGGACGGCATCGCGTGCCCGCCCCGGAGCGGACGCCGGGCCGGGTGCGCGGAACCCCGGGTGCGGGGCGGGCGGCCGTGCCAGGGTGAGGCCCATGGGAACCGGACACGAACGGGTGCGCGGGAGTTACGACGCGGTGGCGGAGGAGTACCTGGGGCGGATCGGGGGTGAGTTGGCGCACAAGGTGGTGGACCGGGCACTGCTGGGGGCCGTCGTGGAGGAGGCGGCCGGCGGGCTGGTGGCGGACCTGGGGTGCGGGCCGGGGCACGTGGCGGGGTGGCTGACCGGGCGGGGCGCGCGGGTGGTCGGGATCGACCTGTCGCCGCGGATGGTCGAGCTGGCCGCACGCGAGCACCCCGGGGCCGAGTTCCGCGCCGGGGACCTGCTGGCGCTGCCCGCCGCCGACGGCGAGTTCGCGGCGGCCGTGGCGCTGTACTCGGTGATCCACCTGGAGCCGGACGAGCTGCTGCCCGCCTTCGCCGAGATGCTGCGGGTGCTGCGGCCCGGCGGCCTGCTGCTGGTCTCCTTCCATCTGGGCGAGGAGGTGCGGCACCTGGAGGAGTGGTGGGGCCATGACGTCGACGTGGACTTCCACTTCCTGCGGACCGAGGCCGTCGCCGCCCGCCTCACCGGGGCCGGGTTCGTCGTCGAGGCCCGGCTGGAGCGGGACGGCCTGCCGGAGGAGGCCGACACCCGGCGCGGCTACCTGCTGGCGCGGCGGCCGCGCTGACCGTCCACCCGGGGGTGGACGCCGCTGCGTCCACCCCCGGGTGCGTGTCCCGACGGCGCGGCCGGGGGACCGTGGAGGCGTAGTCCGCGACCGTCAGGAGCCTCCCATGTCCCTGCCGTCCCTCCTCTCCCTGCTCGGCGTCCTCTGCTGGGTCGGCTACGAGCTGGTGCTGCGCCGCCGCGAGGACAGCGCGGCCGGCAGCTGGCGCGCGGACGACCGCGACCGCGGCTCGACCCGGCTGCTGCTCACCTGTTACGTCGCGTCCGTGCTGGTGGTGGTGCTGTTCGGACGCGCCGACGTCGGCGTGCTGTCCACCGGGCCGCGCTGGTTCGGGGTCGCGCTGGTCGCCGCCGGGCTGGCGCTGCGCGCCTGGGGCATGCGGACCCTCGGCCGCTACTACACCCGCACCCTGCGCACCGTCGACACCCAGCACGTGGTCCGCACCGGCCCGTACCGCCTGATCCGCCATCCGGGTTACGCGGGCAGCCTGCTGGTCTGGACCGGCTACGCGCTCGGCACCGGCAGCTGGGCGGCGTCCCTGCTGGTCACGGCGCTGCTGCTCGGCGCGTACGGCTGGCGGATCGCCGCCGAGGAGCGGCTGCTGCTCGGCGCCTTCGGCCCGGCGTACGCCGACTACCAGCGGGTTTCCAAGCGGCTGGTGCCGTTCGTCTACTGATGGGCCACTGACGGCGCGAACAGCGGGAATCGTCGGACGGGCCCTCGCGGTCCGCTCCAACGGCACCTGGTTTTCGGCCAGCGTTTCCCGGCCGGTGTATCCGTTCGGTGTCAGGTCCAGGCATACTGGCCAGCAGGGCCTAGCGCCCTCCGTGACTCTAGACAAGAAGGGACCGGTGGCCAGGGATGCTGCGGAACGGTCTTGAGCCCTGGCACATCTTGGTGGTGCTGGCGGTCGTAGTCCTGCTGTTCGGATCGAAGAAGCTGCCGGAAATGGCCCGTGGCCTCGGCAAGTCGATGCGCATTCTGAAGGCGGAGACCAAGGCGATGCGCGAGGACGGCGGCGAGCAGGCGGACGCCGGCACCGCGCAGAGCACGGCCGCCCCCCAGCAGGCCGCCGACCGCCCGGCCGTCACGCCGACCAACGTGACGAAGAGCGCCGAGGCGAAGCGCCCCGAGACGACCGCCTGAGTCGTCCGAGCTCCGTTGTCGAGCCCCCCGGTGGATTCCACCGGGGGGCTCGACGCTTTCCCGGGCTGCCTCGCCCCGGCGGAGTAGTCGGGCGGGCGGGGCGCGCCCGGGTGGACCAGGCTGGGCGGGATGTCCGAAAACCCTCCTCCTCCGCCCACCGACCGCCGGGCCGTGGCGTGGCTGCTGGGCGCGTTCACGTTGCTGACGGTCGGGTACTTCACGCTGCCGTTGGAGTGGTTCGGTGACCGGCGTCCGGTGCTGAGCTGGACGGTCTTCGTGGCGGCGCTGGGCGGGTTGAGCTGGCTGATGTTGGCGAAGATCGTCGGGGTGATGCGGGGGACGGCGAAGCGGCCGGTGGCCTGGCTGGCCTTCCTCATCTTCCTGGCGATGATCATCTTCTCGGCGACGTACTACGCGCTGGGCGCGCACAAGGCCGAGTTCGCGGGGCTGGAGACGCGGCTGGACGCGCTGTACTTCACGGTCGTGACGATGGCGACGGTGGGGTACGGCGACATCACCCCGGCGGGGCAGACGGCACGGCTCGTGGTGGTGCTGCAGATCGGGTACAACTTCGTGTTCCTCGCTGCGGCGGCCGGGACGGCGTCGCGGACGATCCGCGGGAACGTGGAACGGCGGATCCGGCGCAGAGGGTGAGGACCGCCGGGGTCCGTCCGGTCCGTCAGTCACCCTCGTCGGGCTCGGGCGGGGTCGCGCGGAGGGCGGTGACGACACCCAGGGCGACGGTCGCGAGCGCGAGCGCGAGCGCGAGGAGCGTCGCGAAGGCCGCGGCGATCAGGAATCGCACGGCGCGCCCCACTGGCGTTCGGCTTCGAGGAGGAGGGACAGGAGGTTCAGCAGCGTCGACGCGGGCGCCGTGTTGAAGCAGACCAGGACGCGGCCGTCGAGGGTCAGGTCGGTGTCGATGGAGGGGAAGAGCAAGCCGAACTTACGGCCGCGCTGCTGGAGTTCGGCGATCAGCGTACGGATGTGCTCGTCGGTGCAGGCCCGGACCCGGGGATCGGTCGGCAGCAGCGGGCGGCGGGGGAGGGACATCAGGCGGCGCCCAGGTCGCACTCGAACCAGATGACCTTGCCGCGCTCCTGCGGGTCGACACCCCACCGGTGGGTGAGGCCGGCGACCAGCTGGAGGCCCCGGCCGGACTCGGCGAGGAGGTCGAGGGGCTGCGGGGCAGGGAGCGCGGGGCTCTCGTCGGCGACGGAGACCCGGAGGGTGTTGTGGAGGAAGAGGATCTCGGTGACCGGCGCGGGGGTGTCACCGTGCAGCCAGGCGTTCACGAGGAGCTCGCCGAGGGCGAGTTCGGCCTCGAAGGTGGCGGAGGGGTGCCAGCCCGCGCGGACCATCGCGTTGCGGAGGGACTGGCGGGAGAGGGCGAGGGAGGGCGTGTTGAGGTGACGCATGGGAGAACTCCCGGGCGTGTGTGGGGTGGAGAACCGGCGGACACGTCGCCGTGAGCCAGGCCGAGGAAGAAGACACGGCTGCTCTGCGGTGCTTGCCAGCAAGCGTTACTGACGATCCGTCGGATCGGTGTGACATCGACCATAGCGCCCACCGACCTAATATTAGGTCGATTGGCCGAAGTTCCCTCTCTCGGGGGACAGATGGCCCCATCGACTGGCGGCGCGGCACACTGGACCCACATGATCTGAGAGGACTCCATGCCAGGCCGCCAGAACCCAACATTCCGTCAGCGCCGCCTGGGCGCCGAGCTTCGGAGGATGCGCGAGCAAGCAGGCCTCAGCGGCAACCAGCTTGCCCACATGCTCGGAGTAAGCGCTCCCCAGGTCACGCAGATGGAGAACGGAAAGACCAGTGCCAGCGCTGACCGAATCCGGACCATTGCCGAAGCCTGCAAGTGCGAGAACCTGCCACTCATCAACGCCCTTGGCGGCCTCATCACTTCACGCAGGAAGTCCTGGTGGGATCAGTATCGCGACCGCCTTCCTGACGGCCTACTCAAAACCGCCGAGCACGAAGACTTCGCTGCCGGTGTCATTCGGTCGTGGACGTCCGCCATCATCCCAGGCCCTTTGCAGACAGAGGACTACGCGCGAGGAGTGTTCAGTCGGCGGATCCCTCCGCTCTCTACTGAGGAGCTCAACCTGCGCGTCGAGTTCCGCTCAGAGCGCAGAAGAAAGATCCTCCAGCACCCGGGCAAGAGCCATGAGGCCTATATCCACGAGTCCAGCCTCCTCACACGCTTCGGGGGCACTGATGTGCTGCGGAACCAGCTTCACTCGCTGATGGACGACTCCCTCCGAGAGGATGTGATCATCCGCGTCGTTCCATTCACAGCTCACACTTGCCCAGGCCCGATCGAGAACCTGATCTACTCCTTCGGGGAGGTCCCCGAGCTCGACACAATAGAGGTGGAGTTGTCGCATAGCCCGATCTACCTCGACGACCCGGCCGAGCTCGCGTCCTATCGCAAGGTCTTCGACCAGATCGCGCGCGCCGCGCTCAGCGATGAGGACTCCCAGGATCTGATCCGGCAGACGCTCAAGAACTTGAAAGGCTGAGATGTCTCAGAACCAGTGGCAGAAGTCGTCCTTCAGCAGCTCCGGAGAAATGTGCGTCGAGATCCGCGCAATGGCCGGGGCGGTCGAACTCCGGGAGTCCGACGAAGGCGACACCATCCTCCGCACCACCCCCACCGCCCTCGCCGCCCTCCTCCACGGCCTCAAGGCAGGCGAGTTCGACCACCACGCCTGACCCGCTGCCCCGCGCAGGAAGTCGGTCTGCCCGACTTCCTGCGCAAGCACCCCCTCGCAACCCGGCGGCTCCTTGCACCCGCAAGGAGCCGCCGAGCAAAGGCAACATGCCTCCACGCCGACAGCGACCTCACCCCAGAGGCACGGCGCACGGGGCGCAGGACACTAGGAGGCAAGATGTTCAGCCCCCACTGGCAGAAGTCCAGCCACAGCGGCGCGACCAACGAATGCGTGGAGATTCGTGCCGCTGACAGGCTGATCGAACTCCGCGAGTCCGACGAAGGCCACACCATCCTCCGCACCACCCCCACCGCCCTCGCCGCCCTCCTCCACGGCCTCAAGGCAGGCGAGTTCGACCACCACGCCTGACCGCCCGGCGGCCCCTCGCGCGCTCGCGAGGCGCCACCCCCAATGCCCCTCGGAGATCAGATGTCTAGCTCCCACTGGCAGAAGTCATCATTCAGTGGGTCCACCGAGCACTGTATGGAAATCCGCAAGGCCGAAGAGCTTGTCGAACTCCGGGAGTCCGACGAAGGCCACACCATCCTCCGCACCACCCCGGCCGCCCTCGCCGCCCTCCTCCACGGCCTCAAGGCAGGCGAGTTCGACCACCACGCCTGACCGCCCGGCGGCCCCTCGCGCGCTCGCGAGGGGCCGCACCGCATGTGGTGCGGCACGCTCGCGCAGGTGGGCGACCGTCACCCGAGCTGTGCGCGGCGGACCTGCAGGCCCTCGGGAATGAATCTCAGGATCTCGTGGCTGTCGATCAAGTCGGGGTGATCACAGCTTCCCGGCTCCGATTGTTCAGTTTTGAGGGAGTGTCAGCGATATGTCCGTCACACAGCCTGCCGCCGAGCGCGTGCGCGTCTCCGCGGAGCCCGACTGGTACGAGTCGGCCGGTATATCGCTCGGCGTCCGGGTCGGAAACCTGGTCTTCACGTCAGGGCAGGCGCCGATCGATGCCCAGGGAGCCACGGTCGGCGCTGGGGACTTCGAGACGCAAGCCCGTCAGGCGCTCGCGAATCTGTCGACGGTCCTCACGAACGGGGGCTCCAGCCTCGCCGACGTCGTCAAGGCGACCGTGTTCGTCACGGACATCTCGCAGCAGGACATCTTTGCCACGTTGCGCGCGGAACACTTCCCGGACAAGCCGCACCTCGCGGAGTCGTTCGTGGAGGTCTCCTCACTCGCCAACCCCGAGTGGATGATCGAGATCGAGGCCATCGGACTCGTCCGGTGATGCCGGGTACTCACAGGTGAAAGAGCTAGGCCCTCCTGCCGAACCTCGTAGCATCGCCCGGAAGTTCTTCCACGCGTTGATCGTCCGCTCAACTTCCTTCCTGCGCTTGTAGGTCGTCTTGTCGAAGGTCAGGGCAGGGCGTTGCCGGGGTCGTCCAGCCAGACGGATTGTGCGCCGTCCGGGGCGATGCTCACTCCGAACCGGCCGAGGTCCGGCTTGCCCTCCTCCAGCCACCACAGCCGGGCGCCGGTGATCTCGTCCCACAGCCGGCGCGGCCCGGACTGGCGGACGGCATCCTCGGCGTCCCACCCGGAGTAGCGGGCCGACGCCCACGAGCCCGCGCCGTCCGAGAGTTGCATGCGGTAGGTGCCGCTGGGGTCGGCCTCGTCCCAGACGTGTTCGTACCGGACGCCTGGTACCCGCAGGCCGATGGCGAAAGCCGCGTGGACGTCCTCCTCCGCGAGGTCGGGATCCATCAGGGACGGGCCCCGGTAGTCCGGCGTGCCGGCGGGGCCCGTCACCGCGTGGGGCCGCTGCGACCGCATCCACATGAAGCTGACGTTGCCGACGAACCGGCCGTGCGACGGCTCGCCCGGCCTACCGACCACGAGGCGCAGCAGTCCGGCGTTGGCGTACGGGGTGCCCCACGGGGTGACGATCACGCCGCCGGGTCGGGTCTGCGAGATCCAGGCGGACGGCACCCGGCGGACGGCTGCCGTCGAATGGATGCGGTCGTAGGGGGCGCCTTGGGCCCACCCGGCGAGCCCGTCGCCGACCACGCACTCGGGTGCGAATCCGGCGGCCCGGAGTCTCAGCGCGGCCTCAGCCGCCACGCCCGGGTCCACCTCGACCGTGGTCACCTTCTCGTCGCCGAGTCGGCTGCACAGCAGGGCACTTGTCCAGCCCGTACCGGTGCCGATGTCGAGCACGCTGTGCCCGTCGCTCACGTCCAGGTGGCGGAGCATGTCCGCCACCAGGGACGGCACGGACGCTGACGACGTGGCGACACCGGGACCGTCCCCGACCCCGTCGTCGACCTGCGTAACGACCACGCCGTCGGCGTTCACCAGCGCCCACCAGGCGTCCGGATCGTCAACGCGGGTGATCCGCCGGTAGCCGGTCGGGGCGTCGTCGTCCGGGGTCCACACGGCGTCCGGAACGAACGCGAAGCGCGGGGCGCGCTCGAACGCGCCCCGCCACTCCTCGCCCAGTACCCCGGCCTCGGTCAGATCGGCCAGCAACTGCGCGTACTGATCCATTGGTTGGCGCTCACTTCTTCGGGGGAACGGGCTTGGTCCACTGGCCGTCCGACTCCTTCGGGGACTGCTTCTTGTCCCCGGACCCGCCGCCCTCGACGACGGGTTGATCGAGTACACGGAGTCGTGCCTGCCCGCTCGGTTCACCATCGGCTACGAGTACACGCCGTAGGGGCGCAGCGCACAGGGTTGTCCACAGGGTGTGGACAACCCTGTGCTCAGCCGTGCGCGGTGTCGATGACGCAAAAGCGGTTGCCGTCGGGGTCGGCGAGGACGACGAAGTCCGGGTCCTCGGGGTAGAGGTCCCAGTCGACCTCCTCGGCGCCGAGGGCGAGCAGGCGCCGGACCTCGGCGGCCTGGTCAGCCGCGTTCCCCGCGTAGAGGTCGAGGTGGACGCGGGGGTGCTCCTGGACCGGGGACTCGGAGATCCCCAGGGCGAGTTGGACGCCGGTGCCGCCGTCGGCGGGGACCAGGACCGTCCAGTCGTCCTCGGCCAGGCCGCCTCGCGGCACGTAGTCCAGGGCGGCCGTCCAGAAGGCGACCGCGCGGGACATGTCGGCGACACCGAGGACGAGGGATCCGATCGTCAGCACCGCGCCATTATGACGTGGCATCAGCCTTGTTGCGGCGGGCGTAGGCCCGGGCGGCGCGGACCCGGTCGCCGCAGCGGGTCGAGCACCAGTGGCGGGCGGCGTGGGTGCGGACCAGGAAGCGGGTGCACGGGCTCGCCGCGCAGGCGGCGAGGCGGTCGGCGTCCGGGCCCGTGAGCAGTTCCGCCGCGTCGGCGGCGATGACGGCCATGGCGTGCACGGCGACCTGGTCGGCCGGGTGCGCCAGGGCGCGGTACGGGCCGTCCGGCGCGTCCCAGCGCAGCAGGGCGGCGGCGGAGGTGGCGGTCAGCGCGGAGTTGAGCGCGTCCACGGCCTCGCCCGGCGGCACGGCGCCGTCGACCCGGGCGGCGAGCAACACCCGCAACTGGGAGCGGAGTTCGCGCAGCCGCCCGGTGCAGTACTCGTAGACCTCCGCGCCCTCGGGGGCGAGACCCCGCTCGACCAGCCAGCGGGTGGCGTCGGCGGGGGTGGCCAGTAGGTCGAGGCGGCCGGCGGTGAGCGCGAGGTCGCTGTTGGCGAAGTCGAGGGCGACGTGCTGCTCCGAGCCCGGTGCGGGCGGCGGGGCGGTGAGGGTGGCATTCACATTTCTCATGGTAAACCTTGCGCTCTTCCGTGATGGAGGTGCTAGGTTCATCACGTCAAACGACGACTTTCTCCGTGAGGTGAACCAGCATGTCGACCATCCGCGTCTTCGGCGGCCCGACCGCCCTCATCGAATTCGGCGGCCTCCGCTTCCTCACCGACCCGACCTTCGACGAGCCCGGCGACTACCCGCGCGGCGGCGGCCGCGCCCTCACCAAGACCGCGCCCTCCCCCGTCACCGCCGCCGCCATCGGCCCGGTCGACGCCGTCCTGCTCTCCCACGACGAGCACCCGGACAACCTGGACACCTCGGGCCGCGCCCTGCTGCCGACCGTCCCCCTGGTGCTCACCACCACCAGCGGCGCCGAGCGGCTCGGCGCCACCGCGCGCGGGCTCGCCCCCTGGGAGTCCGTGGAACTGGCCCGCCCGGACGGCGGCAGCGTCACCGTCACCGCCGCGCCCGCGCTGCACGGGCCCGAAGGGGCCGAGGCCGTGCTCGGCCAGGTGATCGGATTCGTCCTGACCGCCCCCGACCTGCCGAGCGTCTACGTCAGCGGCGACAACGCCTCACTGGCGCTGGTCAAGGAGATCGCCGAGCGGTTCGGCCCGATCGACACCGCGGTCCTGTTCGCCGGCGCCGCCCGCCCCGGGCCCTTCGACGGCGCGCTGCTCACCCTGGACAGCGCCCAGGCCGCCGAGGCCGCCGTCCTGCTGGGCGCGCGGCGCGTGGTGCCGGCGCACTTCGACAGCTGGGCGCACTTCACCGAGGGCCGTGCGGCGCTGGAGGCGGCCTTCGCGGCGGCCGGGCTCGGCGACCGGCTGCAGTTCGCCTGATCAGGGAGCCCGCTGCAGTTCGCCTGACCAGGCGACCGGCTGCAGCTCGCCTGATCAGGGAGCCGGCTACAGCTCGCCTGACCAGGGAGAAGGGACCCTAGTCGTCCTGGAAGTTGCCCGCCGTGTGGAGGGTCGCGTACAGCGCGGACAGCCGGGCGTTCCAGTTGGCGTAGGTGGGGGCGTCGATGGCGTGCTTCTTGCCCAGGTCCTTGATCGTCTTCTGGGCGGCCCGGAGCTCCTGGGCGGCGTCGTCGGGGTTGCCCTCGTTCAACCGGGAGGCGGTCTCGTCGAGGATCTGCAGCAGCTCCGTCTGCTTGTCGCGCTCCTTGCCGACCTGCGCCTGCGCCACAGCCTGGCGGAAGGACTGGAGCTGGAGCTCCGCGGGCTGGTTGCGCGGGACGGACTGGGTGGGGGCGGGGAGCGCCGCCGGGCTGGTGGGGGCGGCGGAGGCGGACGTGCCGGAGGGGGTGGGGGCCGCGGCCGGGGTGGTCCGGGCGGGCGCCGCCCCGCTGGTCCTGGCCGCGGCGGGCTTGGCGGCGGCGTTGCCGGCCGGCTCGTCGGCCGCGGTCAGCACCACGGCGATGACCCCAGCGAGGCCGGCTATGCCCAGCGCTCCGAGGACCAGGGGCTTGTTGCGGCGGCTCACGGTGGGGGCGGGCACGGGGAGCCGCCCGGCCGGGTGCGCCGTGGGCGGCATCGCCGGGAGCGGCGCCATCACCGAGGTCGCGGCCGGGACGGGGTGGTGCGGGGACTGGGGCGGGAGCAGGGTGGTGTGCTGCTGGTCCGGGTGCACCGGGGCGACCGGCGGCAGGAACTGGGTGGCGGCCGAGGTGGTCGCGAGCAGTTCGGCGGTCGGATCGCCGACGGCCAGGCCCGGGACGGTGGCGAGCAGTTCGGCCCGCGCCGCGGCGGCGTCGGCCGGGCGGTGGGCCGGGTTCTTGGCCAGCAGGCGCAGCGCCACCGCGTCCAGCGCCGGCGGCAGGCCCGGACGGCGCACGGACGGGGGCAGCGGCTGCTCGCTGACGTGCTTGAAGGCGATCGCCACCGGGGTCTCGGCGGTGAACGGGGTCGCGCCGGTGAGCATCTCGGTCAGCACGCAGCCGACCGCGTACAGGTCGGTGCGGCCGTCCAGGGCGGAGGCGGTGGCCTGCTCGGGCGAGAGGTAGGCGGCCGTACCGAGCACGCTCGCGGTCTGGGTCAGGTTGCTGGACGATCCGGCCCGGGCGATGCCGAAGTCCACCACCTTCACGCCGCCGTCGTCGGTGATCATGATGTTGCCGGGCTTGATGTCCCGGTGCACCAGGCCCGCCGCGTGCGCGACCGACAGCGCCTCGCAGACCGCCGCCGCGATGCCGACCGCGCGCTCCACCGGCAACTGCGGCTGCTGGACCAGGACGGCGGCGAGGGAGCGGCCGTTCACCAGCTCCATGACGATGAACGGGGTGCCCGCGTCCACGCCCGAGTCGAAGACCATGACGATCCTCGGGTGCACCAGCATCGCGGCGTGCTGCGCCTCGCGGCTGAAACGCTCGGCGAAACGGGGGTCGTCGGCGAGGCCGCCGTTGAGGACCTTGACGGCCACCTGGCGGCCCAGGACGCGGTCGACGCCTCGCCAGACCGTGGCCATGCCGCCGACGCCGAGTATCTCGACGAGTTCGTAACGCCCGTTCAGCGCGCGTCCGATCACCTGGGACTCCCCTCACGTGCGGCCTCCGGGGTCCCGGGCGGCCTCGTGCACCTGTGCACGATAGCCGCCCCGGGCCCGGGGCCTGAGGGGGTGGCGGCCGGGGGACCGGGCAGCGGTCCCCCGACCGCCGGCCGTGGGGTGCGGCCCGCCCTGACTGCGGGAGGGCGGGCCGCACGTTCCGGGCCGGCCGGGCCGGCGGCGCGTCCGGGGAGAGCGCCTGCCGGGCCGGCCGGGGCCGGCCGGGTGGACGGTGGGCACGGGGGAGCCGACCGGCCACCCGGGGTCTTCGGGTGGTTGTGCGTACTGCGGGTGGTGCGGTCCGGATGGGCGGCGAGCCCGGGGGGGTCGCTCGCCGCCCATCCGGAGTTCTGGGGGTCAGCTCCGGGCGGACTGCTGGTCCTCGGAGGGGCCGGTTCTGCCCGGACGGGTGTCCGGCGGGGTGGGGAGGTTCGACGGGGTCGGGATCGCGGGGCCCTTGCCGGGCTTGGCCTTGCCGTCGCCGTTGCCGTTGGTGTCCTCGTTGCCGTTGGTGTTGCCGTTCCCGTTGCCCTTGCCGTTGGTGCCGTCCTTGCCGTCGGCGTTGCCGCTTCCCTTGCCGGTGCCCTTGCCGGCGCCGGAGGGGCTCGGCTGCGGACCGTTGCCCTGGTGGTCGCCGTCCTGGTGACCGGGGGTGCCCCCGCAGTAGTCCTGGACCTCGTCCGCTCCGCCGGCCGCCGCGACCAGCGGGGCGAACAACGGGTCGGCAGCCACCTTGCCGGGGCGTTCGCCCTTGCCCGTACGGTCCGCGAAGCGCTCGCAGAGCGGGAGCAGAGCGGCGGGCGGGGCGGGGTGTCCGGGGTGTTCACCGGCCGTGGGGCCGTTGGGTGAGGCGGGGTCGGGCGGGACGGTGCGGTGCGGGTCCGCGAGGGCGCCGACGGACGGCCGGGTGGTTCCGCCTGGGGAGGCGGAGCCGGTTCCGGTGCCGGTTCCCGTCCCGGTGGAGGCGCCGGACGGGGAGCCCGGGGCGGCGACCGCGTGCTCGGGTTCGGATGTGCCGCCGCCCAGGGGGGACGGCAGGTTGCCGGTGCCGGCGGCGACCGCGACCCCGCACAGCGCGGTGGCGCCGAGCACGGCGGCAGCGGCCTTCGTGCTGAAGGCCCTGGCCAGCGCGGCGGTTGCCATCGATCGTCTCCGGACGGGTGTGACTACGGGGTCGGGCGTGAGACTCGCCTCCCGGAACGCGGCCAGGGCGGCCTCCTCCCCGGCCAGTTCGGCGGCCGTCGCCGGGGCGGCGGCCGCGGCCAGCACCCGGGCGAGCTGCCCGGGGCCGTCCGGTCCGGTGAGCGAGGCGTCCTGCCCGGCCGACGGGCCGCCCACGGCACCGCCGAGCAGGTGCTCGGCGGCATCACGGTCGATCCGACGGGATCGGTTGGTGCTCATCTCATGTCCTTCAGCGTCGCGGCCCGGCGTTCTGTCACACCCTGCGGAGAAGTTTTTTCCGCGGGTTCCACGGCAGGTTGCCCCGCGGACTCCCGCGCCCGGGCCGGCGCCCGTTCCGCGGCCGCCGGTTCGCCCCGGCGGGCGGCCGGGATCCCGGCCCCGGGGGCGAAGGGCTGCTCCAGCAGCTTGCCCAGTCGGCGCAGCCCCCGGTGGGCGGCCATCCGGACGCTGCCGGCCCGCTTGCCGAGCACCCGGGCGGCGCTCTCCGCGTCCAGTTCCATGACCACTCTCAGCAGCACCGCCTCGGCCTGGTCGCGCGGCAGCCGGGAGATCAGGGCCAGCGCGTCGGCGGTGCCGACGGTGGTGAGGGCGGCGCGGGCGGTGTCGTCCCCGGCGGCCAGTTCGGCCAGGTACTCGTACGGCAGGTCGGCGACCGGGCGGCGGCGCCGGGCGCGCAGGTGGTCCATCGCCCGGTTGCGGGCGACGGTGGCGGCCCAGCCGCGGAAGCCGTCGCCGTCGCCGGAGAAGCCGCGCAGGTCGCGGGCGATCTGGAGCCAGGCCTCGGAGGCGATGTCCTCGGCGTCCTGGACGTCCTCGGGCCGGCCGCCGACGAGCACTCTCAGGTAGCGCAGCAGGCCCGGCTGGACGGTCCGGAACAGCAGCCGGAACGCCTCCTCGTCCCCCTCCTGGGCGGCGCGGACCGCCTCGGTCAGGTCGGTGGGAGCGGGGCCCCCGCCCGGTGGTGGGCCGACGGAGGGTACTGGTCCGGACCGGCCGAGGGGGCTGCCGGTGTCCGCTCCGGGGTGTTCTGCACTCTGCACCCGCCACATGATGCGCCATCCGGGCGAACGGGTCGGCTCCGGTCGAAGGACCGGGCCGGACGGGGCCAAGGTCCCGCGGACGGCTGCCGTTCGCCCGCAGCCCCGGGACACCGGCCCCGCCTACCTTGTCGGTAGGCGAATCGATCCGGGCGCCGACCGTGCCCCGGACGCCGGGCCCGCCGACGCACCCGGCCCCTCGCCGTGACCCCGCGACCCCGCCGCGCCCGTTCTTCCGACGCCCGCCCGAACCCGTTCGGGCGGGCGCTTCCGGGCGGGCGCTTCCGGGCTGTCCCCGGCCGGAGCGGGGCCGGGACGACCGCACGACCAGCAGGGAAAGACCGCGATGACGACTGCCCACGAGCTCCACACGACGGGACTGCGCGAACACCTCGCGCCCGCCCTGCGCGCCCTGGGCCTCACCGGTCGGCAGCGGGCCTTCGTCCTGCCGGACGACACCCACCGGCTGCTGGTCGAGCTGGTCGAGCGACCCGCCGCCGACCGGGTCGCCTTCACCTTCGGGCTCCGGGTGGTCCGCCGGGGCGACGGAGGCGACGGAGGCGGCGGGACCGACGGGGAGCGGCCTGACGCGGCCCCGGCCCCGGTCCCGGCCCCGGACGGCGCCCACGGCGTCGAGGTCTGGCGGGCCCGGATCGGCGAGGTGCTGCCGGTCGGCGAGGACGTCTGGTGGGAGGTGCTGCCCGGGCCGCGCTGGCAGCTGCCGCTGGACGACGCCGTCGCCGCCGTCCGCGACTACGGCCTGCCGGAGCTGCGGCGCCGGGCCGCCGCGGACCTCTCCCCCGCCGTCGGCCCCTACCTCTCCCCCGCCGAGCTGGAGGACGTCAACGCCGCACTGCTGACCGCCTCGGTGGCCCGGGTGCAGCGGGCCGAGCTGGCCGACGGGGCGCTGGTGCTGACCGGCGCCTGGACCCGGGGCGACGGGGTCGCCCGGACGGTGCTGGCCGGGGCCGCGCAGGGCTTCCTGTCCGCCGGGGACGAACGGTTCCGGACGGTGCGGTGCCTGGACACGCTCGGCCGGGAGCTGTGGACCTTCGCATAGGTCCGCGGGGGTCCGCGGGGGTCCGCGAGGGTCCGCAGGGGTCCTGGGTCCGCAGGGGTCCTGGGTCCGCGGGGGTCCGCGTGGATCCGTGCAGGTCGGCGGGGGTGTCACGGGCCGCACCATGACACCTGTCATGCGGATCCGGCAACGGACGACACTGCTCTGACGGAGGGTCGGACGGAAAGACTGGAGGCACGACGCGGGCAGCGGCCCGCGGCCACCAGTCGGGGAGGAACCCACCATGAGCAGCCAGACCCTCAGCGCCGCCGGCACCGTTCCCACCACCACCGCCGCCGTCACCGCCGCCACCGCCGTCACCGCTCCCGCCGCTCCCGCCACTCCCGCCGCTCCCGCCGTGGACGAGGCCGCCGCCTCGGCGCCGAACCCGGTGGTCGCCGGGATCCGCCCGCTCCTCCTGGACGTGGCCGCCCCGCTGGCCGGCTACTACCTGCTGCACTCGGCCTGCGGCCTGAGCGAGTTCGCCGCGCTGGCCTGGAGCAGCGTCTTCCCGGCCGGCCGGACCCTCCTCGGCCTGCTGCGCGAGCGTCAGGTCAACCTGTGGGCCGCGCTGATGCTGGCGGTCAACCTGGCGGGCCTGGCTCTCACCTTCGTCACCGGCGACGCCCGGATGATGATCGCCAAGGACGGCGGACTGAGCGGCACCGTGGCCGTGGCGGTCCTGGTCTCCGGGCTGGCCGGCCGGTCGGTGATGACCCCGATGCTGATGCCGTTCATGACCAAGGGCAAGCGGGACCGCGCCGCCGCCTGGCAGCGGCTGGTCGAGGGCCGGGCGGCGGGCTCGCGGGCCTTCCGCCGGCACGAGCGGGTGTTCGCCGGCATCTGGGGCACCGCCCTGCTGGCCGAGTGCGCGGCCCGGGTGGTCGGTGCCTTCACCCTGCCGGTGTCGACCATGGCCTGGCTGGCCACCGTGTTCATGATCGGCGCGATCGTGGCCGGTTCGCTGCTCGGCCAGATCGCGGCCGAACCGATCGAGAAGCTGGTCGCCGCCGAGGCCGCGACCCCGACCGCGGCCTGACCCCTCGTCGGTACGCCGTACGAACTGCCGGTGCCGACGGTTCGAACGATCAGGAACCAATGGGATCTCCCGGGAGTCATATAACGAGGGGATAACGGGATCCCCCGAGACGACCAACCGGGGAGCCCCACATGCGGACCGACGCACTGACCACCACCGAGGACCGCACCCTCGTCTGGGACGGTTGCCTGAACGTCCGCGACCTGGGCGGACTCCCCACCGCCTCCGGCCGCCAGACCGTCCGGGGCGCGATAGCCCGGGCCGACAACCTGGACCGGCTGACCCGCGAGGGCTGGGACGCCCTTCTCGACCACGGTGTCCGCACCGTGGTCGACCTGCGCAACGCCGAGGAGTACAAGCCGCTCCTCCCGCTCCCCGACGGCACGGACCTGGTCCGCGTCCCGCTGGACGAACTGGCCGGCCCCGCCTGGTGGGCGGAGCACGGCCGACTGGACGGCACTCCGCTGGCCTTCCGCCCCTACCTGGAGCACTGCCCGCACGCCGCCGCCGCGCTGATCACCGCGATCGCCGACGCCCGCCCCGGCGGCCTGGTGGTGCACTGCGGCGCCGGGCGCGACCGCACCGGCCTGGCCGCCCTGCTGCTGCTCGCCCTGGCCGGGGTCGACCGGGCCGCGATCGCCGAGGACTACCTGCTGAGCGGCCCCAACGTCCGCCCACTGTACGGGATGCTCGGCCTGCCGGACCCGTACCGCCGGATCGACGCCGCGCTGGCCGAGGCCGGAACCACCGCCGAGGCCGCCCTGGCCGCCGCGCTCGACGGGCTGGACCCTGCGGGGTACCTGCTCGCGGCGGGGGTCACGCCCGCCCAGGTCGCCGCCGTCCGGGCCCGGCTGCTGCCCGCCGTGTAGCGGCGGGGGCGACAGGAGGCGACGGGAGGCGACGGCGGCGGAGTCCAGGGGAGGCGGGGGCGTTCGACGGAGGGCGAACGCAAGCTACCCAGAGGTAAGCGTCAACCGATGGTTGACGATTCTCGGATCGACAACCTACGGTTGACGCATGGAGAATCCCGTCGTTCCCAACACCACTCCGCTGCGCCTCGACGACCTGATCGCCGCGATCAAGAAGGTCCACACCGACGCACTCGACCAGCTCTCCGACGCGGTCATCGCCGCCGACCACCTCGGCGACCTCGCCGACCACCTCATCGGCCACTTCGTCGACCAGGCCCGCCGCTCCGGCGCCTCCTGGACCGACATCGGCCACAGCATGGGCGTCAGCAAGCAGGCCGCCCAGAAGCGCTTCGTCACCAAGGGCCCGGGCAGCCCGGCCGACCTCGACCTCGACCCCAGCCAGGGCTTCTCCCGGTTCACGCCCCGGGCCCGCAAGGTCGTGGTGGCCTCGCAGGAGGAGGCCCGCCGGGCCAACAACCCCGAGATCGGCCCCGAGCACATCCTGCTCGGCCTGCTCGCCGAGCCCGAGGGCATCGGACTCAAGGCGCTCCTCGCCCAGGGCGTCACCCCGGAGGCCGTCCGGACGGCGACCACCGCCGTACTGCCGACCGCCGTCGAGCAGCAGGTGCCCGCGCTGATCCCGTACTCGACCCAGGGCAAGAAGGCCGTCGAGCTGACCTTCCGGGAGGCGCTCAAGCTCGGGCACAACTACGTCGGCACCGAGCACATCCTGCTCGCCCTGCTGGAACTGGAGAACGGCCAGGGCGTGCTCGCCGGGCTGAACGTGGACAAGACCGAGGCGGAGACCTTCGTCTCGGAGGCCGTCGCCGCCCTGATCGCCGCCCGGGACGCCGCGCCCGAGCAGCGGTGAGGCCTGCGCACCGACCGTGCCCCGAGAGGGAACTCCCTCCCGGGGCACGGCACTTCGGCAATCCGGCCTAGAAGCCGGAGACGTGGGTGGTGACGATCCGGACCCGGCCGTCGACGGCCGCCTCCAGGGCCGCCCGCAGCCGGGCCGAACGGGCCGGGCCGAGCAGCTCAAGGGCCTCGTCGAGCGGGGCCCAGCGGTGGGTGTCCAACTCGCCGGCCGGGACGGTCACGGGGGTGCCGTCCGGGACGGTGCCGAAGTCGAACATCAAGTGCTGGGCCGGGTGGTCGAGTTCGTTCGAGGGGTGGGTCCAGGAGATGGCCAGCAGGTCGCCGGCCTCCTTGACGATGCCGGTCTCCTCCTCCAACTCCCGGGCGGCGCACTCGACCGGGCCCTCCCCGAGGTCGATCGTCCCGCCGGGGAACTGCCAGTGCTCGCGGTACCCGGCCTTCACGATCAGGATCCGGCCCGACTCGTCACGCAGCAGGCAGCCCGCCGCCGCGTAGATCCGGGGCAGGGAGGCAAGCCACTCCTCGCGGGATCTCAAGGGCTCAGCCGTCACGGTGTTCCTCCTGGGGCAGGGCGGTTCGGTCGCCCCCACTCTGCCACCGGCCCGGCTCTGCCACCGGCCTGGTTCTGCCACCACTCTGGTGCTGCCGGCCCCTGGTGCTGACACCCCGGTGGACCGGACCGATGAGTCCGGCGCC
This sequence comes from Kitasatospora sp. NPDC040550, assembly GCF_055594965.1. Taxonomy (NCBI): domain Bacteria; kingdom Bacillati; phylum Actinomycetota; class Actinomycetes; order Kitasatosporales; family Streptomycetaceae; genus Kitasatospora; species Kitasatospora sp. NPDC040550. The sequence continues at coordinate 146,201 of NZ_JBVIWC010000012.1, read as the reverse complement.
CGCGGGCGGTCCAACCCGCATGGAGAACAGAGCGAACGACGCCGTACTGACCTGCGACCTGGGCGCCCTGACCGCCCCCGACCTGGCCGTCGTCGACGCCCTCGCCCGACTGCGGCTGGCCGCCGCCCGGCACCGGGTGGCCGTGGTGCTGCTGAACACCACCGGCCCACTACGCGAACTGCTGGCGTTCAGCGGGCTCGCGGCGCTGCTGCCGGGCGCGGTCGGCCCCGCCCGACCGGCGGGCCTACTCGGCGGGGAGCCGGGCCGGGAGGCCGAACAACGGGAAGAGCACGTCGGTGTCGAGGAAGTTGGTGAGCCCGGTGATCCGACCGTCTGACACCTCCGGCACGATCAGCGCCCACGGCTCGTACCCGCCCGCCGGGCTCGGCCGGTACTGGGCGAGGGCCGGGCCGCCGTTGGCCGTCACCGGGAGCAGCCGGGAGCCCCGGCAGCCGTGCCCCGGGCCCAGCATCCAGGCCCGGACCTCGGCCGCACCCCGCAGCCACATCGAGTACGGCGGCATGTTGAGCGTGACGTCCTCGTGCAGCAGCGCGGCCAGGCCGTCCATGTCGTACGCCTCGAAGGCGCGGACGTAGCGCTCCAGCAGGGCGCGGTGCGCCTCGTCCAGCGCGGCGGCCGGGCGGGCGGCGGGGGCGTCCGCGGCGAGCACCGCGCGGGCCCGCTGCAACGCGCTGTTGACGGAGGCGACCGTGACCCCGAGCAGTTCGGCGACCTCGGCGGCCTTCCAGCCGAGCACCTCGCGCAGGATCAGCACCGCCCGCTGCCGGGGCGCGAGGCGCTGCAGCGCGGCGACGAAGGCCAGCTTCACCGACTCGCGTTGGGCGGCCACCTCCGCCGGATCCCCCGCCCCGGGGAGCACCCGACCGTCCGGCGCGGGGCCGATCCACGTCACCTCGGGCAGTTGGGTACCGCTCGCGGTGGCCACCGTCACCGGACCGGCGAGGTCCATCGGACGGGCCCGGCCCTTGCGGCCGTTCAGCGCGTCCAGGCAGACGTTGGTGGCGATCCGGTACAGCCAGGAGCGCAGCGCCGCCCGGCCCTCGAAGCCCCGGTGCCCGCGCCAGGCGCGGACCATCGTCTCCTGCACCGCGTCCTCGGCCTCGAAGACCGAGCCGAGCATGCGGTAGCAGTAGCCGGTGAGTTCGGTGCGGTGGCGCTCCAGTTGGAGCTCGACCGGCTCCTCCGTGGTCACGTCGGCCATGGTGCGCCCCCGTCGTCCTGTGCGTTCCGTCCGCCCCGCCGCGTACCGGTGAACGGGTCGAACGTAGCGCACCCCACTGACAGTCGGCCGGTCAGCGGGGTGCGTCGCCGAGCGGGGCGCTCGGGTCGGGTCGCTCGGCGGGGTTCGCCCGTGGGAGTCGCGCGTGGGAGTCGCCCCTGGGAGTCGCTCAGTGGGCCGAGTGCTTCTCGGCGCCGCGGTGGCGGTGCCCCTTGAGTTCCGCGTGCATCGCCGGGGCGGCGTGCGGCATCGCGGCGGCCGCGTCCCGCCCGCCGTGGCGGAAGAGGTCGCCGGCGGGGCTCCCGGCGGCGGCGGACAGCGCGCCGAAGGCGGGCTTCGGTCCGAGCCGGCCGGGCATCGTCGCCATGCCCCGGCGTTCCAGCAGTTCCTGGGTGCCCTTGCGGAGCTGGGCGGTGCTGCCCGCGGTTCGCTTGGTCATCGTCGGCCTCCCTTCGGCGGCCGCGGCCGGACGGATGCCGGGCCGAGGGGCCGCTCGGGTGTTATGTCCGGATTTTATCCGGTCGGCGGGCCGGTGCCACCGGAGCGGTCGGGGCCGGCTCAGCCCATGACCTCGTGGACGTAGCACCAGCGCCAGTCCTCCCCGGGTTCGTAGGAACGGATCACCGGGTGGGAGGAGTTGTGGAAGTGCGCGGTGGCGTGCCGCTGCGGCGAGTTGTCGCAGCAGCCGATGTGGCCGCAGTCCAGGCAGACCCGCAGGTGCACCCAGTCCCGACTGCCCTGGGCCAGGCAGTCCGCGCAGCCGTCGGTGGGCGGGGCGGGCTCGATGTCCCTGGGGGCCATGGCGAGGTCTTCGCAGGCGGTCATGTTCGAAGGCTATGACGGCTCCGGCCTGGCCGCCCGCTCAGCGCTACCGCTCAGGACCCGTCACTCCCGCTCAGGACCCGTCGGCGGGCTCCGCGGGCTCCACGCGCTCCGCAGGCTCCGCGGGCTCCCGAACCGGGCCGGTGGCCGTCCAACTGGCCAGCAGGGCCAGCTTCTGGGCGGTGGGCGAGCCCGGCGCGGCGGTGTAGGCGACCAGCACCTGGTCCGGCGACCCCTTGACGGCCAGGGTCTCGTAACCGAAGTCGAGGTCGCCGACCAGCGGGTGCCGGAGCTGCTTCACCCCGCTGGTCTTCTCCCGTACCAGGTGGTCGGCCCAGAGCCGGCGGAACTCCTCGCTGCGCACCGACAGTTCGCCCACCAGGGCGGCCAGGGCCGGGTCGTCCGGGTGCAGCCCGGCGTCCCGGCGCAGCTGGGCGACCGTCTCGGCGGCGACGGCGTCCCACTGGCGGTACAGGGTGCGGGCGGCCGGGTCGAGGAAGGCGTCCCGGACCTGGTTGAGCGGCGCACCGGGCTTTCCGGCCCCGGCGCGCTCGGAGAAGCCGTTCACCGCGTCGCCCAGGGCGTTCCAGGCCAGCACGTCCATCCGGCGGCCCAGCACGAAGGCCGGCACCCCGGTCATCAGGTCCAGCAGCAGCCGCGTCCCCGGGCGGACCTGCCGGTCCCCGCGGACCCGGGCGGGCGCCTCCTTCGGCGGGCGGTTCAGCGACCGCAGGTGCGCCGTCTCCGCCTCGTCCAGCCGCAGCACCCGGGCGACGGCGTCCAGCACCGCGTCCGAGGCGCTCCCGCCGCGGCCCTGCTCCAGCCGGATGTAGTAGTCCACGCTGACCCCGGCGAGCTGTGCCACCTCCTCCCGACGCAGACCCTGCACCCGGCGGCGGCCGTGCGCGGGCAGGCCCACCTCCTCCGGCTGGATCCGGGCCCGGCGCGAGCGGAGGAAGTCCCCCAGGGTGTTCTCCATGCCAGGCAGGGTAGCCCCGGGGCGGCGGCCCGAGGGTGGTACCGCCTTTCCCAGGTTGGGAGTTCCACGGAAGCCCGGACCCGGGAAGTCCCCACCCGGGAAGAACGTGGCCCTGGGTAGGCGGGCGGCGGCGCCGCAGAGTGGTCGACGTCAACCCGCCCCGGCCCCTCCAGGAGTCCCCGATGAGCTACCCCGCCCTCGCCACCCGCACCGCCGTCGTCACCGGAGCCGCCAGCGGCATGGGCGCCGCCACCGCCCGGCTGCTCGCCGCGAACGGCGCCCGGGTCGCCCTGCTCGCCCGCCGCACCGGGCGGATCGACGCGCTCGCCGCCGAGATCGCCGCGACCGGCGGACAGGCCCTCGCCGTCACCGCCGACATCACCGACCAGGCCTCGGTCGACGCCGCCGCGAAGGCCGTCCACGACGCCTACGGCCCGGTCGACCTGGTGGTCAACAACGCCGGGGTGATGCTGGCCAACCCGCTCGCCGACGGACGGATCGACGAATGGACCCGGATGATCGACACCAACCTCACCGGCGCCCTGCGGATCGTCCGCGCCTTCACCGCCGACCTCACCGCGGCCGCCGCCGACGGCCGCACCGCCGACCTGGTCAACGTCTCCTCCATCGCCTCGCACGTCTCCTTCCCCGACTACGCGGTGTACGGCGCCACCAAGGCCGCGCTCACCCAGCTCTCCACCGCCCTGCGCACCGAGTTCGGCCCGCGCGACGTCCGGGTCAGCGCCGTCGAGCCCGGCCTCACCGACACCGAACTCGGCGGGCACATCGACAACCCGGTGCTGCGCGAACAGCTCGGCGGCATGTTCGCCGCGATCCCGGCACTCGCCGCGGACGACATCGCGGACCTCATCGCCTACACCGTCAGCCGCCCCCGGCACGTCAACCTGCGCCACCAGGTGGTGCTGCCGACCCGGCAGGCGTGACGGGGCCCCCGAACCCCCGCCCCCGGCCCACGGGTGGCATGGGAGCATGCCACCCGTGGCGATCGTGACGGGGAGAACGAACGGCGACACCGGCGGGGGCGGCACCACCACCCCGGCCGGGCGACCGGACAGCAACGGGGAGATACCCGGGCAGCGGCATGCCGACCGGGCCGCACCCGGCCGACCGGGAGGCCCGCGACGACGGGCCCGCCCGCTGTCCGAGGCCGGGCGGGTCCGCCAGCCCGTCGCCCTGATCCGGCTGCTCACCGGCCTGATCACGATCGCGCTCACCCTGCTGCTCGCCGACTACGCCCGCGCCACCACCGGCGGCATCGCCGCCGACGTCGCCGAGGCCGCCGCGCTGGTGCCCAGGCCACTGGCGAACCTGGCCGGCGGACTCACCACCGCCGCCGTCCTGCTGCTGCCCGTCGGCCTCGCCGTCCGCCGCCTGCTCGGCCCCGACCGGCGGCGCGCCCTCCAACAGGTCTCCGACGGGCTGCTCGCCGCCGTCATCGCGTACGGCGCCACCCTCGCCCTCGACCTGTGGGCCGACGACCTCGCCCCGGCCTCGCTGCTCACCGCCCTCACCCAGCGACTGCCCGCCGACGCGCTCGCGCACACCGAACCCGTCTACGGCTACCTGGCGCCCGTCCTCGCCTTCATGACCGCCTCCGCCGGCCGCGAACGGCGCCTGCCCTGGGCCGTCCTCACGCTCTCCGGCCTCGCCGGACTGGCCGGCGGGTACGCCACCCCCACCGCCCTGCTGCTCGGGCTGCTCATCGGCTGGACCGGCGCCCACGGCACCCTGTACGCCGTCGGCACCCCGGACCCGCGGCCCCGGCCCGGCGAAGTGCTGCGCACCCTGCGCGACAGCGGACTGCGACCGGTCGAGGCGCTACCCGCCGGGCCGGACCGCTACCGGGTCCGGCAGGCCGACGACCGGCCCGAACTCGACGTCCAACTGCTCGACCGGCAGGCCGTCACCGCCGCCGCCGTCCAACGCGCCTGGCGCCGACTGCGCCTGCGCACCGCCCCCCACCCGCGCGCCCTGCGCTCACCGCGCACCGGGCTGGAGCACGAGGCCCTGGTCACCTACGCCGCCCTCGCCGCCGGCGTCCGCACCCGCCGGATCGCCGCCACCGCGGGCCTCGGCCACGACACCGCCCTGATCGCGTACGAGCACCTGGCCGGACGCACCCTCGACCAGCTCGACGACGAGGAGATCACCGACGGCCTCCTCACCGACGCCTGGGGCCAGCTCGCCCTGCTCCAGCGCCGCGAGATCGCCCACCGCGCCCTCGTCCCGTCCTCGCTGCTGGTCGACGGCTCCGGCGCGGTCCACCTGGTCGACTTCGCCGACGGCGACATCGCGGCCAGCGAACTCGTCCTGCGCTGCGACGTCGTCCAGCTGCTCACCACCCTCGCCCTCCGGGCCGGCGCCGCCCGCGCCGTCCGCACCGCCACCACCGTCCTCGGCCGCGACGCCCTGGGCGCCGCACTCCCCCTCCTCCAACCGATCGCCCTCGCCCGCTCGACCCGCCAGGCGCTCAAGCGCCGCCCGGGCGGAAGCGCGCTGGGGGCGGAGGTCCCGGAGGGGGGCGCGGGCACCGGGGGTGCCGGGGGTGCCGGGAGTACCGGGAGTACCGGGGCGCAGGCGCCGGGCGACGCGGCCGGCCACGGGCGGCCCACCGGGCAGCCGGTGGTCCCGGGCGACCGGGGGCACTCCCCCGCGCTGCCCGCTCGCACCGGCGGTGTCGGCGAACACGACCTGCCCGTGGGTGGGGACGGCGGCTCGGGCAGCGCTGCCGTCCCCACCCGGTCGTGCGCCGCTCCGGCGGCCGGCCGGGTCGGCTCGGCCGCAGCGGCCGGGGCGGGCCGGTCGGCGGAGACACCTGCGGCCGAGGCCGGAACCGGTGTCCCGGCCGGGGCGGCCGGCGGGTTGCTGGAGGAGATCCGGGCGGAGGTGTCGCGCGGGCGGCCGGAGGTGGTGGGGCGGCCGGTGCGGCTGGAGCGGTTGCGGCCGCGGACGCTGTTCGCCGTGGCGGGCGGGGTGGTGGCCGGGGTGCTGCTGATCCCGCAGTTCTTCGCCGTGGAGGACAATCCGATCGCGGCGCTGACCGATGCCGATCCGTGGTGGATGGCGCTGGCGGTGCTGGCGGCGGGGCTGAGCCACGTGGCGGCGGCGATGGGGTTCGTCGGGTTCGTGCCGGAGCGGCTGAGCTTCCGCAACGTGGTGCTGGCGCAGGTGGCCGGGGCGTTCGTGAAGCTGGTGTCGCCCGGGGGCGTCGGCGGGATCGCGCTGAACACCCGGCTGTTGCAGCGGGCGGACATCCCCACCGCGCAGGCGCTGTCCAGCGTCGGGGTGGGGCAGTTGATCGGGCTGGTGCTGCACCTGCTGCAGCTGGGGGCCTTCGTCTACCTGGTGGACGCGCAGCCGGGCGGTTCGGAGCTGGCGGCGCTGCCGGCCGTGGTCGGCGGGCTGGTGGTGGCGGCCGTGCTGCTGGTGGTGGTGTGGTCGATCCCGCCGGCCCGCCGGTGGCTGGCGGCGCGACTGCGGCCGTTGACGGCCGAGGTGCTGCCGCGACTGCTGGACCTGCTGCGCAACCCGGGGCGGCTGGCGGTGGGGGTGGCCGGACAGCTGCTGGTGTCGCTCTGCCTGATCACCTGCCTGTACTGCTGCGCCCTGGCGATCGGCCGGGCACCGTCCTTCGCCGCGGTGGCGGTGGTGTTCCTGGTGGGCAACGCGGCGGGCAACGCCGCGCCGACCCCCGGCGGGGTCGGCGCGGTGGACGGGGCACTGCTCCTGGGGCTCCAGCAGACCGCGTCGATGGAGGAGGGCGGGGCGCTGGCGGCGGTGGCGCTGTTCCGGCTGCTGACGCTGATCCTGCCGGTGCTGCCGGGCTGGGCGGCGATGACCTGGTTGCAGCGCCGCAAGGCGCTGTAGGGGCCGGTAGGAGCCCGTACGTAGGGGCCGGTAGGAGATCGCAGGGGCCGGTGAGAGCGCTCAGGGGCTCGGACGCTCGCAGCGGCTCGAACGCTCGTAGGGGCTCGGACGCTCGCAGCGGCCGATGGGCACTGTCGCTATTCCCGGTACTCGTCCTCGTCGAGCTGGACGACCCGGCTCTGCTCGGCGGCGTCCGCCAGGTCGGTGGCCGGGTCACCGCCGACGGCCCGGCGCTCGGCGACCTCGTCGTACTCGTCGCCGTCGGTCGCTCCGTCGTCGGGCTCGACGGTCTCGGCAGCCTCGTCGATCAGGTAGTCCTCGTGATTCTGCGGCATGGCGTCCGTCCTCACTGTCGGGAGGCTCCCAGGGCCCGGGTGGCGGTACTCGCAGTATCCGCCGCCGGGCGCGCGGACGCGACGCGCCGAGGGCGCTCCGGCGTGTTGTCCGGGCCCCGATTGACCCACCGAACCGGTGCACGAATGACCCATGAACGGGGTTCATTCCGCGCCTAGGGTCGTCGTCATGACCACGAACGAGACCACCACCGCCCCCGCCCGCCTCGACTACGCCCGCACCGTCCCCAAGGTGTTCCGCGCGATGATCGCCCTGGACGCCGCCGCCCGCGAGGGCCTGGACCCGGCGCTGGTGGAGCTGGTGCTGATGCGCACCTCGCAGCTGAACAACTGCGCCTACTGCCTGGACATGCACGTCAAGGACGCCCGCAAGGCCGGCGAGACCGACGAGCGGATCTACCTGCTGCCGGTCTGGCCGGAGGCCCCGGCCGGGGTCTACAGCGAGCGCGAACGGGCCGCGCTGGCGCTGGCCGAGGAGATCACCCGGATCGGCACCGGGGTCCCGGACGCGGTGTACGCCCGGGCGGCCGCGCACTTCGCCGAGGCGGAGCTGGCGCAGCTGATCTCGGTCTGCTTCACCATCAACGCCTGGAACCGGATCAACATCGCCACCCGCAAGACCCCCGGCACGCTCTGACCGCGCCCCGACGGGACCGCCCGACCGGACCGCCCCGACCGGACCGGGCCCCCTCCGGCGGGGCCCCGCCGGGCCCGTCCCGCCGGGCCGGGCGGAACGCCCCGCAGGCCGCCGGGGGTACGATCGGTGCCGTACCCAGGGCCGTCCCGCACCCACCCGGTGGGCCCCGAGGCCCATCCGCACGACGGCCTGACAACGACGGCCCTTACGAACGACGGGGATCCCATGTCCGGCTCGCACTACTTCTCCAGTGCGCCCGAGGTCGCCAGCGAGCGCCGGCCGATCACGGTCTCGCTCCCGGACCTGACCCTCGAACTCACCACCGACGCAGGGGTGTTCTCGCACGGTCGGCTCGACCAGGGCACCCGGGTCCTGCTGGAGCACGCCCCACAGCCACGGGTCCGCGGCCCGATCCTGGACATCGGCTGCGGCTACGGCCCGATCGCGCTGACCTGGGCGAGCCGCCGCAAGCGGCTCCCGGTGTGGGCGGTGGACGTGAACGAGCGCGCGCTGGAGCTGGTCCGGCTGAACGCGGAGGCGCTGCGGCTGGGCAACGTCCAGGCCGCGCTGCCGGACGAGGTCCCCGAGGACCTCCGGTTCGCCACCATCTACTCCAACCCGCCGATCCGGATCGGCAAGGCGGAGCTGCGCGGGCTGCTGACCCACTGGCTCGGCCGGCTGACCCCGGACGGCTCGGCGTTCCTCGTGGTGCAGAAGCACCTCGGCTCGGACTCGCTGCAGAAGTGGCTCAACGAGCAGGGCCACCCGACCTCCCGGGTCACGTCGGTCAACGGGTTCCGGATTCTGGAAGCGCGGCCCCGCCCCGAAGCGGGCGAGGGCACCGAGAGTGGACGGGGAACGACGTCGTGAAGCAGCTGCGCGGGACCGAATTGAAGCGACTGCACCGCACCTGGCGGCGCAGCAACGAGTTCCGGCTCGCGATGATCCTGGAGAACCTGCAGTCGCCGTTCAACGTCGGTTCGGTGGTGCGCACCGGGGCGGCCATGGGCGCCGAGAAGCTGTACCTGACCGGGGACACCCCGTCGGTGCGCTCGTCCGGCGCGCAGAAGGCCGCGATGGGCACCGACAAGTACGTGAAGGTGGAGCACTTCCCGACCGTCGCCGAGGCGGTCGCGGCCGCGAAGGCCGACGGCTTCAAGGTGGTCGGGCTGGAGCTGGCGGACGACGCGGTGCCGATGTTCGCCGCCGGGCTGACCCCGGCCGTGGCCTTCGTGCTGGGGCACGAGGACCGCGGGATCACGCCCGAGGCGCTGGCGCTCTGCGACCAGGTGGTGTTCGTGCCGCAGCTGGGCCGGGTCGGCTCGCTGAACGTCTCGGCGGCCGCGACGGTGGCCTGCTACGAGGCGCGCCGGCAGGGATACGCGATCAGCGGCACCCCGGACGGGAGTGACGCCGGGGACCTCGGGGGCGACTTCGGCGACGAGGACTGACATCTGATCCGCCATCAGATGGCCGGAGGGGTGTGCCGAACGGCACACCCCTCCGGCGTTCTCCGACGTGATCCGGCGTGATCCGGCGCCGGAAGCCGCCGGATATCTGCCGAACGGCAGATGTGCGGGCGCGGCCCGGGCGGAAGCATTCGGGACGTGACCGAACTCCAGATCATCGACCTCACCAAGGAGTACCGCGGCGGCAGACGCGCGGTCGACTCCTTCTCGCTGACGCTCCGGCCCGGCGTGCTCGGCCTGCTCGGCGCCAACGGCGCCGGCAAGTCGACCCTGATGCGCATCCTGGCCACGGTCACCCGGCCCACCTCGGGGCGGGTGCTGTGGGAGGGGGTGGACATCACCCGCCGGCCCGGGCCGCTGCGCCGCGCCGTCGGCTACCTGCCGCAGGACTTCGGCGTCTACCCGCAGCTCACCGCCCGCGAGTTCCTCGCCTACCTGGCCGCCGCCAAGGGGCTGCGGCGGCGCTTCGCCGCGGCCCGGATCGAGCAGCTCCTCGACCTGGTCAACCTCACCGGCGCGGCCGGGCAGCGGCTGGGCGCGATGTCCGGCGGGATGCGCCAGCGGGTCGGCATCGCCCAGGCGCTGCTCAACGACCCGGCGCTGCTGATCGTGGACGAGCCCACGGTCGGCCTCGACCCGGAGGAGCGGCTGCGCTTCGGCAGCCTGCTCAGCGGGCTGGGCGCCGACCGGATCGTCGTGCTGTCCACCCACATCGTCCCGGACGTCGCCGCCACCGCCGACCGGATCGCGGTGATGGGCGCCGGCCGGCTGCTGCACCACGGCAGCCCGGAGGAACTGCTGCGCGGGGCCGAGGGCGCGGTCTGGGAGCTGACCGTCACCGCGGCCGGGCTGCCGGCACTGCGCTCGCGGTTCCCGGTCGGCGGCACCACCCGCACCCCGGAGGGCGTCCGGGCCCGGGTGCTCTCCCGGCACGCGCCCGCGCCCGGGGCGCAGCCCGTACCGCCCCGGCTGGAGGACGCCTACCTGCTGCTCACCGCCGACCGGGCGGTGCCCGGGCGGCCGGAGGCGGTGAGGGCGTGGTGACGCGCATCGGGGCGCTGGCCCTGGCCGACTTCCGGGAGCGTCGGCGCCGGCCCGGCTACCTGGTGGTACTGCTCGGCACGCTCGCGCTCGGGCTGCTCGCCGCGCCGGTGGGCGACTCCCGCTGGGAGGTGTTCCAGGTGACCGACCTGCACGGCCGGTACACCAGCGGTTACGTGGGGACGGTCACGGCGCTCGGCGGCGCGGTCTGGCTCTCACTGGCCGGCTTCGGGATCGCCCGGGGCAGCATCGGGCGGGACGAGCTCAGCGGCGTCGGCCGGCTGCTCGCCGCCACCCCGTTGAGCCGGACGGGCTACCTGGCGGGCAAGTTCGTCAGCAACCTGCTGCTGTTCGGCTCGATGCTGCTCGCGCTGGCCGGGACGGCGCTCGCGGTGCAGCTGGTCAAGGGCGACTCCGGCCGGGTGGACGCGGTCCGGCTGCTGCTGCCGTACGTCCTGATCACGCTGCCGCTGCTGGCGGCGGTGGCCGGGTGCGCGGTGCTCTTCGACACCGTGCCCGGGCTGCGCGCCGGACTGGGGGCGGCGGTCTGGTTCGCGGTCTGGCTGGTGACGGTGCTGGGCGCGCAGGCCGGCGGCGGGCCGGATCTGCTGGGCATGCGGCGGATCACCGCCTCGATCCGGGAGTCGCTCGCGGCGGGCGGGCGGCCGGTCTCCGGGGTGGAGTTCGGCGTGGGCCTGACGGCGGACAACCGGGTGCTCGGCACCTTCGACTGGCCCGGGCTCGGACCGGGCGAGGCGGGCGGACCAGCGGCCACGGGGGTGCTGCTGGTCGGCGCGGCGGTGGGGATCGCGCTGGTCGGGGCGCTCTGGTTCCGGCGCTTCGACGCGGATCCGGCCCGGCGGGGCATCCGGCCGGTGCGGCCGAGCGGAGCGGGCGCGCCGGCCGGAGCGCCGACCGGAGCGAGCGGCCCGGGCATGGCGGGCGGTCCGGGCGGGGGCGCGGCGGTGTCCCCGCCCGGACCAGCCGGCTTCGCCCTGGACCAGGCCCGGTCGGCCGCTCCCCGGCAGGGGCGGATCGGCTTCGACGCGATGCTCGGCGAGCTGCGGCTCCTGGTGCGGGGGCAGCGGCTCTGGTGGGCCGGGGCGGCCCTGCTCGCGGTGGCCGCGGCGGCCGTCGCACCGGACGGCCCGAGCCACCCGGTGCTCCCGCTCGCGGTGCTCTGGCCGCTGCTGCTCTGGGCCCGGATGGGCCACCGGGCCGACGGCGGCAGCACCGAGCAGTTGCTCGCCGCCTGCCCGTCCCCGCTGCGCCGGGGGCTGGCCGGGCTGCTCGCCGGGATCGTCCCGGCGCTGGCGGTGACGGCCGTGCCGGCGCTGCGGCTGGCCGCCGCCGGGCAGTCCCGGGCGGCGCTGGGGGCCGTGGCGGGCGCGCTGCTGGTGCCCGCCCTGGCGCTGCTCTGCGGCAGCCTCAGCCGGGGGCCCCGGCTGTTCCAGACCGTCTACCCGATGCTCTGGTACGGGATGGTCAACCACGTCTCCGGGCTGGACTTCCTGGGCCTCTCCGGGGGTCGCGCCCCGGCCCCGGCGGCGGTCGCGGGGCTGGCCGCCGCACTGGCCGCGGCCGCGCTCGCCCTGGAGGCGATACGCCGGGCCGTGCGGTGACGCCCGTACGGTCACGCCCGTAAACGGCGGGCGCGTAAGGGCGGGCACGTAAGGGCGGGCCCTTGCGGCGGTGCGGGGCGGCGTGGCCGGGCGGTGCGCCGTACGGACGAGGGGCGGTTCCCCCGGCGGGGGGAGCCGGTCCCTCCCCGCGGCGGAGGCCTCGACCGTTGGTGGGCTGGGAGTTTGGAGGTGTCGGGCGAACGCCCGGCATCCGCCGAGAATCCCGAGGATCGACCATGCGCAAGCTCACCGCCGCCGTCGCGCTCGCCACCGCCGTCACGGCCCTCGCCGCCGGGACTACGGGCACCGCCGCGGCCGCGCCCGCATCCGCTGCCGCGCCGGCCCGACACCTCGCCCTGCACGGCTGGACGCTGCTCAACGAGCACGGTCCGGGCCCCAACCCGGGCGAGCGGCTCACCGCGCAGGTCAGCGCCCGTACGGTCGACGGCCGCGCCCGGGGGCACGCCGTGGTGCAGCACGTGTTCGAGAAGGACGGCACCATCCGGGCCGAGTTCGACGTCGACTGCCTGACCGTCGACGGGACGGGGGCCGTCACGGTGACCGGGCCGGTCTCCCGGATGGTGCTCACCCCGCTCGGCGGCGAGCCCCGGCCCTTCGAGCCCGGGCAGCACCCCGAGGCGGGCCTGACCTTCTACCCGGCCGACGGGCAGGGCGAGCGCCGGGTCGGCTGGCAACGGACCGATCCCGCGATGCACACCGAGGTCACCGAGTGCGGCACCGTCCCGGCCGGCCTCTGGGTGATCGGGGGCGGCACCGTCCTGCACCGGTAGCGGCCGGGGCCGGAGACGGCCGGTCCGGCGTCGGCCGAGCGTCAGCGCCGCGCGCCGGCAACGTGGGCATGACGTCGATCACGACCGTCTCCAGCCACCTTCCCGACACCATCCCGACACCATCTCGATCGCCCCACCGGACTGGCCGTCAATCTGTCGTCAGTGTCCGGGATTTACGGTAGCGTCGGCCGCGCCAACTGTGCCGCCTCGAAGGCGGGGATCACCGGCTTCACCGATTCCCTCGCCAAGGAGTGCGGCCCGCGCGGCGTGCGAGCCAACGTGGTCGCCCCGGGCCTGATCGCGACCGACACGGTCGGCGGGATGTCCGGGGCAGCGCTGGAGCGGATGCCGGGGGACGTTGCGCTCGGGCGGGTCGGCAAGCCGGAGGAGGTCGCTGATCCGGTCTCCTTCCTGCTGTCCGACCGGGCGGCGCACATCAGCGGGTCGGTCATTCGACATCCACGGCGGCGGCACGTTCTGATGGTCCGACGAGTGGGGCGGGAATGCGGGAAGTGCAGGGTCCGACGGCCGGGGGCGGCAGAGACCACTACGACGCGATCGTGGTCGGCAGCGGCCTCGGCGGGCTGGTCAGCGCGGCCTACCTGGCCGCCGACGGGCGCAGTGTGCTCGTCCTCGAACAGCACGACGTGGCCGGCGGCAACGCCCACGTCTTCCGCCGCCGGCGCAAGTACGAGTTCGACGTCGGCACCCACTACCTCGGCGACTGCGGGCCGGACGGCATCTTCCCCGCGATCCTGTCCGGACTCGGCGTCCGCGACCGGGTGACCTTCCGCCCGATGGACAACGAGCAGGGCTTCGACCGGATCATCACCCCCACCGCCACCCTGGACGTGCCGGCCGGCTGGACCGGCTACCGGGACCGGCTGCGCGCGGCGCTGCCCGAGGAAGCCGAGGGCGTCGACCGCTTCGTCCACCTCGCCGAGACGGTGGCCGGAGCCACCCGGGAGGCCCTGCTCGGCCGCCCCATGGTCGACCTGTTCCGCCAGTACCCGGACACCATGCGCTGGGCCCGCCGGGCCCGGACCCTCGCCGAGGCCCTGGACCACTGCGGCCTCTCCCCCAAGGCCCGCACCCTGCTCGCCGCCCAGGCCGGCAACTACGGCACCATGCCGGACGGCATCACCTTCGCCGAGCACGCCGCGATGCTCGACCACTACCTGCGCGGCGCCTACTACCCGGAGGGCGGCGGGCAGGTCCTGGTCGCCGCCTTCGTCGAGGCCCTGGAGTCGTACGGCGGCGAACTGCGCACCCGCTGCGAGGTGCGCCGCATCCTGATCGAGGAGGGGCGCGCCACCGGCGTCGAACTCACCGACGGCACCCGGATCTCCGCCCCCCTGGTGATCTCCAACGCCGACTACCGCCGCACCGTGCTCGACCTGTGCGGCGGCGAACTGGCCTTCCCCGCCGACCTGGTCGACCGCACCCGCGCCGCCACCATGCGCGGCGCCCTGGTCGCCGTGTACATCGCCCTCGACACCGAGCTGCCCGGCCTGCCCAACGCCAACCTCTGGTGGCACGGCAGCGACGACATGGAGGCCGCGCACGCCGCCATGATCGAACGCTGGGAACGCGACCGCACGGTGGACTCGATACCCCAGCTGATGTTCTCCTTCGCCTCCCGCAAGGACCCGGACGCCGCCGCGGTCTGCCCGCCCGGCCACTCCAACTTCCAGCTGCTCACCCTCTGCCCGCCCGGCTACGACTTCTGGGGCGTCCGCAGCGGCCCGGTGGACGGCGAGCCCTACCGCCGCGACGCCGCCTACCAGGCCCGCAAGCGGCAGTTCACCGACCTGATGGTGACCGCCGCCGAGAAGGTGGTCGGCCCCTTCCGGGACCGCATCACCCACCTGGAAACGGCCACCCCGCTCAGCCACGAGCGCTACACCCGCAGCAGCGGCGGCACCCCGTACGGCATGGCCCGCTGGGGCAACGTCAGCCAGCGGCCCGACGTGCGCACCGACGTCGAGGGCCTCTACGTGGTCGGCCAGAGCACCCGCTTCGGCAGCGGCCTGAGCGCGGTCGCCACCAGCGGCATGGTCGCCGCCGGGCAGATCCTCGACCGCCCGCTGCTCACCGAGGCGGCCGCGGGCACCGTGCTCGGCGACCCGGCCAAACTCCCCGACCGCGGCCCCGACTGGGACCCACTCCTGGTCTCCCGCGGCCGCGCCCGACAGACCGCCAAGGGCCTCGCCCGAATCGGCTGAACCCCCCTCCCGCCTCCCAATACGTCGAACCCCTCTACACCCGCGAACTCCTCGCCAGCGGCGACCGCGGCGTCGGCTACATGCTCAAGGACCGCGTCACCAACGGCTCCCAGTTCCTCGACTCCACCCGCCGCGTCGCCGCCGCCGACAACCGCCGCGTCCTCGCCGTCCTCGCCCACCTCGACCGATAGCCCCCCACCAACGCGAAAGGCCCGGTCAGAGTCACTGACCGGGCCTTCCACCATCTGAGCCGCCTGCGGGATTCGAACCCGCGACCTACGCATTACGAGTGCGTTGCTCTGGCCAACTGAGCTAAGGCGGCACCGCTGCCACGTGTGGTGGCAACGCGGGTCAGTCTACACAGGTTTCGCAGGTGATCCGTAGCCGGGGCGGTGGGGCCGGGGTGGGGGTGCGGCAGGGGTGGGGCAGGGGCGGATGGTTTTCGCTTCAATCGATCGCCGGTGCGACGTTACGATGAGCGCCCCCTGCCAGCCCCTCCCCACTCCCGGAGCCACCGTGTTCGGTGTCAACGACCTGGCGACGTACGTCCTCGGCGCCCTCGTCATCATTCTGCTGCCCGGCCCCAACTCGCTGTACGTGCTGTCGGTCGCCGCCCGCAAGGGCGTCCGGACCGGGTACCGGGCCGCGGCGGGGGTGTTCGTCGGCGACCTCACGTTGATCAGCCTGACCTCGCTGGGGGCGGCCTCGCTGTTGAAGGCCAACCCGGCGGTGTTCGCGGTGGTGAAGTTCGGCGGTGCCGCGTACCTGCTGTGGATCGGGTTCGGGATGCTGCGGGCGGCCCGCCAGCTGTGGCGCGAGCGCCGGGCCGAGGCCGATCCGGCGGGCGGCGCGGAGGCGGTGGAGGAGGCGGGTGAGCGGCCGTTCCGGCGGGCACTGGTGATCAGCCTGCTGAACCCGAAGGCGATCTTGTTCCTGCTGTCGTTCTTCACCCAGTTCGTCGACCCGCACTACGGACAGCCGGTGCTCTCCTTCGCGCTGCTGGGCGGGATCCTGCAGAGTTTCAGCATGCTGTACCTCTCGCTGCTGATCTTCGCGGGCACCACGCTGGCCACGGCCTTCCGTCGCCGCCGGCGCCTGTCCGCGACCCTGACCAGCGGTGTCGCCGTCCTGTTCGCGGGCTTCGCCGCGAAGCTGGCGGTCTCCTCCGCCTGAGCGCAGGCCCGCCGGGGCTACCGGTCGCAGCGCTTGCCCTGTTCCGGCGCCTCCCCGGTGAGCAGGAAGCGGTTGACCGCGCCGTCGACGCAGCTGCTGCGCCGCCCGTACGCGGTGTGGCCGTCGCCGTCGTAGGTGAGCAGGCGGCCGGATTCCAGCTGTCCGGCCAGTGAGCGGGCCCACTCGTAGGGGGTGGCCGGGTCGCGGGTGGTGCCGATGACGACGATCGGGGCGGCGCCGGCGGCCCGGATGGTGTGGGCCGCGCCGGTGGCCCGGACGGGCCAGTAGGCGCAGGTCAGGGCCATCCAGGCCATGTCGCGGCCGAAGTGCGGCGAGGCGCGTTCGAAGTCCGGCACCGCCCGCTGGACGTCCTCGGGCGAGCGGAACGGCGCGGGCAGGTCGAGGCAGTTGACGGCCGTGTTGGCGAACATCAGGTTGGGGTAGGAGCCGTCCGCCTCGCGCCCGTAGTAGGCGTCGGAGAGCTTGAGCAGCCCGGTGCCGTCGCCGGCCTTGGCGTCGGTGAGCGCGGTGCGCAGCTTGGGCCACAGGAACTCGGCGTACATGGCCTGGACGACGCCGGTGGTGGCCTGGGCCTCGGTGAGCCGGCGCCCGTTGTCGGTGCTGGGCAGCGGGTGGGCGTGGACGGTCGCGAGCAGGGCGGTGAGCTGCTCGGCGACCTGCTGTTCGGTGCGGCCGAGCGGGCAGTCCTCGCGTTTGGCGCAGTCCTCGGCGAAGGCGGCCCAGGCGGTCTCGAACCCGCCGGCCTGGGTGCGGTTGCCGGTGACGGAGTCGAGCGCCGGGTCCATGGCGCCGTCCAGCACCACCCGCCCGACCCGGCTCGGGAACAGGCCCGCGTAGGTGGCGCCGAGGAAGGTGCCGTACGACTTTCCGACGAAGTTCAGCCGCTCGTCGCCGAGCAGGGCGCGCAGCACGTCCATGTCGCGGGCGGACTCGACGGTGCTGAGGTGGCCGAGCGCGGCCCCGGCCTGCCGGCGGCAGCCCTCGGCGAACTCCTTGTCGACGGCGACCAGCGCGTCGACCGCCCCCTGGTCGCCGGGAGCCAGGTCGGCGGCGGTGAAGGCGTCCATCCGCTCGCCGTTCAGGCAGCTGACCGGGTTGCTGCGGCCGACCCCGCGCGGGTCGAGGCCGACCAGGTCGTACCGGGCGCGCACCGTGCGGTCGTACGTCCCGGCGACGGCCTCCAGGTACTCGACCGCCGAGCCGCCGGGGCCGCCCGGGTTGAGCAGCAGCGAGCCCGCCCGGGAGGGGTCGCCGGGGTTGCCGGCGCCGCCGGGGTCGCCGGGGTCGCCGGGCAGGGCGGCGGCACGGGCGGCCGAGAGGGTGAGCTCACCGTCACCGGGGTGGTCGTAGTCCATCGGGACCCGGAAGGTGGCGCACTCGAAGCCGCCGTCGCAGGACTGCCAGGCCGGGTGCTGTGCGTAGTACGGCGCGAGCGCGGCGGGGACGGCTGCGGGCAGCGGCTCCAACGGGGTGGCCGCGACGCCGGCACCATCACCGCCGCCACCAGCACCATCGGCCCGCGCACCCGGCCCCGTCGAGTCGGAGGAGGCCTGTCCGGACGCACCGGACGCGCCGGACGCGCCGCTCCCACCGACCGGCCCCGAGGAACCCCGGCCGCATCCGCCCGCCGAAGCCGTCAGCAGCCCGACCGCGAGCACCACCGCGACCGCCCGCAACCGCGCGAAGCCCCTCATCCGCTTCCTCTCCACCCACCACTCCGGGACCACTACGAGCCTGCTCCGGGCCCACTCCTGGACGACTCCGAGCCCACTCCGGGACGGCTCCGGACCGCTCCGGACCGCTCCGGGAAACGCACGGGAACGACGAAACACCGCTGCCCGGCACCCACCCCGGGCACCGGGCAGCGTAACGCCGGCTCGGTCGGCGTCCACGACGCCTCGACCGGCGTCGCTCAGGACGCCTTGGTCAGCGTCTCGGCCAGGAACTGCGCCGCCTGACGGACCAGGCGCAGCCGCTGCCGGTCTGCCGAGTAGTCCTGCACGTTGTCCGAGATCCGCACCTCGGCCTTGGCCGCCGGGCCCGGAGCGGCCTTGAGCGAGGCCTGCAGCTTGCGGGCCGCGTCGAGCCCGGCGGCGTCGCCCTTGGCGGCGGCGAGCAGCAGCTTGGCCGCGCTGCCCGCCGGGGCCTCGGCGCCGGTCTGGGTGAGCGCGGCGGTGTCGTAGCGGCCGGAGACGGCGGCGGCCGCGCCGTACAGGTCCGGGCGGGAGAGCCCGGCCGCGGCGGCGCACGGCGCGCCGCCGTCGACCCCGAGGGTGCCCCAGGAGGCCGGGCCGGGCGGGAGGGTGCGGAAGGAGGCGGCGATGGTGGTGCGCAGGGCCGCGTCGTCGGCGACGGCGGCCGGGGCGGCGGCGACCAGTTCGCAGGGGTGCGCGGTGCCGTTCGGCGCCTCGGGGGCGACCAGGATGAACGGGCGGGCGCGGCCGGCCTGCAGGGCGGCGCCGACGCCCTCGAAGACGTCCGGGACCTCGGCGTCGGCGGTCTTGCGCGGGGTGGCGGCGTGCATCACGACGACCGGGAAGCGCGCGTTGGGCTCCTTGGCGTACTGCGCGGGCAGCCAGACCCGGACGTTGCGCGGCTTCCCGTCGGGGCCGAGCACCGCGGACTGCAGCAGCTCGCCGCCACCCGGGTGCCCGACGCTGTCGAAGCGGCTGACCACGGCGGGGGCGGCCGCCGGCCCCGTGGCACCCGACGCACCAGCACCCACACCTGACGCCGCCGCACCAGCACCCGCCGCCGCACCCGCCCCCGCGGCCGACTCGGTGGCGGCGGGCGGCACCGCCTGCTGCCGGCCCGCCGCCCCCGGTGCGGAGCCCGCCCAGGCCCCGGCGGCGGCCGCGCCGACGGCCGATTCGGTCCGGTCAGTCGGGGAGGTGCCGCGGCCCAGACCGCCGAACGCCCCGAGCGCGGTCAGCAGCGTCAACGCGGTGACGCACACCCCGCAGACCATCGCCCCGCCCGCCCGGACCAGCATCGGCCAGCGGTCGCCCGCCAGCTCGTAGGTCGCGGCGGACTGCAGGTCACGCCAGCGCTGGAGCGCACCGCGCGCCAACCAGAGTCCGCCGAGGGCGGCAGCCAGCAGGGGAATGACGAGGAGCGGACGAACCACGGAACGCACCACCTCGGGACGAGGGCCGGCGCCGGACCGGACCCGGTGCCGTGCGGGGGGCGACCGCTCCGGCGGCGGGCCCTCCCGACGGGGAGGACCGGGGTACGGCCGGGGCACAGTCGGCCCCCAGCGTGCACAACGGGCACGCCGTCACACGCGGGTGTGCCCGGCGAGTATCGCCCGTTCACTCGAAGGTGGGACGCCGGACCGACCCCAGGCGCCTCCGGGCGGCGTACGGGCCCTGCCCCACCACCGGCCGCACAGCCGCACAACCCGACAACCCGACAGCCGCACAGCCGCACAGCCGCACAGCCGGGCAACCCGACAACCCGACAACCACCCCCGGCCGGGACTCCCCTCAGCCCGCCCGCAGCGCCACCGTCATCGCCTCGACCGCGAGCAGCGGGTCCACGTTGCGGTCCAGCGCCACCCGGCAGGCGAGCACCGCCTCGATCCGGCGCAGGGTGTTCTCGGCCGTCCCGTCCTGGGCGACCCGGTTCAGCGCCTGCCGCTGGTCCTCGTTGGCGAGCGCACCGGTGGAGCCGAGCTGGATCGCCAGCACGTCCCGGTAGAACCCGAGCAGGTCGAGCAGCGCGACCCCGAGCGTCTCCCGGCGGGTGCGGGTGGCCCGGCTCTTCTGCCGCTTCTCCAGCTCCTTGACGGCCCCGGCCATGCCGCGCGGCGCCTTGCTGCCCTCGGCGGCGCCGTAGGCGGCCTTGAGGTCGTCGGTCTCCTTGGCGTCCTGGGTCTCGGCGAGGGCCTCGGCATCGGCCTTGGCGGTGTCGACCAGGCGCTGGGCGGCGGTCAGGCAGCCGCCGATGTCGGCGACCTCCAACGGGATCCGCAGCACCTCGGCCCGACGGGTGCGGGCCTGCTCGTCCACGGCGAGGCGGCGGGTGCGCTCGATGTCGCCCTGGCCGGCGAGCGCGGCGAGCCGGGCGGTCTCCGGGTCCACGCCGTCGCGGCCGACCAGCATGTCGGCGACCGCCTCGGCGGCGGGTGTGCGCAGCACCAGCAGGCGGCAGCGCGAGCGGATGGTCGGCAGCACGTCCTGGACGGAGGGGGCGCAGAGCAGCCAGACGGTGCGCGGGGACGGCTCCTCCACGCCCTTGAGCAGCGCGTTGGCGGCGGCCTCGGTGAGCCGGTGGGCGGCGTCCACCAGGATGACCGACCAGCGGCCGCCGGTCGGGTAGCTGGAGGCGCGCAGGACCAGGTCGCGCATGTCGCCGACGCCGATGGACAGGCCGTCCGTCCGCACGTACTTGACGTCGGCGTGGCTGCCGGCCAGCACGGTGTGGCAGCCGTCGCAGAACCCGCAGCCGGGCGTGCCGCCCAGCGCGAGGTCGGGGCTGGTGCACTGGAGGGCGGCGGCGAAGGCGCGGGCGGCGGTGACCTGCCCGGCGCCGGGCGGGCCGGTGAACAGCCAGGCGTGCGTCATCAGGGAGGCGTTCCCGCCCTGGTCGGCGGCGGCGCCGCGACCGGCCTCGACCGTCGCCCAGGCCGCCCGGGCCGCGGCGGTCAGCTGGTCGACCACCCGATCCTGGCCCACCAGGTCGTCCCAGACGGCCACAGCTGCTCCCAAGCTCCGTACGGCAGCGCGCCAGGCGCCGATTCCCCGCCGTCGAGCATACGTCTCCGCTCCGACAGCCACTGCTCCGTCCGAGGGGCACCGGGCCGCTCACGACGGCCGAACCGCCACCGAACCGTCACCGAACCAGCCGGACCGCAGGCGGACCCGGCCCGACCACGGGCGGAGCCAGCCCGACCACGGACGGCCCACACCCGGACCACAGCCGACAGCCGCGTACCCCCGGTACGACGACGGGCGGTGCCGCTCTGGGGGGCTCCCCCGGTACGACACCGCCCGTCCGTCGACCGGCCGTCAGGTGTCCCGGCCCGCGCTCAGCTGCGCCGGCCCCAGCGCCGGCCCTTGCCCTTGCCGCCGTCCTCGCCGCGGCCGTCCCCGCCACTGCGGCCGGAGTCGTCCCGGTCTCCGCCGTGGTCCCAGCGCGCCCACTCGTCCCGCGAGCCGAGCAGCGTGTCGGTGAGGCTCGGCAGGTCGTCCATCGGCGTCTCCTCGGCCCAGTCCGGCCTCGGCCGCTCGGCGGTGGACTGCGACTCGCCGACCTGCGGCCCTCCGGACTGCGGCTCCCCGGACTGCGGCACCACCGGCAGCTCCCGGGTGCTGTCCACCGGCTCGCCGGGACGCCCCGGACCGACCCGCGGCAGCACCGCGGTCTCGTCCACGGCGGGGACCCGCGGCAGCACGGCCGTCTCGTCCACCGTCGGCACCTTCGGCAGCACCGCGGTCTCGTCCACGGCCGGCACCTTCGGCAGCCGGGCGGTCGCCTCAGCCGCGTTCGCAGCGTTCGCACTGTTCGCAGCCTTCGCGGCCTCAGCCGCCTCCGCCGCCCGGACGGCCGCCTGCCGGTCGCGCAGCGTCAGCTCCCGCGTCGCCTCGTCGCCGAGGCCGTCCGCCGCGTCCCGGGGCGCGCTCCGAGGCGTGTCCCGGGGGTTGTCCCGAGGCGTGTCCCGAACCGCCCGAAGCTCCGCCGTCGCCGCATCCCCGGCAACCGGCGCACCGGCCTCACCGGCACCCGCAGCACCCGCAGCACCGGCCGCACCGGCCCGGTCCGAAGCCGTCTCCGCCGCCGCAGCCGCCGCCGCGAGCGCGGCGGCCTGCGCCAGCCGGGCCTCCTCGGCCCGCTGCAGCGCCTCCTCCGCCCGGCGCCGCTGCTCCTCGCGCGCCAGCTCCCGCTGCCGCTGGAGCTCGGCCTGGGCGGCCGCCTCGTCGGCGATCCGCTTCCGTTCGGCGGCCTCCGCCGCCAGCCGGGCCTCCTCCTCGGCCCGACGGCGAGCCTCTTCCTCCGCCCGGCGACGAGCCTCCTCCTCGGCCCGACGACGGGCTTCCTCCTCGGCCTTGCGCCGCGCCTCGGCGGCGACCCGCTCGGCCTCCTCCTTGGCGAGCCGCTCCTGCTCGGCCTGCTCGGCCCGCAGCTGCGCCAGCACCTCCTGGCGCTTGCGCTCGGCGGCCTCCTCCTCGGCCTTCTTGCGGGCCTCCTCGGCGGCGCGCCGCTCGGCCTCCTCCTTGGCCAGCCGCTCCTGCTCGGCGCGGGCGGCCTTCTCCTGCTCGGAGAGCGGCAGCTCGCGGTCGAGCCGGTGGCGGATGGCGGTGGTGACGAAGCCGGGGGCCTG
The DNA here is from genome assembly GCF_055594965.1 of Kitasatospora sp. NPDC040550. Taxonomy (NCBI): domain Bacteria; kingdom Bacillati; phylum Actinomycetota; class Actinomycetes; order Kitasatosporales; family Streptomycetaceae; genus Kitasatospora; species Kitasatospora sp. NPDC040550. Next base: position 123,618 of record NZ_JBVIWC010000012.1, on the reverse strand, counting down.
GCTGCCGTCCACCACGAGGTAGCGCGCCGGGTCGGCGGCCGCGAGGGCGAGGAAGCCGGCCCGGACCCGCTGGTGGAACTCGGTGGGCTCGGACTCCAACCGGTCGAGCGCCTCGGTGAAGCGCTCCCGGGCCCGGGTGGGGTCGACGTCCAGCACCACGGTGAGGTCGGGCAGCAGCCCGCCGGTCGCCCAGCGGGAGATCCGGGCGACCTCGGTGGCGGCCAGGTCGCGCCCGGCGCCCTGGTAGGCGATGGAGGAGTCCATGTACCGGTCGGTGATCACCACGGCGCCGCGGGCGAGGGCCGGCCGGATGACGTTCTCGACGTGCTCGGCGCGGTCGGCCGCGTAGATCAGCGCCTCGGCGCGGTGCGACAGGCCGGTGTTGCCGACGTCCAGGACGAGGCCGCGCAGCCGCTGGCCGACCGGGCTGCCGCCGGGCTCACGGGTGAGCACGACCTCGTGCCCCTTGCCGCGGATCCACTCGGCGAGCGCCTGGGCCTGGGTGGACTTGCCCGCGCCGTCGCCGCCCTCCAGGGCGATGAAGAAGCCGGTGCCGGTGCCCCGGTACGGCACCGGGCCGCTGCCGCCGCGTACGGCGTCGACCAGGTCCCGGCCGAACGGCACGGTGCCGCGCCGGTCGTCGGTGCGCAGCAGCACGACGGCGGCGAGGACGAGGGTGAGCAGCCCGGCGGTGGCGACGGCGAGGGCGCCGCCGCCGTGGATGAAGGTGAACGAGCCGGGCTCGACGGTGCCGTACTCGACGTCCCCGTAACCGGCGGCGATCAGCGGGACGACGACCAGCGCGGCGGCGACCACGGCCCGCAGCACCGCGTACAGGTGCTCGGTGACCTTGGGCAGCCTGGCCTCCTCGACCTCCTGGGCGAGCAGGCCCCGCCCGGCGGAGACGACGATCCCGGCGGCCAGTCCGGCCAGCACGGTGAGCAGCAGGACCAGCACGAAGTCCAGCACCAAACCGGCCAGGATCAGCGCGACGCCCTCGGCGAGCAGCGCCAGCGCGAGCAGTCGGCGGCGGGAGAGCGAGGGCAGGGTGGCCCGGGTGAGCCGGGCGCCCAGCGCGGGGGCACCGGCCGCGGCGAGCACGATCAGGCCGTAGCCGATCGGCCCGGCCCGGTGCTCGGCGGCGGTAAGCAGTGCCAGGGCGGCGACGCCCGCCATCGAGGCGTAGCCGGCCGCGACGGCGAAGGTGAAGTACGGGGCGCTGCCGGTGCGGCCCTTGCTCAGGGCGGGGCCGGGGGCCGCGTCGGTGGGGGCCCGCAGGCCGGTCAGCGGCGAGTGCGGGGCGACGGCCACGGGGCCGCCGGGCAGCTGCTGGAGGTAGCCGCGGACGGCCGCGGCGGCGAACAGGCCGGCCGCGCCGAGCGCCGCGAAGGTCAGCTGGTGGGCGCGCAGCCAGTCCGAGCCGAGCGCCGCGCCGACGTTGTTGACCAGGGTGAACGCGACCAGGCCGACGGCGCCGAGCGGCACGGTGACCCAGCCGGTGAACCGGTCGATGCTCCGGACGGTGTCCAGGTTGGCGGCGGCCGGCCGCTGCTCGGCAGCCGGGGCGTACGGGTTGGCCGGCGGCAGCAGGCCGGGGACGGCGACGGCCCTGGCGATCCCCCGGACCCGTTCGGCCGCACCGGTGAGGAACACGGTGGCGAGCAGCACGTAGGTGGCCCCGCCGGAGGGCTTGGGGCCGGAGCCCAGCCAGACCGTCCACCAGGGCGCGAGCCCGATCAGCAGGGCGCTCAGCGCGTCGGAGCCGACCAGCGTCCAGCGCCGGTCGAGCTTGCCGGCGACCAGCTGGTGCACCGGCTCCAGCAGCGCCGCGCCGACCAGCCCGGTGGCCACCACCCGGGCGGCGAGGACCGCCGCCACGGCGAAGGCGAGGCTGCGCGGCAGGTCGCCGAGCTGCCCGCCCTGGGCGACGGCGATCACGGTGAGCGCGAGCAGCACCAGCAGCCCGAGCCGGTCGGCGGTACCGCCGATCAGCTGGGTGGTCCACAGGCGCCGGTAGGGCCTGGTCCGCAGCAGCGCCCGGGCCCGGTCCACCGGGGTTCCGGCGGGCGTGACCTCGGGCAGGTCGGGCCCGGTGGCTCCGGCGGCCGGGGCGGCACTGGGGGTGGGCTGCTCCTCGCTCGTCATACGGTCAGCGTAGCGGGCTGGGCTTTGCCCGATTGAGATGAACGGGGTTCCGGTTCGCCCTCATCACCGGCCTGTGACGATCCCTGCACAGAGCTCGGGCCCGCGCCCCCCGGGTGGGGGACGCGGGCCCGGTGCCGCCGTCGGGCTTCCGTGAGGCCGCCGTCCGGCTTCTGCCGGACTGCCGCCGGACTGCCGCCCGGCGGATCAGCCCTCGTCGGTGGCGGTGGCCTTGGCGGCCGCAGTCTTCTTCGCGGCCGTCTTCTTCGCCGCCGCCGTCTTGGTGGTGGTGGTCTTCTTCGCCGCCGTCTTCTTGGCGGCGGTCTTGGTCGCCGTCGCCTTGGCGGTGGTCGTCTTCTTGGCCGCGGCCTTCTTCGCCGGGGCCTTCTTCGCCACCTTCTTCACCGGCCCGCGCGCCCGCTTCTCGGCGAGCAGCTCGTAGCCGCGCTCCGGCGTGATGGTCTCGACGTCGTCGTCCTTGCGCAGCGTGGCGTTGGTCTCGCCGTCGGTCACGTACGGGCCGAAGCGGCCGTCCTTGACCACCACCGGGCGCTCGGAGACCGGGTCGGTGCCCAGCTCCTTGAGCGGCGGGGCGGCCGCGGCGCGGCCGCGCTGCTTGGGCTGGGCGTAGATCGCCAGCGCCTCGTCGAGGGTGATCGTGAGGAGCTGGTCCTCGCTGGTGAGCGAGCGCGAGTCGGTGCCGCGCTTGAGGTACGGGCCGTAGCGGCCGTTCTGCGCGGTGATCTCGGCGCCCTCGGCATCGGTGCCGACCACGCGCGGCAGCGAGAGCAGCCGCAGCGCGTCCTCCAGGGTGACGGTGTCGAGCGACATCGTCTTGAACAGCGAGGCGGTGCGCGGCTTGACGGCGTTCTTGCCGGTCTTGGGCGTGCCCTCGGGCAGGATCTCGGTCACGTACGGGCCGTAGCGGCCGTCCTTGGCGACCAGCATGTTGCCGCTGACCGGGTCCGGGCCGAGCTCGAAGTCGCCGCTGGGCTTGGCCAGCAGCTCCTCGGCCAGTTCGACGGTCAGCTCGTCCGGCGGCAGCTCGTCCGGGATGTCGGCGCGCTGGCCGGGTTCGCCCTCGACGGTGGAGGCGCGCTCGACGTAGGGGCCGTAGCGGCCGACCCGCAGGGTGATGTCGTCGCTGATCCGGAACGAGCTGATCTCCCGGGCGTCGATCGCGCCGAGGTCGGTGACCAGTTCCTTGAGGCCGCCCAGGTGGTCGCCGTCGCCGTTGCCGGCCTCGGCGGCAGCGCCGGCCACGCCGTCGCCCTCACCGAAGTAGAAGCGCTTGAGCCACGGCACGGACTGCGCCTCACCGGCGGCGATCCGGTCGAGGTCGTCCTCCATCCTCGCGGTGAAGTCGTAGTCGACCAGTCGGCCGAAGTGCTTCTCCAGCAGGTTGACCACGGCGAAGGAGAGGAAGGACGGGACGAGCGCCGTGCCCTTCTTGAACACGTACCGGCGCTGGATGATCGTGTCGATGATCGACGCGTAGGTGGAGGGGCGGCCGATCTCCCGGTCCTCCAGCTCCTTGACCAGCGAGGCCTCGGTGTAGCGGGCCGGCGGCTTGGTGGCGTGGCCCTCCGGGGTGATCCGCTCGGCGGCCAGCGGGTCGCCCTGGGCGACCTGGGGCAGCCGGCGCTCGCGGTCGTCGAGCTCGGCGTTCGGGTCGTCGGCGCCCTCGACGTAGGCCTTGAGGAAGCCGTGGAAGGTGATGATCTTGCCGGAGGCCGAGAACTCGACGTCCCGGCCGTCGGCGGAGGCGCCGCCGACCCGGACGGTGACGGACTGGCCGACCGCGTCCTTCATCTGGGAAGCGACGGTGCGCATCCAGATCAGCTCGTACAGCTTGAAGTCGTCGCCGCTCAGACCGGTCTCGGCGGGGGTGCGGAAGCGGTCGCCGGAGGGGCGGACGGCCTCGTGCGCCTCCTGGGCGTTCTTGACCTTGCTGGCGTAGGTGCGCGGGGCGTCCGGCAGGTAGTCGGCGCCGTACAGCTGGGTGACCTGCGCACGGGCGGCGGTGACGGCCGTCTCCGAGAGCGTGGTCGAGTCGGTGCGCATGTACGTGATGAAGCCGTTCTCGTACAGCTTCTGGGCCACCTGCATGGTCCGCTTGGCGCCGAAACCCAGCTTGCGGCTGGCCTCCTGCTGGAGCGTGGTGGTGCGGAACGGCGCGTACGGCGAGCGGCGGTACGGCTTGGACTCGACGCTGCGGACGCTGAACGCGGTCTGCTCCAGGGCGGCGGCCAGCTGACGCGCGGCCTGCTCGTCCAGGTGCAGGGTGTTGGTGCTGCCGGCCTTGAGCCGGCCGTCCGAGCCGAAGTCGCGGCCGCTGGCGATCCGCTTGCCGTCGACCGAGGCCAGCCGGGCGCCGAAGGTCTCCGGGTTGGCGGCGTCGGCCGGGGTGCGGCCGGTGCCGAAGGTGCCGACCAGGTCCCAGTACGAGGCGGAGCGGAAGGCGATCCGCTCGCGCTCGCGCTCGACCACCAGACGGGTCGCCACGGACTGCACCCGGCCCGCCGACAGCTTCGGCATGACCTTCTTCCACAGCACCGGCGAGACCTCGAAGCCGTAGAGGCGGTCGAGGATGCGGCGGGTCTCCTGGGCGTCGACCAGGCGCTGGTTCAGCTCGCGCGGGTTGGCCACGGCCTCCTGGATCGCCGTCTTGGTGATCTCGTGGAACACCATCCGGTGCACCGGCACCTTGGGCTTGAGAACCTGCTGGAGGTGCCACGCGATGGCCTCGCCCTCGCGGTCCTCATCGGTGGCCAGGAAGAGTTCGTCGGACTCCGCCAGGAGCGACTTCAACTTGCTGACCTGGGACTTCTTGTCCGCGTTGACCACGTAGATGGGGGCGAAGTCGTGATCGACGTCCACCCCGAGGCGGCGCACCTCGCCGGTGTACTTGTCCGGCACCTCGGCCGCGGTGCTGGGCAGGTCGCGGATGTGCCCGACGCTCGCCTCGACGATGTAGCCGGGGCCAAGGTAGCCCTTGATCGTCTTCGCCTTGGCCGGCGACTCGACAATGACGAGTCGCTGTCCGTGCGCGGTCTCGCTGCTCGGGGACACCTTCGCTCTTCTCTCCCGGTCCTTATGTGGCTGGTCGGCGCTGGCAGCACGGGCTGCGCTCCGCCCGACCCCTCCACCGTCCCGGGGTCGCCACTGCACGACACCCCACCAGCGGAGTGTGACCGTACCCCGGCCACCCTTGTCAAACGGACGGATCCCGCTGTTTCGCTTGCCGCGCTCACCGACGCCACTCGAACGGTAACCCGATGACGGAGGTTCGCGCCCCGTGGAGGGGGGCTTCGGCAGGTTCCGGAGGATGGAATGACGGATTTCAAGATCTGTCAACGGAAAATCGGCGCGCATGCGGTACGGCGCTCTCCAGATCGCTCCGGCCCCGGGTCGGCGGACCGACCTGCCCGGCCGGCGGACCGACGGGTTGCTCGCCCCCTCAGCGGCCGACCGCCGCCAGCAACCCGGCCCCCGCCCCCAGGCACGCCACGCCCAGGGCGCACCAGAGCAGGTCGACGACCGCCGCCCGGCCGATCTCCCCGGCCGCCAGCACCGCCCGGCGGGGGCGGTCCGGGTCGTAGCAGATCCGCACCGGGGCTCCGGGCGCGAACCGCTCCGGACGGCGCAGTGGGGTGTGCCCGCGCGGCCGGGTGAGCACGAGTTCCGCGATCCGGCCGGAACCGGAACCGGACCCGGTCCCGGTGCCGGTGCCGCCGATCGCCGGCAACACGGAGAAGGAGAGCAGCGGTGCGCTGTCCAACTGGCCGTGCACGTCCTTCTCGGCGACGACCGTCGCCACCACCGGAACCCCCGAGCGGCGCACCCGGTGGCGAAGGCGCACTTCGGCGGCGCACCAGAGCAGCAGCGCGCCACCGAAGAGGGCGAGCACCAGCCCGCCGACGGTCGCCGTCGTCGTGTCCACCCCTGGCCCCCGGCTCCCCGACTCTGTCCACAGCCTGTGGACAGAGCCTCACAGCACCCGACCAACGGCGGGCGGCCGGACGGGGACCACCGGACGAACCAGGGGGTACGGGCGAGTGAACCGGAGGGATCTCACCGCACCGGGTCGATGAACCCCTGCTCGGTCAGCAGCCGCAGCGACTCCGGCACCCGGTCCCGCAGCACCACCCGGTCCTCGCCCAGCAGGTGCGCGATGGCGTCCACGATCTCGCCCGCCGACAGCGTCCCGTCGCACACCCCGACGAACCCGGCGCCGACCGTGTCCACCTTGGTGGCCCGCCGCATGCCCCGGTTGTGCCGCAGCACCACGTGCTCCGGGTCCTCCGCCCCCGGCGCGCCGACCTGCTCCTGGACCACCTCGTCGGCCAGCACGTAGCGGGCCGCGAGCAGGCCCGCGTCGTCGTGCGAGCGCAGGAAGTCCTGCCGGTCGAACCACTCGTCGATGTGCGGACCGAGCGGCTGCTCCACCGGGTGCGGCCACTCCTCCACCCGCAGTGTCGGACGCTCGGCGCCGCCTGCCCGCAGGGTGATCCAGCCCATCCCGATGCCCTCGACCCGGCCCGCCTCGAAGGCGTCCAGCCACTCGCCGTACCGGGCCTGGTAGTCGCCGCCCGGACCGCGGTGGTCACCGCCGTCGCGCAGCCACAACTCGGCGTACTGGGCCACGTCCTGGACCTCACGCTGGACCACCCAGGCGTCCAGTCCGGTGCCCGCCACCCAGCCGGCCAACCGCTCCTGCCAGTCCTCGCCCCTGACGTGCTGCCAGTTGGCGAGCAACTGGCAGTAGCCGCCCGGCTCCAGGTGCTCGGCGGCCGACCGCACCAGGCTGCGGCAGAGGTCGTCCCCGGCCATGCCGCCGTCACGGTAGGTGAACCGGCCGCCGGGCGAGATGACGAACGGCGGGTTGGAGACGATCAGGTCGAACTTCCGCTCCCCGACCGGCTCGAAGAGGCTGCCGGTGAGCACTTCGGTGTTGTCGAACCCGGACAGCGCCAGGGTCAGTTCGGTGAACCGCAGCGCACGCGGGTTGAGGTCGGTGGCGGTGACGGTCCCGGCGTGCCGGGCCGCGTGCAGCGCCTGCACACCGGAGCCCGAGCCGAGGTCCAGCGCTGCCCGGACGGGGCGGCGCACGGTGATGTTGGCCAGCGTGGTGGACGCCCCGCCGACCCCCAGCACCAGGTCCTTGCGGGCCACCCCGTGCGCGGTCTCGCCGGAGCCGATCCCGCCCGCGCCACCGACCGCGCACCCCAGGTCGGACACCACCCAGGCATCCGAACTGGGCATCCCGGCCACCTCGTTGGCGTACGGCCGGACGTCCACGGTGGCGCGCACCAGGTCCCCGTCCGGGCGCAGCCAGCCGTCCGCCAGGCAGTCCTCCACCGGCAGCGCGGCGGCAGCCGCCCGGTACGGCACCGGCTGCTGCAGCAGGAAGAGCCGCACCAGCGTCTCCAGCGGGCTGCCGCCCCGCGTCGCGCGCAGCGCCGGGACTGCCTCACTGCGGGCCAACGCCGCGTAGCCGGTGGGCCCCAGGAGGTCCAGGCACCCATCGGCGGTGAACGAGGCGGCCAGCAGCGCCTCGCGCAGCTTGGCCAGGCGGGTCGGGTCGAGAACGGGGCTACTGATCACCCCGCCATTGTCCCCCGCCCCACCCCGCCCCGGCCCCACCGGCCCGCCGACCCCGCCGGGAGCGCGGACCCGACGCCACGCCCCCGCCGACGGCCGGAGCGCCCCACCGGGCGCACCAGGACGTCGGGCGGGGCCCCAGGCGGGACCTCAGGCGGGACGTCGGGCGGGGTGTAGGGCAGGACGTCGGGCGGGGTGTAGGGCAGGACGTCGGGCAGGGCTGCGGCCCGGGCCTCGGGCGGGACCTCGGCTCAGCTCGCGCTGGGGGCCGGCGTGGCCGGGGCCGAGGACGAAGCCGGGGCCGCCGGGGTGGTGGCGCCCGCCGAGGGGGTGGCCGACGGGCTCGCGCTGTCCGTCCCGCCCGGCACGGGCGTACCGCTGGGGGCACCCGCCGAGGGGGTGGCACCGGCGCTCGGGCTGCCGCCCGCGCCGGGGGTGGCCGTGGAACCACCGGCACTGCCGCTCGTCCCGGCGCCCGGGGTGGCCTGGGAGGGCTTGCACCCCTCCTGCTTGGCCATCGCCTTGCCGAGCTCGCCGCTCGCCAGCTTGCTCTGTGCCTGGGTGGACAGCGAGGACAGCCGGCGCAGCTGGTCGCCGACGCTGTTCAGCCCGTCCGCGAACTTCGCCTGGTCGTCGGTGGCCAGGGCGTCCAGCTTCTTCTGGACGTCCAGGTAGCCGTCTGCCGCCTTCTTCAACTCGTCGACGGTGTCCTTCTGCAGGGCGGCACCGTTGTCCACCTTGGGCGCACCGGCCGCGTCGATCGCGGCCGCGATGTCCTGGTTGGTCTTGCCCAGTCGCCCGATGTCCGCCGACAGCCGCTTCCGCAGGTCGGTCGGGGACTCGCCGGTCTTCACCTGGGCGGTGTCGGAGAGCGCGACCTGCGCCTGGGCGATCGGGTCCTTGGCCGCGCCGCAGACGTTCGACGCCCAGGAGTCCAGCTGCTTGCTGTTGTCGTCGCCGCAGCCGACGGCGCCGAACGCGAGCAGCACGCCGAGGGCGGGTACGGCCAGCAGTCGCTTGTTCACCGGGAGGAGCCTTTCGGTTTCGGTCGTCTTCGGTCGTCGAACCTACACGGCCGTCACCGACCGTCCGGTTCCCGGCTGCCCGGCTCCCGTTCCTCCCGGCCCCGAACTCCCGCCCCACGCACGGCGACCGGACCCCGGCCCGGCCCCTCCCCGGCACTCAGGCCCGCTCACCCCGGCCGCACCCCAGCCCCTCCCCGGCCGGTCAGGCCCGCTCGACCCGGATCGGGTCGCCCGGCCGCACGGTGCGCAGCACCCGGGCGTCACCGTCCAGCAGGCCCAGGACGTTGCAGGGGCTAGCCAGCCGGCACTCGCCGTCCTGCGAGATCGGGGTCGGTCCGTACGGCAGCGCGAGGCTGTCGCCGTCGGTCCAGTACGCGACCGTGCCCGGCTCGACCACCTGCCGGGCACCGTCCTCGCGCGGCACGCTCACGGGCGTGCCGAAGTAGACCTCCTCGCCCCAGGTGCCGGCCGTGGAACCGATCGGCAGCTCGGCCCAGAGCGCTTGGGTGGTGGGGGTGGCCGCCAGCGTGGCGGTGGCCTGCCCGGCCGGCCACAGGATGCGGATCCGCATGTGCTTCCTCTTCCGCGACGAGGTCCGGTCGATGACCGGACCCGGTCGTGCCGGAAGCAGCGAACCGCCGGGCCGCACACCTTGTCAACGGGTGCCCGGAGTGTGGGCGCCCGCAGGAAGCAGCCGGGTGACGTCAGACCGCGACGGAGGGGACCGAAACCGGCCAGCTCATCCGGATCACGCCGCCGTCAGCGCCGTTGGTGACCTCCAGGTCCTCGACCAGACCGGTGATCACGGCGAGGCCCAGGGTGTCCTCGTCCGGGTCGCCGCCCTCGGCGGCACCGGCGGACGGGACGGTGGCGGGGCCGGCCTCGTCCTCGACCTCGATGAGGAAACGCTTCTCCTGGTCGGTCAACGCGACCCGCACCGTGCCGCCGATCCCACCGCGCTGGTGCAATCCGACCGCACGGGAGCACGCCTCACCGACCGCGAGCCGTACCTCGTCGAGCACCGACTCGTCGACCCCGGCCCGTCTGGCGACGGCCGCGGCGACCAACCGGGCCGTCCGCACGTGCTCGGGAAGCGCGCTGAATCGAAGTTCGACGGTTGCCATCTCTCCCCCTCGGGGTACTCCGACGGGGGCCGGCGGTGCGGCCCCGCGGGCCGGCTGGACCGGCCCTGAGACGCCCGGGGAACGGGGGCAGCGCAGGCCCCCGCGCCCCGGACGCTTGGAACGGGCGGGCCGACCGCTCGGGCCGGCCCGGACGCGTCAGTCGGTCGCGGCGACCGCGTCGTCCACCGAAGTGTGGATCGGGAAGACCTTGGTCAGACCGGTGATCCGGAAGATCTTGAGAATGCGCTCCTGGTTGCACACCAGGCGCAGCGAGCCCTCGTGGGCACGCACCCGCTTCAAGCCACCGACGAGCACGCCGAGGCCGGTCGAGTCGAGGAAGTCGACGCCCTCCATGTCGACGACGAGGTGGTACTTGCCGTCGTTGACGAGCTCGACCAGCTGCTCCCGCAGCTTCGGGGCGGTGTACACATCGATCTCGCCGCCAACCTCGACGACCGTACGATCGCCGACTGCACGGGTCGACAGGGACAGGTCCACGGAACCTCCAGCACCTTGCCTTGCTACGTCATGTGCGATCCTCGGCCGGACGGCCGCCACCGCATGGTCGCGAGCCCGGGCACGCCAAGCCAACAAGCCAACGCGTGGCAAGCCTCAGCGCTGCGACCCACGGCCATACGGCCGTCACGGCCACATTCAACCACCTGCGACCATGACCGCACGATGGCTTACGACGATTCTCCGTCACGCCGGTGACACACTGGGTCCTCATGCCGCCCCGACACAGCCTGCCCGAGGCACTGCTCACGACCCTGTCCACCAGTCGGGGGCGGGCCGACCGGCTCACCCATACGGAGCACCTTCCCGCCCGACCTGCGCGTTATTCACCGTGGCCCGACTCGATCCGACCGGAGATCGTCGCCGCCGCGGCGGACGTCGGGGTGGAACAGCCCTGGGCGCACCAGGCAGAAGCGATGAACCTGGCCAAAAGCGGCCAGACTGTGGTGATCGCCACAGGCACCGCCTCGGGCAAGTCGCTGGGCTACCTGGCGCCGGTCCTCAGCGACCTGCTGGAGGGCACCGAGGCCCGCAACGGCCGCGGCGCCACCGCGCTCTACCTGGCCCCGACCAAGGCGCTCGCCGCCGACCAGCGCCGCCGCGCCGCCGAACTCGCCCCGCCGCGGGTCCGGGCCGCCCTGTACGACGGCGACACGCCGCCCGAGGAGCGCGAGTGGGTCCGCCAGTACGCCTCCTACGTGCTCACCAACCCGGACATGCTGCACCGGGGCATCCTGCCCGCGCACGCCCGCTGGGCCTCCTTCCTCAAGGTGCTGCGCTACGTGGTCGTCGACGAGTGCCACAGCTACCGGGGCGTGTTCGGCTCACACGTCGCCCAGGTGCTGCGGCGGCTGCGCCGCCTCTGCGCCCGTTACGGGTCGTCACCCACCTTCCTGCTCGCCTCCGCCACCACCGCCGACCCGGCCGTCACCGCCCGGCGACTGACCGGACTGCCCGCGGTGGCCGTCACCGAGGACGCCTCGCCGCGCGGCCCGATGGTCTTCGGCCTCTGGGAGCCGCCGCTGACCGAGAACGTCGGAGAGCACGGCGCCCCGGTGCGCCGCACCGCCACCGCCGAGGCCGCGTACCTGCTGACCGATCTGGTCGAACGGCAGACCCGGACCGTCGTGTTCGTCCGCTCCCGGCGCGCCGCCGAACTCGTCGCCCTGCAGACCCAGGACCAGCTCGGCCGACCGCTCGCCGACCGGGTGGCCGCCTACCGCGGCGGCTACCTCGCCGACGAACGCCGCGCCCTGGAGCGGGACCTGCACTCCGGCCGACTGCTCGGACTCGCCTCCACCTCCGCACTCGAACTCGGCGTCGACATCTCCGGCCTCGACGCCGTCCTGATGGCCGGTTACCCCGGCACCCGGGCCTCGCTCTGGCAGCAGGCCGGCCGGGCGGGCCGGGAGGCCCAGGGCGCGCTGGCCATCCTGATCGCCCGGGACGACCCGCTGGACACCTACCTGGTGCACCACCCGGAGGCGCTGTTCGCGACTCCCGTCGAGGCCACCGTGCTCGACCCCGACAACCCGCACGTACTCGCCCCGCACCTGTGCGCGGCCGCCGCCGAACTCCCGCTCACCGACGCCGACCTGGAGCTGTTCGGGCCCTCCACCGCACCGCTGCTACCGGTGCTGGAACGGCGCGGCCTGCTGCGCCGGCGCACCGACGGCTCCTGGTACTGGACCCGCCGGGAGCGCGCCGCCGACGCCGTCGACCTGCGGGGCAGCGGCGGCAGCCCGGTGCAGATCGTCGAGGCCGACACCGGCCGGCTGCTCGGCACCGTGGACGCCGCGGCCGCCCACACCACCGTCCACACCGGGGCCGTCCACCTCCACCAGGGCCGTACCTACCTGGTCCGGGAGCTCGACCTGGAGGACTCCGTCGCCCTGGTCGAACCGGCCGACCCGCCGTACACCACGGCCGCCCGTGACATCACCTCCATCTCCGTCCTCGACACCAACACCACCGTCCACTGGGGCGAGGGCCGACTCAGCTTCGGCTCGGTGGAGGTGGTCAACCAGGTGGTCGGCTACCTCCGGAAGCGGATCTCCACCGGGGAGATCATGGGCGAGAGCAAGCTCGACCTCCCGCCCCGCACCCTGCGCACCCGCGCCGTCTGGTGGTCCGTCACCGAGGACCAACTGCTCGACGCGAACCTGCCGCTCGACCGGCTGCCCGGCGCCGCCCACGCCGCCGAGCACGCCTCGATCGGGCTGCTGCCGCTGTTCGCCACCTGCGACCGCTGGGACATCGGCGGCGTCTCCGTCCCGCTGCACCCCGACACCGGGCTGCCCACGGTGTTCGTCTACGACGGCCACCCGGGCGGGGCCGGCTTCGCCGAACGCGGCTTCCAGCGCGCCGTCGAGTGGCTCACCGCCACCCGCGCGGCGATCGCCTCCTGCGAGTGCGAGCGCGGCTGCCCGTCCTGCGTCCAGTCGCCCAAGTGCGGCAACGGGAACGACCCGCTGGACAAGGCGGCCGCCGTCCGGCTGCTGGACGTCCTGCTGGCCGGAGCGGCCGGGGCGGGCGGAGCGGCCCCCGCCACAGGCCCCGCAGCGGACCCCGCAGCGAACCCGGGCGGCGGAGCACCGGCCGCTTCATGAGGCCACCGCCCCACCCGGGGCCGTAGGCGAGCCAGGGGCCGCAGGCGGGCCAGGGGCCGTGGGCGGGCCGCTCGCGGTCCCGCCCGGAGTGCCGGGACCGCCAGGGCCGCCAGAACCGCCAGAACCGCCAGGGCCGCCCCGCGCCTCGCCGAGGCCGTCCTCGGCCGCGGTGACCGGGGCCCGCACCGGTCCGGCCCGCGACCTCGCCCGTGCCGGACCGACCTGCAGCCGCCGCGGAAGCCCACCGACCGGTACCTCGGCCACCACCTCGACGGCGTCGGCGGAGCGGTCCACCGTGCAGGACACCAGCGCGGCACCCTGCGCCGCCGCGATCCCGACGGCCCGGGCGCAGCCGCCGTCCGGGTCCAGCAGCAGCCGGTCCGCGGCCGCGAGGGCCGCCAGGTCCGCGGCCGACTCGGCCCGGTGCCGGGCGGCCACCACCGTGCCGACCGCGACCGTCGCCGCGAAGACCGCCGTGCCCAGCATCGCCAGGGCGAGCAACCAGACCGTCGCCGATCCGGTGTCCGCCCGGTGCCCGTACGCACCCGGCACCACCGCCCGAGCACCACGGACCCTCGCCAGCCGCGCCAGCCACTCCACCGCCCACCGACTTCCGTCCGGACGGCTGTCGGCCGGTCGGGCGGCCCCCTGGGCCATCTGCCGGGCCGTCAGGCGGGCCATGCGCCTCCACCTCCCGCCACGGTTCCTCCCGCGGTTCCTTCCGCTCCTTCCGCAGTGCCGCCCAGCACGTCTTCCCGGGCGGCCACCGCCATCGCACCGACCCGGACGGCGAGCAGCCCGGCCAGCCTCCCCGGCGCCGCGCACGGGGCGTCCACGTCGACCCGTACCGTGTCCGCCGCGACCGCCACCCGGACCCGCGCTCCCGGCGGCGCCGACGCACGGGCGAGTTCGGCGGCGTCCGACTCGCCCCGGGCGGCCGCCCTGGCGCCGATCCGGGCCGCGTCCACGCAGGTGATCTGCGCTGCGGCCGCGAGCACGCCCCAGATCAGCATCGCCGCGAGCAGGACGAGCGCGGGCAGCAGCACCGCCGTCTCCGCCGTGACGAAGCCGGCGTCCCCGCGCCGCCCCCGCCACGACACCTGCCACGGCCTCCGCACGGGCCGTGCGGCCCGGTTCGACCGGCCGGGCCGCGGGCGGGCGCTACGTCGCACGGAGCGCCCGTTCCAGCGTCTCGGTCAGCGCCCCGGTGATGGCCGCGCTGGTGACCACCTTGTACAGCCCGGCCGCGAGGGCGCACGCACCGAGCGTGCCGACGGCGTACTCCGCCGTGGTCATCCCGGCGTCCGAACGCCCCCGGTGCCGTGCCACCCTGCGCACTCGGCCGGCGATCCCGCGGCTCTTCCGCCGCCACGCTCCCGGCAGGTGCTGGAACGGACGGCCGATGCCGGGCCTGGTCGCGAAAACTGCAGTCATCGATCTCTCCTGTCTGGTCTGGACACTTACCTGTCCCTCTCGCGGGTCCCGGCCCGATGGGCCCGGACCCGACACCCACTCACATCTCCCACCCGAAACGGCTGGTGAGGCCGATCACCACCGGCACCACTCCGATCAGGACGAAGGCCGGTAGGAAGCAGAGCCCGAGCGGCGCGGTGGCGAGCACCGCGGCCCGGCGGACCCTGACGTGGGCCGCCCGGGCGGCGGCGGTCCGCTGCTCCCGGGCCAGTTCGACCAACGGGCCGGTCGCGGGAGCTCCGCCGATGCTCGTCCGAACCAGGCACCGCGCCAGCGGCGCCAGCGCCGGATGCCGTTCGCCCAACCTGGTCCAGCAGAGCTCCGGTGGTGCGCCCAGGACCAGTTCGGTCCCGATCGCGACCAGCCTCGGCCCCAGCGGCGCGCCCACGCTCCGCCCCACCGCCGCCACCGCTGCCGAGGGCAGCGCCGCCGCCCCGAGGCAGGCCGCCAACAGCTCGGCGGCCAGGGGAAGTTGCCTGAGCAGCAGCTGCTCCTCCAGCATCGCCCGTCGGTCCGTCGGCGACCGGGCCCGGGCCGACCACCGGTGGACGCCCACCGCCGCCAGCACCCCGGCCACCGCTCCGGAGCCACCACCGACCAGCGCCGCCACCGCCAGCCCCGCGACGACCGCCGTCGCCAGTCGCCGTCGAGGTCCAGCACCGCTGCGTCCACCACCGCCGGCAACACCGCCGGGCCCAACACCGCTGTGCCCCGGCCCGGTTCGACTCCGCGCCTCCCCCCGTTCCCACTGCCAGGCGAACGCCCTCCGTCGGACGCTGCGCCCCACCCCGCGCCGGGCCATCCCGGCCGCGGCCACCGATACCGCCACCGCCGTCGCCGAGAGCCCGGCCGACACCCACCCGCCCGAAAGCCACCCGCCCGGTCGCATCACCCCGCCCCCGCTCCGACATCGAACGCCCCGGCCCACGGGCCCCCTCGCCGCCGACCGCCGCCCCGAAGCAGGCCCGTCACTCCGGGACGGCTCCCCGCGCCCCGGGGAGCCTCCGGCGCTCGCTGCGGGGACTCCAACGCACCCCTGGCCGCTGCCCGGACGATCCGGGCCGTCCAGAGCACCCCCAGCCCCTCCAGCGCCGCCCCAGCCCCCAGGCAGCCGAGTCCGGCCGGGGTGTGCAGCAGGACCTCCACCGGACGGGCCCCGAGCGCCCCGCCCAGAAGCAGTCCCGCGCCCGGCAGGGCGGCCAGGACCGCGATCGTCGCGCGCGGTCCGGCCAGCTCCCCCGCGATCTCCTCGGCCAACGCCCGCTCACCGCGCAGCGCCTCCGCAACCCGGTCCAACGCGGCGGCCAGCCCCGACCCGCCGTCGGAGGCCACCCGCCAGCAGGCCGCGATCGCTGCCGCCCCGCTGCCGCCGGGCAGTTCGGCGAGCAGCTGGAGCGCGGCGGGCACGTCCCCGCCGTAGCGCCCCGCCGCCAGCCGGGCCACCGGCTCCGCGCCGAGCCGGCGCAGCCCGTCCGGGTCCACGGCCAGCCGAGCCGTGACCAGGTGCAGGGCCTGCTCCGGGGTCGCACCGCTGCGCAACTCCCCGGCCAGCGCGGCGCACAGCTCCACCACCGCGTCGGCCCGCCGCCCGGCCTCGACCACCCGTCGCCGCCGCAGCCGCCACCTCCGCAG
Source organism: Kitasatospora sp. NPDC040550 (assembly GCF_055594965.1). Taxonomy (NCBI): domain Bacteria; kingdom Bacillati; phylum Actinomycetota; class Actinomycetes; order Kitasatosporales; family Streptomycetaceae; genus Kitasatospora; species Kitasatospora sp. NPDC040550. Next base: position 107,493 of record NZ_JBVIWC010000012.1, on the reverse strand, counting down.
CGGGAGGACGGCCAGCACTCCCGCGAGCACCGGCACGGGCGAGGCCGTCACCTGACCGACGACCAAGCCGACCGGCAGCGCCAGTAGTTCGGGCACCAGCAGCCCGGGAAGTCGACCCCGCGCCCGGCCCACCGCCGCCGGTTCCGGCCCGTGGACCGGGGGCTCGTACACCCTGGGCCCGTACACCGGGTGCTCGTACACCGGGGGCCCGCTGCCCGCCAGCACGAGCCTGGAGCGCCGCCCGCCGGGCAGCTGCTCCTGAACCGCCCGCCACCCGACGACGGCCAGCAGGCACAGCACCGTCACCCAGCAGAGCGCCGCTTGGAGCTGCGTCATGTCACCCACCTCCCTGCCCTCGACTCCTCCGGCCCGGTGCCCCGAGCAGCACCAGAGCGCCCGTCGCACACGCGACCAGGAACAGCACGAACCCGATCTCCACCAGCCGCAGCTCCCGCTCGGCCCGGCCCACCGCCGTCAGCGCCACCGCCACTGGCGCCGAGGCCGGCACCCACACCGGCACCGCGGTCGAAACCACCGCTGCCACCACCACGGCCCTCATGGCGCCACCGCCCCGATCGCCACCCCACGCGCGGCCAGCAGCCCGACCAGTCGTTGCCAGCCCGCTCCGGGCACCAGCCCGCCCGTAGCCGGGAACTCCACCGCCGGGGTGGTCACCGCCAGCCCGGCACCGTCCCCGGCCAGGGTGTGGATCTCCGCCACCCGGCGCCGCCCCGAGCCCGGATCCCGGACCAGGTGCACCACCACGTCCAGCGCGGCCCGCAGTTGGCTGTGCAGGGCCGGGCGGTCGAGCCCGGCGAGCGAGCCCAGCGCCTCCAGCCGTACCGGCACGTCCGCCGCCGTGTTCGCGTGGACAGTCCCAGTGCCGCCTTCGTGCCCGGTGTTGAGCGCGGCCAGCAGGTCCGACACCTCGGCCCCGCGCACCTCGCCGATCACCAGGCGGTCCGGCCGCATCCGCAGCGCCTGCCGGACGAGGTCCCGCAGGGTGAACTCGCCCAGCCCTTCCTGGTTCGGCGGCCGACTCTGCAGGCGGACCACGTGCGGGTGGGCCGGCCGCAGTTCGGCGGAGTCCTCGGCGACCACGATCCGTTCGTCCGGCCCGACCAGGCCGAGCAGGGCCGCGAGCAGCGTCGTCTTGCCCGAGCCCGTCCCGCCCGAGACCAGGAGCGACAGCCGCGCCCGCACGATCCCGGCCAACAGCTCCGCGCCCTCGGGTGGCAGCGCACCGCCCGCCACCAACTCGTCCAGCGTGAACGGGCGGGGCCGCCACACCCGGAGCGAGATGTGCGTGCAGCCGGCCGCGATCGGCGGCAGCACCGCGTGCAGCCTGGTGCCGTCCGGCAGTCGGGCGTCCACCCAGGGCCGGGCGTCGTCCAGGCGCCGCCCGGCCGCGGTGGCCAGTCGGTGGGCCAACCGCCGTACCGCCTCGGCGTCGGCGAACCGGACCCCGGTGGCCCGGTGCAGGCCTCCGCCGCGGTCGACCCACACCTCGTCCGGACCGTTCACCAGCACATCTGTGACGTCGGGCGCCGCCAGCAGCCGCTCCAGCGGGCCCGCACCCACCAGTTCGGCGCGCAGCGAGCGCACGGTGTCCAGCACTTCGTCCCCGCCGAGCGGTGGCCGGGTAGCCCGCAGCACGGCCGCGACCGAGCCCGCCGTCGGGGCGGCCCCGGACTCGGCCAGCCGCAGCCGGACCGCGTCCACCAGCTCCGCCGTCCGCTCCTCCCGGGCTGTCCGGCCGTACGGGCAGGGCCCGTGTCCGGCCGGGCCCTGCCCGCCGGGCGGCGGCACGCTCCGGAGCGGCCGGTGCTCCCGCGCACCGTCGCCCGGGGCCGGGGCACCGCCCCGCGTTCCTGTCCTGCGCAGACGGACCATCAGTACGCACCTCCTCCGACCGCCGACACCGGCGGCAGCACCTCGTTGAGGAAGCTCGCGCAGAAGCGCGCGAGCGGACCGCCCTCCCGGGTACCGGGCGGGACGCCCTTCTCGACGTCCTCGGTCAGCCCCGGCTCCGGCTCCAGCTCCCCCGCCAGCTCCAACCGCAGCCCTCGGGCGATCCGGTGGGCCGGGAGCCCGCCGGCCCGCACCGGCCGCACCACGGCCCGGACGTCCCCGATCCGCATCCGGGCCGCCGCCGCGACCCGGTCGGCGGCCGCCACCGCGCGCAGCTCGGCCGGGACCACCAGCAGCGCCAGGTCGGACTGCTCCAGCGCCTGCCCGGCGGCCGCGTCCAGGTGGCGCGGCACGTCGACCACCACCAGCCCGCCGCGCCGCCGGGAGGCGGCCAGCACGCTGCGCATGGCGGCCGGCGGCACTGTCAGGGTGTCGCCGCGGTCCCAGGACAGGCAGGACAGCCCGGAGAGCCGTTTGAGGGCCGGCAGCGCCCTGGCGAGTTCGGCCCCGCTGACCCGCCCGCGCGAACCGGCCAGGTCGGGCCAGCGCAGCCCGCGGGCCGTCTCGCCGCCGAGCAGGATGTCCAGGCCCCCGCCCAGGGGATCGCCGTCGAGGAGCATCGTCCGCCGCCCCGTCCGCGCGGCCGTGACCGCGAGGGCGCAGGCCAGGGTCGAGGCCCCGGCCCCGCCCCGGCCGCCGAGCACCGCGACGGTGACGGCCGGGGAGCCGACGCCCTCGGCCGCGTCCGCGATCCGGTCCAGCAGCCAGGCTTCGGCGTCGGGCAGGAACAGCACGTGCTCGGCGCCGAGTTGGACGGCTCTGACCCACACGCCGGGGTCGTCGAGGTCCAGCCCGAGCAGGAGCACCCCGCTGCGCCGGCCCAGCCCGGCGCAGCGCTCCGCCCGGTCGTCCCCGACCAGGACCAGCGGGGCGGCCTCCCACAGCTCGCGCGGCGGCGGCGCGCCCCTGATCAGCCGGGGCTCGGTGCCCGCTGCCGCGCAGACCCGCAGCAGGTGCTCGGCCAGGTCCTCGTCCCCGGTGACCACGAGCGGCCCGGTGGCCGCGGGGCCCTCGGCGGTGACGTGGGAGGTGATCGGCGTCGACATGGTGTTCTCCCCTCTGCGCCGACGGCCACCCAGGGGCGGCCGCGGCGCGCGTCGGACGGTTCCGGCGGACGGCCGCCAGGCAGACCTCTGGGAGAAGAAGGGGTGAGGCCCTGCCCGGCGACCGCCGCCGACCATCACGGTGGGGGGAGATCCGGATTCCGTCATCCACGTTCCGATTGCCTGTGGATAACTCGGGGGTTGTGGATGAAAACGTTCACCCGGGCGGGGGGCTATTCGTCGAAGAATTGACGAAAGGGGGTCCGCGGGATGAACCGGCCGTCCGTCGCCCCCGGCCGACCGCCCTCCCGGCCCCCGACGCACCGCCCCCGCACACCACGCCGGGACGGCCCCGCGAACCCTGCCGGAACGACCCCGCGGAGCCGATCGGAACCAGCCGTGGGCATCCTGTGCGTCATGAGCAAACGGCAACGCAGAGTGACGAAAGGTGGTGGACGGATCGAGCCGTCGACACCACCTGTACACCTCGGGGAGGACCGCGCCGAAGCCTGCGCGAAGGGCCTTCAAGCCCTGAAAATGGCCCCGGACGTGCGACGACCCCCGCCGGGGGGGAGAGCGGGGGTCGTCTATCCACAGCCCGACTCGGGGGGGAGGAGCCGGACCGGGTTAGCACGGTCGCGAACGATCCGTGACTTCCATGGTGTACCCGAGCGGCCAGAAACACAAACCCGCACGCCCACGAGTACGCCGAATGGCGGGGTGTTTTGTGGCTCCCTCTATCCTCGGTTCCCGTGGACACCACCGAGAACGCCGACGACCACGCCGACGAGTCCCAGGGCGACCCCACCGGGCCCGAGGAGCCGAGCGCACCCGCCCGCCCCCGGCCGACCGGCCTGCGGACCGCCGCCTTCTTCGACCTCGACAAGACCATCATCGCCAAGTCGAGCGCACTGGCGTTCAGCCGGCCTTTCTACCAGGGCGGCCTGATCAACCGTCGGGCCGTCCTGCGCAGCGCGTACGCCCAGTTCGTCTTCCTGGCCGGCGGCGCGGACCACGACCAGATGGAGAAGATGCGCGAGTACCTCTCCGCGCTCACCCGGGGCTGGAACGTCCAGCAGGTCCGCGAGATCGTCGCCGAGACCCTGCACACCCTGATCGACCCGATCATCTACGACGAGGCCGCCTCGCTGATCGAACAGCATCACGCGGCCGGCCGGGACGTGGTGATCGTCAGCAGCTCCGGCTCCGAGGTGGTCGAGCCGATCGGCGAACTGCTGGGCGCGGACCACGTGATCGCGACCCGGTTGAAGGTCGAGGACGGCTGCTACACCGGCGAGATCGAGTACTACGCCTACGCGGAGAACAAGGCCGCGGCGATCCGGGAGTTGGCCGGGAGGGAGGGCTACGACCTGGCCGCGTCCTACGCCTACAGCGACTCCTCGACCGACCTGCCGCTGCTGGAGGCGGTCGGCCACCCCTCGGCCGTCAACCCCGACCGCGCGCTGCGCAAGGAGGCGCAGGCCCGGGAGTGGCCGGTGCTGGTCTTCGACCGACCGGTGCAACTGCGACGGCGGGTGCCGGAGTTCTCCGCGCCGAGCGGTTCCGTGCTGACCGCCGTGGCGGTCGGGACGGCCGCGGTGACCGCCGGGGTCATCTGGTACCTGGCCCGGCGGCGTCGCCCCGCCGCCTGAGGCGCTCACCGAAGGCCCCGACCCGCCGCGATCCCCGGCGATCCACCGGAAAAGCCCTGAAACGGGCAGATCAGCACAGACTTCCCGTTTCGGGTTCCCCTTTCGGCCGAAACGCGATACAAAGGAAGCACGGCCCGCGAGACCCGGTCAGGACCGAAGAGGTCAAACCGACAACGCAGTTCAGGCCCCACGGACCGCACGTACAGACATCCGAGCACCCACATGCAGCCGACCCGCTGTCGGGCCGCCGGACCAGACGAACGGGCAGGATCCCCGTCTGATCGGCACTTCCGGTGCATGCTTGGTCACCCGGCTGTCTGCACCAGCGGCGGCACCCAGCAGGATCAGGTGCCGCCGCATCTTCGTGTTTTCACAGCGTTCCCGGCGTTCCCGGCGGGGCACTGTCCGCAGCGCACGCAACGCGCGGCGGGCGCGCACCGGGCGCGGCGCGCGGCCCCCCTCCGTCCCCGGCCCGTTCGGGCTCAGGCCATGCCGCGCTGCATCGCCTCGCAGACCGCCGTGCTCTCCCGCACGCCCAGTCGCAGCGCCCGCCCACAGTGGGCGATCCAGGCTGCCATGCCCTCGGGCGTGCCCGCCAGGTAGCCCGCGAGGGCGCGCCGGTAGGTGTCGGTGCCCAGCTCGGCCAGACCGACCTCGGCGGGGCAGATCGACTTCGGGTCGAGGCCCTCGGCGATCAGCACGATCCGCTGGGCGGCCCGCGCGATCAGCCCGTTGTGGCTGCCGAACGGCCGCAGGGCGAGCAGCTCGCCGTGCACCACCGACGCGACCACCAGGGCCGGCGTACCCACGCCCTGCCCCTCCGCGCGGGCCACCAGCAACCGGGAGAGCTGGTCCAGCCGGGCCGCGACCTCCTCCGCGTCCGGCGCGGGCGGCAGCACGGGCCGCGGCCCGACCGCGGCCTCGACCTCGACGCTCTCCACCGGTTCGAGCTCCAGCGGGAACAGCTCCTCGGCCCCCTCGCCCGCCCGGCGCGGCCGGCCGGCGGCCGGGTCCGCGTCGCCGACCGCGAGCAGGTGCAGCCGGGCCAGCACCTGGAGCGGCGAGTGCCGCCAGACGCTGAGCAGCTGGCCCGCCTCGGCCGTGATCCGCAGGGCCGCGCCGACCGTACGGGCCTCGGCGTCCGCGCTGAAGTCGGTGCGTCGTCGGACCTCCTCCAAGGGCCAGTCGGCCCCGGCCACGGCCGCCGACGCGCGGGCGCCGCGCAGCGCGGACTCGGAGGTGACCTCGGCCGCGCGGCGGCGCATCACCCGGTGGCCGTAGAGCCGGTCGACGGCCTTGCGCACCTCGGCCACGGCGTCGGGCACCCCGGGGAGCTGGGCCAACGGGGCGAGGGGATCTGTTCCAATGCTCACCTACCCGAGAGTAATGAACGGGCGGCCCCTCCTGGAACAGCAACCCCGCATCACCCGTTAGAGGCAATCCTCACTTCCCTCCCCCGGCGGACCCCAAACCCCGGCTAGCATGGCCACTATCGGAGACGATAACGATTTCCAGTTAGGGGGCGCCCCCACATGCGCGCCCCTGAGCACGCGGCCCGCCCCCAGGGCCCAGAGCGAGAGCCGGAGCCCCAGATGAAGATCGCCTTCGTCGGCAAGGGCGGCAGCGGGAAGACCACGCTGTCCGCACTGTTCATCCGCCACCTGGCCGCCATCGGCCGACCGGTGATCGCCGTCGACGCCGACATCAATCAGCACCTCGGCCCCGCACTCGGCCTGACGGACACTCAGGCGGCTGACCTGCCCTCGCTCGGAGCGCACCTGCCGGAGATCAAGGAGTACCTGCGGGGCAGCAACCCGCTGATCCGTTCGGCCGACGAGATGATCAAGACCACGCCGCCCGGCCGCGGTTCGCGCCTGCTGCGGATCGTCGAGGAGAACCCGGTCTACGCCGCCTGCGCCCGCCCGATCGCGCTGGACGAGGGCTCGGTCCGACTGCTGGCGACCGGCGCGTTCACCGAGGAGGACCTCGGGGTGGCCTGCTACCACTCCAAGGTCGGCGCGGTGGAACTGCTGCTCAACCACCTGCTGGACGGCCCGGACGAGTACCTGGTCACCGACATGACGGCCGGCTCGGACTCCTTCGCCTCCGGGCTGTTCACCCGTTTCGACCTCACCTTCCTGGTCGCCGAACCGACCCGCAAGGGCGTCTCGGTCTACCGCCAGTACAAGGACTACGCCCGGGACTTCGGCGTGCAGCTGCGGGTGATCGGCAACAAGGTGCAGGGCCCGGACGACCTGGCGTTCCTGCGCCGCGAGGTCGGCGACGACCTGCTCACCACCTTCGGGCAGTCGGACTGGGTACGCCGACTGGAGCAGGGCGCCGAGCCGCCGTTGAAGTCGCTGGAGCCGGCCAACCGGGCCGTGCTGGAGCAGCTGCGGGTCGAGGCCGAATCGGCGTACGGGCTGCGCGACGAGCACCGCTACACCGAACAGGCGGTGCTCTTCCACCGGCGCAACGCGGAGAGTTGGGCCAACGCCAAGGTCGGCACCGACCTGGCGACCCAGGTGGACGAGGGCTTCGTCCTCGGCGCAACCCCGAGCAACCTCCCGAGCGACCTTCCGAGCGGGCTCCCGGCCGGGGCGTCCGTCTGACACCACCGCGCGGCCCCGCACACGGCACCGCACCGCCACCGACCGGACGGGCCGCGACCTCCCCCTCACCCCGGGGGACGCCGCGGCCCGTTCGCCGTTCCGGCCCCACTCCCGGCCGCCGCCCAGGACTGCCCAGGGGCCGCCCCGAGGATCGCAACAGGGGCCGCAACAGCGGCCGCCGCGAGCCTCCCACCAGCAGATTCCCGTCCGTTCGAACACCACCCAATGGGGTGAACCGGCGATTTTCCGCTTCCCTCCGACGGCGACGCTGTGCAAAGCTTTCATTACCCTCGGTTTACCGAGTCTTGATGGCCCGTTCCGACGGCCCTCGGCGAGACATCCCGCACCTCGCCCTGGCCCCTGGCGGGCCCAGATGGTCGACGCCGGCCGGTGACACCCGCATTCCCCGCCGCGCCCACGCCATCCCGCCACACCGTCGCGACCCACGACAGCCGATCCGCCCCGGAGCCCCACCCCGGACTCACCACCGGACCTGACTGCGTTCGTTCCCCCGGACAGACGGGAAGACCATGACCCTCGACATCTCCAGCGCACCCATCGCCTCCGACACCACCGACCACGCGCCGCCCACCGGCCCCGACTCCCGGGCCCGGTGGACCCAGGACCTCTCCGCCTCCGTGGTGGTCTTCCTGATCGCCGTGCCGTTCTCCCTCGGCATCGCGCTCGCCACCGGCGCCCCGCTCACCGCCGGGCTGGCGGCCGCGGCCGTGGGCGGCATCGTGGTCGGGCTGTGCGGCGGCACCCCCCTCATGGTCAGCGGCCCCTCAGCCGCGCTGACCGTGATCACCGCCGGACTGATCGCCCAGTACGGCTGGCGGGCCACCTGCGCCATCACCCTCGCCGCCGGACTGCTCCAACTCCTGCTCGGTGCACGCCGGGTGGCCCGGACGGCACTCGCGGTCTCACCCGCGATCGTGCACGGCATGCTGGCCGGGGTCGGGCTGACCATCGCCATCGCCCAGCTGCACGTCGTCCTCGGCGGCTCCCCGCAGAGCTCGGCGATCGCCAACCTGCTCGCGATGCCGGGGCAGTTGGCCGGTCCGCACCCACCCGCCCTACTGGCCGGCTCGGTGACCGTGGCCGTGCTGCTGGGCTGGCCCAGACTCGACCGACTCCCGGGCCGCGCGGGCGAGTTCGGTGCCCGCCTGACCAAGGTGCCCGGCCCGCTGGCCGCCGTGGCCGTCGCCACCTCGCTCGCCCTCGCCCTGGACCTGCAGCTCGCCCACATCGAACTGCCCGCCTGGCAGCCGCACTCACTGGTGCCCGCGCTGCCGCACGGTTCGCTCGCCGGGGTGCTCGGCGCCGTCCTCACCGTCACCGCCGTCGCGAGCGTGGAGTCGCTGCTGTCCGCCGTGGCGGTGGACCGGATGTCCCAGCGCACCGGAGACCTCGACCGCGAGCTGCGCGGGCAGGGCCTCGCCAACCTGGTCAGCGGGCTGGTCGGCGGACTGCCGATCGCCGGCGGCGCCGTCCGCAGCACGGCCAACGTCCGGGCCGGCGGGCAGAGCCGGTGGGCCTCGGTCATGCACGGGGCCTGGGTGCTCGCGGCCGCACTGGCGCTGACCGGCGGGCTGCGCCGGATCCCGCTGGCCGCCCTGGCCGCGCTGGTGCTGGTGGTCGGGCTGCAGATGGTGAGCTTCGCGCACATCCGCAACGTGCACCGGCACCGCGAGTTCCCGGTCTACCTGACCACCCTGCTCGCCGTGGTGGCCTTCGGCGTGCTGTGGGGGGTCGGCCTCGGTGCCGCCACCGCCGTGCTGCTCGCGCTCTACCGGCTCACCCGGGCCCATGTGGACGTCGCGACCGGCCCCGACGGCTCGGTCACCGTCCAGACCCACGGCCCGCTCACCTTCACCGCCGTGCCCCGGCTCAGCCGGGCGCTGGCCGGCATCCCCGCGGGCGCCGAGGTCACCGTGGTGCACGACGGCTCGTTCCTGGACCACGCCGCCTACGAGACGCTGCACGACTGGCGGACGGGGCACCAGGCCTCGGGCGGCGAGGTCTCGCTGGTGACGCGGCGCCAGGACGACGAGGTGCTCGACCCCGACGGCACCGTCCGCGCGGGCAGCTCACCGGGTCCGCACCGCTGCCGGGCCTGGACGCCCTGGGGCGGCCACCACTGCATCGAGCAGCAGGAGGACCCGCACGGCCGGCTGCTGGACGGCGTCCGGGTGTTCCAGCAGCACACCGCTCCGCTGGTCCGGCCCGAACTCGCCCGGCTGGCCCGGGAGGGGCAGACGCCGTCCCAGCTCTTCCTGACCTGCGCGGACTCCCGGATGGTGACCAGCATGATCACCAACAGCGGACCGGGTGACCTCTTCACCGTCCGGAACGTCGGCAACCTGGTGCCGGCCCCGTTCGAGCCCGGTGCGGCCGACGACTCGGTGGCCGCCGCGGTGCAGTACGCGGTCGAGGCGCTGGAGGTGCGCTCGATCACGATCTGCGGCCACTCCGGCTGCGGCGCGATGAAGGCCCTGCTGGACGGCGTGCACGAGCGCCCCGGGTCACCCACCCCGTTGGCCCGCTGGCTGCGCAACGGCCGCGGCTCGTTGGACCGGCTCCGACGGGCCCCGGCCGAGTTCGCCGACCGGCCGGTGGTGGACCTCGCGGAGCAGCTCTGCATCACCAACGTGGTGCAGCAGTTGGACCAGCTGCTGGCGAACCCCGCGGTGGAGCGCCGGGTCGAGGAGGGCACCCTGCGCCTGGTCGGGATGTACTTCGACTTCGCCACCGCCCAGGCCTACGTCCTGGACCGCGCCGCCGGGACGTTCAGCCCGGTCGAGGCCCGGCCGGAGGGCGATTCGGCCGAACGGGTGAGAAACGACGCCCGGATGCCGGCCGCCGGCAGCGAGGAAGGGCCTCAGCTGGCCGCTTGAGAGCCGGGTCCGTGTCTCCGCCGGGCGGGCCGGGACACGGACCCTCCGACCGCCGTGCGGTCTGCCGCCTCCGGGCGGCGGGCCGTACGGCGGTCGCGCTGCGGCCGCACGGCGGTCGGACGGCGGTCGAGCCGTGGTCGAGCCGGGATCGGGCGGCGGTCGAGCCGGAATCGTCGCCGTGACCATCACCATGACGTCACCGCCGCCGTGACCGGCACCATGATCACCGTCGTGACCGGGACCACAGTCGTGCGATCGTCGTACGACGATCGGCCCACCGTACGGCGATTTCGGCGATCGACCGTTCGACGATCGGTCAAAGGTCTACACCAATTGCAAGGAGCCTCTTGTCAACTGGCCCGTTCGCCTGGTGAGCTGTGCGCTGGGACACACGGGACAATCCCCACGCACGGGATCGCCCCAGATCATGACTCGATGAGGAGTGCGCGTTGAGCAACGAGAGCCTGGCCAACCTGCTCAAGGAGGAGCGGCGTTTCGCCCCGCCGGCAGAGCTCGCCGCAGCGGCCAACGTCACCGCGGCCGCGTACGCCCAGGCCTCCGAGGACCGTCTGGGCTTCTGGGCCGAGCAGGCCCGGCGCCTGAGCTGGGCCGTCGAGCCGACCGAGACGCTCGACTGGTCCAACCCGCCCTTCGCCAAGTGGTTCGCCGACGGCAAGCTCAACGTGGCCTACAACTGCGTCGACCGCCACGTCGAGAACGGCCTCGGCGACCGGGTCGCCATCCACTTCGAGGGCGAGCCCGGCGACAGCCGCTCGATCACCTACGCGCAGCTCAAGGACGAGGTCTCGCAGGCCGCCAACGCGCTGCTGGAGCTCGGCGTCCGCAAGGGCGACCGGGTCGCCGTCTACCTCCCGATGATCGCCGAGGCGGTCGTCGCGATGCTCGCCTGCGCCCGGATCGGCGCCACCCACTCGGTGGTCTTCGGCGGCTTCTCCGCCGACGCCGTCGCCTCCCGCATCCAGGACGCCCAGGCCAAGCTCGTCATCACCGCCGACGGCGGCTACCGCCGCGGCAAGGCCTCCGCGCTCAAGCCGGCCATCGACGAGGCGCTCACCAAGGTCGACGGCGTCGAGCACGTCCTGGTGATCCGCCGCACCGAGCAGGAGATCGCCTGGACCGAGGGCCGCGACGTCTGGTGGCACGAGATCACGGCGCGTCAGTCCACCGAGCACACCCCCGAGGCGCACGACGCCGAGCACCCGCTGTTCATCCTCTACACCTCGGGCACCACCGGTAAGCCCAAGGGCATCCTGCACACCTCGGGCGGCTACCTCACCCAGGCCAGCTACACCCACCACGCGGTCTTCGACCTCAAGCCGGAGACCGACGTCTACTGGTGCACCGCCGACATCGGCTGGGTCACCGGCCACTCGTACATCGTCTACGGCCCGCTCTCCAACGGCGCCACCCAGGTCATCTACGAGGGCACCCCGGACACCCCGCACCAGGGCCGGTTCTGGGAGATCGTCCAGAAGTACGGCGTGACGATCCTCTACACCGCGCCGACCGCGATCCGCACCTTCATGAAGTGGGGCGACGACATCCCCGCGAAGTTCGACCTGTCCTCGCTGCGGGTGCTGGGCAGCGTCGGCGAGCCGATCAACCCCGAGGCGTGGGTCTGGTACCGCGAGCACATCGGCGGCGGCAAGGCCCCCATCGTCGACACCTGGTGGCAGACCGAGACCGGCGCCATGATGATCAGCCCGCTGCCGGGCGTCACCGAGACCAAGCCGGGCTCGGCCCAGCGCGCCCTGCCGGGCATCGGGGCCACCGTGGTGGACGACGAGGCCAACGAGGTCCCGAACGGCTCCGGCGGCTACCTGGTGCTCACCGAGCCGTGGCCGTCCATGCTCCGCACCATCTGGGGCGACGACCAGCGCTACATCGACACCTACTGGTCGCGCTTCGAGGGCCGCTACTTCGCCGGTGACGGCGCCAAGAAGGACGAGGACGGCGACATCTGGCTGCTCGGCCGGGTGGACGACGTCATGCTGGTCTCGGGCCACAACATCTCCACCACCGAGGTCGAGTCGGCCCTGGTGGGCCACCCGTCCGTGGCGGAGTCCGCCGTGGTGGGCGCCGCCGACCCCACCACCGGCCAGGCCATCGTCGCGTTCGTGATCCTGCGCGGCGGCGTCACCGAGACCCCCGAGCTGGTCGAGGAGCTGCGCGCCCACGTCGGCCGCACGCTCGGCCCGATCGCCAAGCCGAAGCAGATCAAGGTCGTCGGCGAGCTGCCGAAGACCCGTTCCGGCAAGATCATGCGCCGTCTGCTGCGTGACATCGCCGAGGGCCGCGAGGTCGGTGACACCACCACCCTCGCCGACAGCACGGTGATGGGCCAGATCCAGGCCCAGCTGCCGCCGCACGGCAGCGGCAACAACGGCTGACCGAGGCGTCGGAGGCCTTGTCAGAAGCCTTACGGAGCGGGGCCCCGGGCGGTGGAACACCACCCGGGGCCCCGCTGTCACACCGTCACGCCGTCACGCCGTCACTACGTCACGCCGTACGGGGCTCACCCCTCCGCCGCTGACGTACCGGCCACCGTGCCGATCGCCGTGCCGCGCTGGGCGGCCAGGGTGCGCAGGGTCTCGTACGCACCCTGGACGATGCCCCGGCCGCGCAGGACCCGTACTCCCGTCCACGCTCCGACCAGCACCGCCAGCCCGACCTGGGCCCGCGGACTGAACCCGACGAAGGCGCTGAACCCCCGGGTCGACCCGGCCTGGAAGACCAGCTCCTCGACGCCCTCCCCCTCGGCCGGCATCCCCAACGCGCCGATCACGCCGGCCGCACCGGCCTCGCCGCCGTCTCCGTCTCCGTCGCCGTCGCCGTCTCGGTCACCGTCACCGGCCGCGCCGACCCCGCCGGGCTCACCGCCCGGCGCCCACTGGTTCCAGCCCAGGCAGAGCCGGGTACCGCCCCGGCGCCGCCCCACCCTCGGCCGACGGACCTCGCCGAGCGCCGTGCGCAGCGCCGCCGCGTCGGCCCGCTCGGGCAGTGGGACGGCGTCCAGCGACAGGTGCGCCTGGAGGTAGCGGAGCATGTCGTCCGCGGTGGAGCGCAGTGCCGAGGCGCCCGGCAGGGCGGGCAGCCGGAAGGACGGCACCCGTCGGCCGCGCCGGTACCCGCTGACGTCCTCCCGGCCGGGGCCGCTGGAGGTGTCCATCAGGCCGAGCGGCCCGCAGATCCGGGCGGCCAGCAGATCGTCGTAGCGCTGTCCGGCCGCGTTGGCCAGCAGCAGTCCGAGCAGCCCGGAGCCGAGGTTCGAGTACCGCACCTGGGTGCCCGGGGTGCCCCGGACGGGGGTCCGTGACAGTGCGTCGAGCAGGTGGGTCGGCCCGAACGTGGCGTAGGGGCGGGTGAACCACCGGGGTGCCGCGGTCGGCAGCAGGCCGACCGGTAGCCGGGGCAGGCCGGAGGTGTGGGTGGCCAGGTGAAGCAGGGTGATCGGCCGCTCGTGCGGGTAGCCGGGGAGGGCGTTCGCGGGGAGGTAGCGGTCGATCGGGTCGTCGTAACGGACCTCGCCGCGGGCGGCCATCTCGGCGAGCAGCAGCCCGGTGAAGGTCTTGGTGACGGACCCGAGCTCGAAACGGGTGTCGGCCCGGACGGGGTGGCGGCCGGAGCGGTCGGAGTGCCCCCGGCAGGCGACCGTCCGCTCGTCGCCACGGATCACCACGACGGCGACGCCGCCGTCCGGGCCGGCGGAGCGGAACAGCGGACGGAGCAGCCGGTCGAGGTCCGCCGGGACGTCCTCGGCGACGTCGGCACGGAACCCCGGGCGGAACCCCGGGCGGAACTCAGGGCGGGACTCAGGGCGGAACTCCGGGCGGGACTCCGGGTCAGCATCCGCGAGGGCCTGGGCGTCCGGAAGAACGCCCACGGCGCGCCCGGGAACAGACCCCGGGACGGACCCCGGAACGGACCCCGGAACGGACCCCGGGCGAAGGTCCGGACGGGCTCCGGGGCGGACGTCCGGGTGGAGCACCCGGCCGGCACGCCGGTCGGCGTCGGCGGGCTCACCGGGTAAGAGGGGCGGTTGGGGCAGGGTGGTGCCGCCACCGGGCATGGTCGTGCCTCCAGCAAGAACAGCGGGAACAGCGGGATCGGATCGGAAGGGGGTGCGCACCGGCCCGGATCGGGCGGGCGCCTGCGATCGACCTTAGGGAGCCGTTCACCCGACTGCACTCGGCCTGGGCCGTTCGGGTACCGGTCCGTTGCTCCTCGGGGGTGCAGAAGCAGCCCGCAGGGCTTAAGTCATTTACTAGGACAATCCGGATGTCACCCGAACGTCCCGTTAGACTGTTAAGGACGCATCAAGGTCCTTGACAGGATCCGCGGGCGTCACAGGGCGCGCCGGGAAGTCTGGTCGGCAACTGCACCACCCGTGCATCCGTTTGCCGCTCCCAGCCCCAGGAGGTCCCCGTGACCGACCAGCCGCCCGCCCACGAGCCGACGACCCGCCGCCGGCAGTTCCTCGGCCGGCTGTCACTGCCCGAGCGCACCTTCGTCACCGACGCCCTGCGGACCGAGACCGTCGGCGGCATGCTGCTGCTGGCCGCTGCCGTGGTCGCACTGATCTGGGCCAACGTCTGGCCGGACGCCTACGAGAGCGTGCTCGATCACCGGATCGGCCCCTCCGCCCCGCTCCACCTCGACCTCACCCTGGCCAACTGGGCCAAGGACGGCCTGCTGACGGTCTTCTTCTTCGTGGCCGGCATCGAGCTCAAACGCGAGTTCGTCGCGGGCGAGCTGCGCACCCCGAGCGCCGCGCTGCTGCCGGTGATCGCCGCCGTCTGCGGCGTCGCCCTGCCCGCGATCCTCTTCGCCCTGGTCAACTCCGGCAGCGGCGGCCACCCCGGCGGCTGGGCCATCCCGACCGCCACCGACATCGCCTTCGCCCTCGGGGTGCTGGCCGTGGTCGGCAGTCACCTGCCCTCCGCGCTGCGCGCCTTCCTGCTGACCCTGGCCGTGGTCGACGACCTGATCGCGATCCTGATCATCGCGGTCTTCTACAGCTCCGGGATCAAGTTCTGGGCGCTCGGCCTGGCCTTCGCCGGCCTGGTGCTGTTCTGGTTCCTGCACCGGCGCGGGGTGAAGGGCTGGTACCTGTTCGTGCCGCTGGCCCTGGTGGTCTGGGCGCTGATGCACGAGAGCGGCATCCACGCCACGGTCGCCGGCGTCGCGATGGGCCTGATGCTGCGATGCCACCGGGAGGGCGACGAGCAGCACTCCCCCGGCGAACACATCGAGCACCTGGTCCGCCCGCTCTCGGCCGGACTGGCCGTCCCGGTGTTCGCGCTGTTCGCGGCCGGGGTGACGATCTCCGGCCCGGCCCTGCGTGAGGTGTTCACCCAGGCCGCCCCGCTCGGCATCGTGATCGGCCTGCTGGTCGGCAAGACGGTGGGCATATTCGGCGGCACCTGGCTGGCCGCCCGGTTCACCCGGGCCGAGCTGAACCCCCAGCTCAAGTGGGGCGACCTGTTCGCCGTCTCGGTGCTCGCCGGGATCGGCTTCACCGTCTCGCTGCTGATCAGCGAACTGGCGTTCCCGGACGACCTGGCGCTGGCCGACCGCTCCAAGACGGCCGTCCTGGTCGGCTCGCTGCTCTGCGCGGTGGTCGCCACCGTGCTGCTCAAGCTGCGCAACCGGCACTACCGCGCCCTGTGCGAGGAGGAGGACCGGGACGAGGACGGCGACGGCATCCCGGACGTCTACCAGCAGGACGACCCGGCCTGGCGGGCCCGGACCGCCGACCCGGCGACGCTCGCCGAGGCGCCCCGGCCCCGGCCGGGCGAAGGCCCCGGCACCGACCGCTGAACCCCGCCGAGGGGCCCCGCCGAGCGTTGCGGAGGGCCCTGCGGAACCCCGCCGAGGGACGCCGCCGGACCCCGCCGAGGGGCGCCGCGGAGCACCCCGCAGCCGCCTTCCGAAGCCAGGACACGTCCCTCCGGCGGGGCCCCGGAGTGGTGTCCGACTGACCGGTAGGGGCATGATTCTGAGCTGTCGACACACCACTGACGCCTCCGGACCCCCCACCGGCCCCGGAAACCGCGCACCGCGACGGCGTCACGCCGCAACAGCCGCAGAGGAGAACCGCTGATGCCCGCAGGAGCCGCAGACCCGTCCAGCAACGGCCGGGCGCCCTATGAGGGCGAGCGTTCGGTGGGGCAGCTGTTCGCGGCGGCCACCGCCGACCTGAGCGCACTCGTCCACGACGAGATCGCGCTCGCCAAGTCCGAGATCAAGGCGGACGTCAAGCGCGGCGTCTCCGGCGGTGTCTCGGTCGCCGTCGCCGCCGTGGTGCTCCTGTTCTCCGTCCCGATGCTGAGTGCCGCGTTCGCCTTCGGCATCCACGCACTGGGCCTGTCGCTCGGCTGGTCCTTCCTCATCGTGGCGGCCGCCTACTGGGTGCTGGCCGCCATCCTCTTCGTGCTGGCGCGGCGCTTCTTCAAGAAGATCCAGAAGCCGGAGCGGACCATCGAGGGCGTCCAGAAGACCGCCGAGGTGCTCAAGAACGCCCGGCCGCGCCCGGCCACCCAGGAGGAGATCGACCGGGGCCTGGGCCGCATCCCGTAACCGCCCCCGCCCGTACGTGCCCGGACCCGCCCGCAGCGAGTGCCGGGCACGTGTCATTCGCACGGATGTGACAGGCTCTCGGTATGCCGCTCGACCAGAAGCCCGTCCCCGCGCAGCCGTCCGCCGTCTCCGGCCCCGCCTTGGGGCCCGAGGCCGGCCCGGAGGCCGCCGGGGGCGCCGCCGTCCCCGGACGGTCCGACGACGCCGCTGCCGAGGCGTGGAGCATCCGGCAGTCCGGTCCGTGGACGCACCGGGACCTGGCCGCCAACGGTGCCCGGTTCCACATCACCGAGCTGGGCTCCGGCCCGCTGGTGCTGCTGGTGCACGGCTGGCCCGAGTACTGGTGGGCCTGGCGCCACCAGCTGACCGCGCTGGCCGAGGCGGGCTACCGCGCCGTGGCGCTCGACCTGCGCGGCATCGGCGGCAGCGACCGCACCCCGCGCGGCTACGACCCGGGCAACCTCGCCCTGGACATCACCGGGGTGATCCGCTCGCTCGGCGAGCGCCGCGCGCACCTGGTGGGGCACGCCTCCGGCGGCACCCTGGCCTGGGTGGCGGCGGTGATGCGCCCGTCGGTGCTCCAGAGCCTCACCGTGGTCTCCGCGGCGCACCCCCGGGACCTGCGCCGGGCGCTGCTGACGGACCGCAAGCAGATCGCCGCCTTCGATCACGTGCTGGGCTTCCAGCGGCCGTGGATACCGGAACGCCGTCTGGTCGCCGACGACGCGGCGCTGGTGGGCCGCTACCTGGACGAGTGGACCGGGCCGAACAAGCTGGACGGGGCGGCGGTGCACGCGTACCGGCAGGCGATCCAGATCCCCAGCACCGCGCACTGCTCGATCGAGCCGTACCGCTGGCTGCTGCGCTCGATGGCCCGGCCGGACGGCATCCAGTTCGCCCGTCGGATGAAGAAGCCGATCACCGCGCCGACCCTGCACGTCCAGGGCGCCGCGGACCCGGTCCTGCTGTCGCACACCGCGCTGGGCGGCGGCGAGTACGTGGCGGCGCCGTACCGCTGGCGGCTGCTGCCTGGGGTCGGGCACTTCCCGCACGAGGAGGCTCCGGAGGAGTTCACGGCGGAGCTGCTGGACTGGGTCGGTCGCCACAAGGAGTGACGACCGGAGGGCCCGCCCCAGGGCTCCCGGAAGGGGTCGAAAGTCCCAACTCCCTTGATGTTGCGCTCATATGACATGCGCATGGGCCAGTTTCGGCGAACCCGGGCGATTACTCCCTCCGGCTCAGGGGCATCCCTTCCGGTATGACCTGGATGCCCGATCGCGGCGACGCCCCGCGCGGCCGACGCCACAACAGTCCCCAGCGCCCCGCACACCTCCCCGACTGGGCGGAGGACCTCGGCTTCGAGGGCCTCGACCGCCGCCAGCGCGGGGCGCAGCGGCAGATGGGCATCCCGCGCATCCTCGGCCGGCGCGCCCGCTGGGTGGGCGCACGGCTGCGGCGCGAGACCTGAGGCCCCGCGCCGCGTCGGACAGCCGGAGAGCGGCCGGTCAGTTCACGATCTGCGGTGACAGCGCCGTGAACCAGAGCAGCACGAAGGTCGCCACCGACATGATCGGCACCAGCACCTTGGTCTCGACGTTGTTGCCGCTGCGCTTGATCAGCACGATCTCGTAGCGCTCCTTGTGCGGCCACAGCAGCGGCGCGCCCTTCTTGGTCAGGCAGTCGCCCAGCAGGTGCGCCAGCGTGCCCAGCCCGACCGCGTACGGCAGCCAGCCGGGCGCGTTGGGCATCCAGGTGTTCATCCCGAAGGTGCCGAGCGCGGCCAGGCCGATGACGGTGATCCACGCCTCCGGGCCGTTGCTCGGCGGGCAGAGCCGCAGTGCCTTGATCGCCAGTGCCAGCAGGAAGAACGTCACCGTGAGGGTGAAGTAGCGGCCCAGGAAGGTGACGCCGGCCCAGGTGCCGCCGCCCATCAGCGCGACGAACAGCAGCGAGTGGGTGGCGTGCCGGTGCCCGCCGGAGGCCCAGGCCACGAAGCGGCAGAGCGCCTTGGAGAGCGGGCCGAGGAAGTTGGCGATCGAACCGTCGTGGTGGTCGAGGTCCGGCAGCAGTGCCGCGCCCGCGCACAGCACCGTGCCCATCAGTATGTCCGCCGGCTGCAGCGTGGTGTGCAGCAGCAGCGGGGGCAGGAACGGGGCGGAGGCCGCGTACAGCATCGCCCCACTCACCGCGTGCGAATGACCCATCATCGGACTACCACGACCTCCCGTTGACTCACTCCGGGACGGCAACCCGGTTGAGCCGAACGGGTGAGCGCGGCCGAGGCTACCAGGGCGGCCTGACGGTACGACGGATCCCGCACCGGCGGGCCCCCGCGGTTTCGGAGCGCGCCCTCAGAGTGCGCAGCCCTGGGTGTCCACCCGGCCGCTCGCGGTGCTGCCCGCCGTCGCGTCCTCGCGCACCTCGGCCGAGGTCAGCACGTACCCGGTGTCGGCGCTGTCCAGGGACTTGGCGAACACCACTCCGTACACCTGCCCGTCCGGGGTGAGCAGCGGGCCGCCGCTGTTGCCCTGGCGGACCAGCGAGCGCACCGAGTAGACGTCGCGCACCACCTGGCCGCGGTGGTAGATGTCCGGGCCGTTGGCCTGGATCCGGCCGCGGATGCGGGCGGGCTGGACGTTGAAGGCGCCGTTCTCGGGGAAGCCCGCGACGATCGCGCTGTCGTTGGTCCTCGCCTCGCCCGCGAAGGCCAGCGGGGGCGCGTTGAGCTTGGGCACGTCCAGGACGGCGATGTCCCGCTGCCAGTCGTAGCGGACCACCGTGGCGTCGTACAGCTGGCCGACGCCGCCGATCTGCACGGTCGGCTCGTCGACGCCGCCCACCACGTGGGCGTTGGTCATCACCCGGTGCGGGGCGAAGACGAAGCCGCTGCC
The DNA here is from genome assembly GCF_055594965.1 of Kitasatospora sp. NPDC040550. NCBI lineage: Bacteria > Bacillati > Actinomycetota > Actinomycetes > Kitasatosporales > Streptomycetaceae > Kitasatospora > Kitasatospora sp. NPDC040550. Next base: position 87,827 of record NZ_JBVIWC010000012.1, on the reverse strand, counting down.
CTCCAGGGTCTTGCCGCAGGAGGTCGCGGTGCCGACCACCTTGACCAGGCTCTGCCGCGCCCGGGCCACCGCCGGGCTGTTGGCCAGCGCCGGGTCCGGGGTGTCGACCTGGGTGATCGGCTCGTGCTCGAAGGGGTTGAAGACCTGTGGGAAGCCGTTGCGGGCGAGCACCTTGGAGAAGTCGGAGAACCAGTTCGGCGCGTCACCCGGCAGCGCCTCCTGGACACCGCTGAGGATCGCCGAGGAGCGGACCTGCTTGGAGACCGTCGGCAGGGACGTGCCGGCCAGCGCGGAGCCGATCAGCCAGGCGACCAGCAGCATCGAGATCACGTTGACCACCGCGCCGCCGGACGCGTCCAGCACCCGGGCCGGACGGCGGTCGATGTGGCCGCGCAGCTTCCAGCCGTAGTGCGCGGTGACCGCCTGGCCGATCGCGGCGCAGACGATCACCACCACCACGGCCACCACCGAGGCCGTGGTGCCGGGGCTGAGGTGGTCGAGCAGCAGCGGCAGCAACTGGACGGCCAGCAGGCCGCCGCCGAGGAAGCCGACGAGCGACAGGACGCCCACCACGAAGCCCTGCCGGTAGCCCGAAATGGCGAATCCGACGGCGGCGAGGATCAGCAGCACATCCAGCACGTTCACTCCGACACCCTCCCACGCTTCGCGACCGTGCCGCGCCGACGGTCCGTCACGAGCCGTCGGCGCCGCCGCCCGGCAGGGCCCGGGAGTGTTCGAGGTCGCCCTGGACGAGCGCCAGGGCGTCGTCCGAGAGGTCGACGACCCGGGACGGGTCCCACGGCCGCTCCAGCCCGCTGTGGTGCAGCACCCGGTCGATCACCCCGGCGGTGAACCCCCAGACCAGCCGCCCGGCCACCGCGAAGGCCGGCCCGACGTGACCGGACGGGTGCCGCAGCCGGACCCGGTTCGCCGGGTCGGCGAGGTCGGCGATCGTCACCCGGAACACCGCGCCGGTCTCGCCCCGGTCCACCGGCCGCACCGGCGACTCCTCGCGCCACCAGCCCAGCACCGGGGTCACCACGAAGCGGCTCACCGGGATGTACAGCCGGGGCAGCGCGGCGAAGACCTGTACCCCGGCCGGGTCCAGTCCGGTCTCCTCCCAGGCCTCGCGCAGCGCCGCCGCGATCGGGCCGGAGCCGTCCGGGTCGCCGTCCTCCGGGTCCAGCGCGCCGCCCGGGAAGGACGGCTGGCCGGCGTGCGAGCGCAGTGAGCGGGCCCGCTCGATCAGCAGCAGGTCCGGCCCGTCGGGGCCCTCGCCGAACAGCATCAGCACCGCTGCCGCCCGGCCGCCCTCGCTCGGCGGCAGGAAGCGGCTCAGCTGCTCCGGCAGCACCCGCTCGGCCGCGTCCCGGACCGGCTCCAGCCAGCCCGGCAGGTCGTTCCGCTCGACAACACCCGTGGTCACGCTTCCACCCCCTGGTCCGCGACCCGCCCCTGGTGGGCGGCCGCGTCGGCGCGGGCGGCAGCCTCGCCGGGGAAGTCCGACGGCGGCCTGAGCCGCTGGCCGGGCTGGCCGCCCATCTCGTACTTGAGCAGCTTGCGGGCCTTCTCCGGATCCAGCTCGCCCTCCCCGTACGCGGGGCAGAGCGGCGCGATCGGGCAGGCCCCGCAGGCGGGCTTCTGGGAGTGGCAGATCCGCCGGCCGTGGAAGACCACGCGGTGCGACAGCATCGTCCACTCCGACTTCGGGAAGATCTCGGCGACGGCCAGCTCGACCTTCACCGGGTCGTCCTCGGTGGTCCAGCCGAACCGGCGGGCCAGCCGCCCGAAGTGGGTGTCCACGGTGATCCCGGGGACTCCGAAGGCGTTGCCGAGCACCACGTTGGCGGTCTTGCGACCGACCCCGGGCAGGGTCACCAGGTCGGCCAGCCGGCCCGGGACCTCGCCGCCGAACTCGTCGCGCAGCGCGGTCGAGAGGCCGATCAGCGACTTCGCCTTGTTCCGGAAGAAGCCGGTCGGGCGGATGATCTCCTCCAGCTCCTCCGGGTTCGCCGCCGCCATGTCCTCGGGCGTCGGGTACTTCGCGAACAGCGCCGGGGTGGTCTGGTTCACCCGCAGGTCGGTGGTCTGCGCCGACAACACGGTGGCCACCAGCAGCTGGAACGGGTTCTCGAAGTCCAGCTCCGGGTGGGCGTACGGGTACAGCTCCGCCAGCTCGCGGTTGATCCGCCGGGCCCGGCGCACCATCGCCAGGTGCGACTCGGGCTTCCTCGGCTTCACCGCCGTCTTCTTGGCCGCCGTCTTCTTCGCGGCCGTCTTCTTCGCGGCCGTCTTCGCAGCGGGCTCCGCGGCCGGCTTGGTCGCGGTCTTCCGGGCCTTGCTCTCTGCCATGCACGAAGGCTACGCCGAGCGGCGGACCGCTTGGGGCGGATCAAGGAGGGAAGAACGGACGGCCGCCGTCCGGTCGGCCGAGGACGTGGCGGGGCGGGTACGGGCGGGCAGATGGCGGGGCCCGGTGCTCCGATCACCAGCCCGTTCTAGTCTTCCGATCGTCCGACCATCGAGGGAACGATCGAGGAAAGAGGAAGCATGGACGGGGACTTCAAGGACTTCACGGACATTCCCACCACCACCCTGGCCGACGTCCTGGGCCGCGCCCGGGTCATGGACATCGGACTGCGCCCGCTGTGGGCGGGCATGCCCCGGGTGGCCGGACCGGCCTTCACCGTGCAGTGCCCGCCCGGCGACAACCTGATGCTGCACGCCGCGATCTACCGGGCCGAGCCCGGCTCGGTGATCGTGGTGGAGTCCGGCGACCTGGACTACGCGCTGGCCGGCGGCAACGTCTGCGCGGTGGCCCAGCGCCGGGGCGTCGCCGCCTTCGTGGCCGACGGCCTGATCCGGGACCTCGCCGAGGTCCGCGAACTGGGCTTCCCGGTGGTCGCCCGGGGCGTCATCCCGATCCCCGGCGCCAAGAAGCAGCTGGGCGCCCACGGCGTCCCGGTGCGCTGCGGCGGCGTGCTGGTGGCGCCCGGCGACATCGTGGTGGCCGACGAGGAGGGCGTCGTGGCGGTGCCCGCCGCCGAGCGGACGGCGGTCCTGGAGGCGGCCCGGGCCAAGCTGGCCAAGGAGGCCGCCGAAACCCTGGACGACTGGGAGGCCGCCCACCGCGCCCGGATCGAGCAGAGCCTGACCGAGCTGGGCTTCACGGGCTGAGGTCCCCTCGGGCCGGTACGGCCGATTCGGCCGGTGCAGGCCGGTGCAGGCCGTACCGCCGGTCCAGGTCGGTAGCAGGTCAGGGTCAGTACAGCCCGTTCAGCTCCCCGAAGCCGAGCGCCCCGTCGAGTTCCGTCAGCGTCCCGGCGCCGAGCAGCTCGACGGCGGCCCGGTGGGCCGCCGTGTACGCGGCCTGGGCGAGGCCGGTGCCGACGCTGACCCGCCGCACACCGGCGGCGGCCAGCTCGGCGACGGTCGGCCCGCCCGGCCCGGCCATCGCGTTCACCGGCAGCGGGGAGCGCCGGCACAGCTCGGCGAGCAGGTCGAGGTCCAGCAGCCCGGGGACGAACAGGCCGTCGGCGCCCGCCCGGGCGTAGGCCCCGGCCCGGGTCAGGACGTCGTCGAGCCCGCCCAGGCCGAACAGGAAGACGTCGGTCCGGACGTTGACCAGCAGCTCGGGCAGTCCGGCCGCCGCGGCCGCCGTCCGGGCCGCGCGCAGCCGCTCGGCCTGCTCGGCCACCGGGAACAGCGGCCCGCCGACGGCCGTCGAGTCCTCCAGGTTGACCCCGGCAGCGCCGGCGCCGACCAGCTCGGTGACGGTCGCGGCCACGTCGGCGGGCAGCGGCCCGTAGCCGCCCTCGGCGTCGACGGTGACCGGCAGGTCCACCGCGGCGACGACCCGGCGGGCCGCCGCGACCGCTGCCGCCCGGTCCATCCGCTGGCCGTCGCCGTGTCCGAGCGACCAGGAGACGCCGCCGCTGGTGGTGGCGATGGCCCGGGCGCCGGCCGAGGCGATCACCGCGGCGCTGCCCGCGTCCCAGGCGTTGGGCAGGACGAGCACGCCCTCCGCGAGGAGTTCGCGCAGCCGCAGCGCCCGCTCGCGGGCCTCGGAGGTGGTGGACATGGTGGTCACCGGCTTTCGTACGGATCGGTGGGACGCAGGCATCCTGCGCCCCGCTCCGGGCCGGCCACCAGTGATTAAGCTGGGGCCGAATCTTCCGAAGGGGGCCGCATCGTGCGGACGGAACTCCACTTCTCCACCCAGGACTTGGCGCTGACCCGGTTCGCGGTCAGCCCGATGCAGGAGGTGGTGACCAGCCTGCGCGCGCTGGCCCGCTCCCCCGTCCCGGCGCTGCACCGCCGCTGGGCCGGCCAGGTGCGCGAGCGGCTGGCCGCCGCCGGGCTGGACCGGGGCCGGCTGGCCGCGATGGTCCCGCCCGAGGGTCACCTGCCCGACTTCCTCAACCCCGCCCCGGCGGGTTGCTCGACCACGCTCGCCGAGGAGCTGGCCGCGATCACCGCGACCGGCGCCGGGCAGGTCCGCGCCGACCTCGACATCCTGGCCGCCGAGGCTGGCGGTCGGCTGCCCACCGCCCTGGAACCGCTGCACCGCGACCCGGTCGGCCAGCTGCCCCGGCTGGCCGCCGAGATCGAGGCGTACTGGGAGCTGGCGCTCGCCCCCTACTGGGCCCGGATCAGCGCGCTGCTGGCCGCGGACGTCTTCCACCGCTCCCGGCAGGCCGCCGAGCACGGCAGCGCGCGGATGCTGGACGACCTGCACGAGACGGTCCGCTGGGACGGCACCGCGCTGCGCCTGGAGCACCGTCACTGCGCGGTGAACCGGCTGAACGCCGCGGCCGGACTGCTGCTGGTGCCCTCGGCCTTCGCCTGGCCGCGGGTGCTCACCCGGGTACTGCCGCCGGACCCGCCGCAGCTGGTCTACCCGGCGCGCGGCACGGCCGCGCTCTGGGAGGAGCGCCCGGACTCGCCCGCGCGCACCGACGCGCTGGCCGCCGTCCTCGGCCGCTCCCGGGCCCGGCTGCTGGCCGAGCTGGACTCCCCGGCCTCGACCACCGAGCTGGCCCGCCGGACCGGACTGTCCCCGGCCGCCGTCTCCCAGCACCTCACCGCCCTGCGTACGGCGGGCCTGACCAGCGCCCACCGGGCCGGACACGCCGTCCTCTCCGCACGCACCGCCGTGGGCGACTCCCTGTTCGGTCAGAACGGACAGCAGTTCGACCGGGCGGCCGCCGCCGGGCGCCCCGCCCCGTGACCCGCCGGTACGAATGGCCCCGCACGGCACACCCGGACACACCCCCTCCTCATATGATCGGAGCGACATGCGCCATGCTTGGTGATGCAGAACACTGAACGGAAACTTGCGCCGGACGGCCCACCCGCCGAACGGCCGAGAAGGAGGAAGCACGTGGACGACGTTCTGCGGCGCGCCGCACTCTTCGCGGCACTCGACGACGAACAGGCCGGCGAGCTGCGCGCTTCCATGACCGAGGTCACCCTCGCCCGTGGTGAGTCGCTGTTCCACGAGGGCGACCCGGGCGACCGGCTGTACGTCGTCGCCGAAGGCAAGGTCAAGCTGCACCGCGCCTCGCCCGACGGCCGCGAGAACATGCTGGCCGTGCTCGGCCCCAGCGAGATGATCGGCGAGCTGTCGCTGTTCGACCCGGGCCCGCGCACCGCCACCGCCAGCGCGCTGACCGAGGTCAAGCTGCTCGGCCTCGGCCACGGCGACCTGCAGCCCTGGCTGCACGCCCGCCCCGAGGTCTCCATCGCACTGCTGCGGGCCATCGCCCGCCGACTGCGCCGGACCAACGACGTGATGTCCGACCTGGTCTTCTCCGACGTGCCCGGGCGTGTCGCCAAGGCCCTGCTGGACCTCTCCCGCCGCTTCGGCGTGCAGTCCGAGGAGGGCATCCACGTCGCCCACGACCTCACCCAGGAGGAGCTGGCCCAGCTGGTCGGCGCCTCCCGCGAGACGGTCAACAAGGCGCTCGCCGACTTCGCCGGCCGCGGCTGGCTCAAGCTGGAGGCGCGCGCGGTGGTCCTGCTGGACGTCGAGCGGCTGTCGCGCCGCTCGCGCTGACGCTCCGAGCACCGCGAAGGGCCCGTCCGAGCCGGACGGGCCCTTCGGCGTTCCCGGGCGGATCGGCTCAGGATCAGCCCTGGCCCGGAATCAGCCCTGGCCCGGGATCAGCCCTGGCCCGGAATCAGCCCGTGATCCTCCAGGTACTCCAGCTGGGCCCGCACCGACAGCTCGGCGGCCGGCCAGAGCGCCCGGTCCACGTCCGCGTAGACCCGGGCGACCACCTCGGCGGCCGTCCGACAGCCCGCCTCCACCGCGGTCTCGACCTGGGCGAGCCGGGTGGCCCGGTGCGCCAGGTAGTAGTCGACCGCGCCCAGCGCGTCCGCGAGCACCGGACCGTGGCCGGGCAGCACCGTCCGCACGCCGTGCGCGGAGGCCATCGTGTGCAGGTGGCGCAGCGAGTCCAGGTAGTCCCCGAGCCGGCCGTCCGGGTGGGCGACCATCGTGGTGCCGCGGCCGAGCACGGTGTCCCCGGTGAGGACCGCGCCGTCGTCCGGCAGGTGGAAGGTCAGCGAGTCCGAGGTGTGGCCGGGCGTGGCCACCACCCGCAGATCGAGGCCGCCGACGTCCAGCCGCTGGCCGCCGACCAGGCCCTCGGAGCCCAGCCGGTGCGCAGGGTCCAGGGCCCGCACCTCGGTGCCGGTCAGCTCGGCGAACCGGGCCGCGCCCTCGGAGTGGTCGGCGTGGCCGTGGGTCAGCAGGGTGAGCGCGATCCGCTTGCCGCGCTCCTCGGCGAGGTCGAGCACCCGGCGCAGGTGGCCCTCGTGCAGCGGGCCGGGGTCGATCACCACCGCGAGGTCCGAGCCGGGCTCGGAGAGCAGCCAGGTGTTGGTGCCGTCCAGGGTCATCGGCGACGGGTTCGGCGCCAGCACGCACAGCGCCCGGGCGGTGGCCTCCCCGCCCACCGCTGCGGCCGGGTCGCCCGGCAGGACGCCGCTCATGCGCCCACGCGCCTCTCGACGATTCGCCCGCTCACCGGCCGCCCTCCAGGTCGCGGTGCAGGGCCCGCAGCGGCAGGACCCGGACGAGGGCCCGCTGGGCGACCTCGACGAACGGGACCGGACCGTCACAGGCCGCGGAACGGGGGGTCACTCGGCGGGCGGGCAGCTCGGGGGCCGTCCGGCGAGCCACAGCGTCGTGGTCCATCGGTCGTCGGTCCTTTCCGGTCGGCGTCTCTCGAAGTCGTCGTGCGACGGTTCGCACGAGGGGCTTCGTACGAGGGGGGTTCCTACGAGGGGGTTCCCGGACAGCGGGGTCCTCGTACGGAGGGGATCAGGATTCCTCGGCGGGGAACTCCCCGTCGATGGTCAGTTCGTCGTACCCGGGCCAGCGGACCGTCATCCGGTCGCCGCGGACCTCGGCCCGGCCCAGCACCGGCTCCAGCACCCGGTCGGCGGCCGCGGCCAGCGCCTCGGCGGCGGTCCGCACCGACGACAGCTCGCGCAGCACCGTGACCGTCGGCGGCAGCATGCCGAACCGGCCCTCCCGGTGGCCCAGGACCGCCTCGGCGGGCGTCAGCCAGGCGACCCGGTCGGCCTCGCCGACCTCCAGCGCCGCGCGCTGCCCGGCCGGCAGGACGGCGACGAAGAACCAGGTGTCGTAGCGCCGCTCCTCGAACTCCGGGGTGATCCAGCGGGCCCAGCCGCCCAGCAGGTCACTGCGCAGCACCAGGCCGTGGTCCCGCAGGAACTCGGCGAAGGACAGCTCGTGCGCCTCCAGCGCGGCCCGCTCCGCGGACCAGTCGCGCGGCGCGGCGACGCTCTCCGGGTCCGGTCCGGCCAGCAGCACGCCGGCCTCCTCGAAGGTCTCGCGCACCGCCGCGCAGACCACCGCCCGCGCCGTCCGGGCGTCCACCCCGAGCCGCTGCGCCCACTCCTCGGGCGACGGCCCGGCCCAGCCGGTCTCGACCTCGGCGTCCCGCGGGTCCACCCCGCCGCCCGGGTAGGCGTACATCCCGGCTGCGAAGGCCATCGAGGTGCGACGGCGCAGCAGGTAGGCCTCCGGCCCGTCGGCGGCGTCGCGCAGCAGCACGACCGTCGCGGCGGGTCTGGCCACCACCGGGGTGAGCAGGCCGGAGTCGACCGCCCGGATCCGGGCAGGCCAACCGGGCGGCATCGGGAGCGTCGTTGCTCGATGGTCCATGCCCGGATGCTAAGCGCACGAAGGCGGGGTTGGACAGGCCCGACCCCGCCTTCGTGATCACGCTCGGACTCAGGCGCTCTTGACGCGCACCTGGAGCTCGACCTCGACCGGGGCGTCCAGCGGCAGCACCGCGACGCCGACCGCGCTGCGGGCGTGCACACCGGCCTCGCCCAGCACGGTGCCGAGCAGCTCGCTGGCACCGTTGATCACGGCGGGCTGGCCGATGAAGTCGGGGGCGGAGGCGACGAAGCCGACCACCTTCACGACCTGCTCGATCAGGTCCAGGTCGCCGATCACCGACTTCACGGCGGCCAGGGCGTTCAGCGCGCAGGTCTGCGCCAGCTCCTTGGCCTCCTCCGGGGACACCTCGGCACCGACCTTGCCGGTGCTCACCAGCTTGCCGCCGACGACCGGCAGCTGGCCGGAGGTGAACACGAACTCACCGGACCGGACGGCCGGCACGTAGGCGGCGACCGGGGCGGCCACCGGCGGCAGGGTCAGGCCCAGCTCGGCGAGCTTCGACTCGACCTTGCTCATGCGTTCTTCTCCCGCTTGAAGTAGGCCACCAGCTGCTCCGGGTTCGGGCCGGGCACGACCTGGACGAGCTCCCAGCCGTCCTCGCCGAAGTTGTCCAGGATCTGCTTGGTGGCGTGCACCAGCAGGGGCGCCGTCATGTATTCCCACTTGGTCATGGCCAGACTCTAGACGAGGTGTCCCGGCGATCGCCGCCGCCCGGGCCGCCGTACCGGCCGACGCCCGTGCCGCCGTGCCGGCCCCGCACGCGCCGCCGTACCGGCCCCCGCCCACCGGCGTGTGAGGTGGGGCACAAAGGGGGCATGATTCAGTCCTGGCACCCCGGATGCTCCGGGCATCGGGAGCGCTCCCTGGTTACCCTCGCGAGAGGGCGTCCTCGCGAGGGGGCACCCCGCAGGGAGGGGCGTCCGTACGGAGCGGCACCCTCGTGGAGGGGTGCCCTCGTCCGCGAGCGGCCCCCTCGGCAGGGGCACCCCGCAGGAGGGGCGCCCGCAGGGACGGAGACGGACGGAGACGCAGCGTGGCACGCACCCCCGGCCAGGCGACCCGGCGCGACCCCGACTGGGAGGGGGTCCGGCTGCACGTGGTCAGCGGCAAGGGCGGCACCGGGAAGACCACGCTGGCCGCCGCGCTGGCCCTGGCCCTGGCCGCCGACGGCGGTCGGGTGCTGCTGATCGAGGTCGAGGGGCGGCAGGGCATCGCCGAACTCTTCGGGATCGCCGCCCTCCCGTACGAGGAGCGCCGGATCGCCTCGGTCTCCCGCCCCCAACTGGGGTTGCCGGCCGGCGAGGGCGGGCCGGGCGAGGTGCTCGCGCTGGCGATCGACACCGAGCAGGCGCTGCTCGAGTACCTGGAGATGTTCTACAAGCTCGGCCGGGCCGGCAAGGCACTGCAGAAGGTCGGCTTCGTCGACTTCGCCACCACCGTCGCCCCCGGCGTACGGGACGTGCTGCTCACCGGCAAGGCCTGTGAGGCGGCCCGCCGCAAGGGCCCGGACGGGCGGCGGCGCTACGACGCGGTGGTGATGGACGCCCCGCCGACCGGGCGGATCACCCGGTTCCTGAACGTCAACTCCGAGGTCGCCGGGCTGGCCCGGATCGGCCCGATACACACCCAGGCGCAGGCCGTGATGCGGGTGCTGCGGTCCCCGGAGACCGCGGTGCACCTGGTCACCCTGCTGGAGGAGATGCCGGTGCAGGAGACGGTCGACGGCTTCGCGGAGCTGCGCGAGGCGAAGCTCCCGGTGGGCGGGGTGATGGTCAACATGGTCCGGCCCCCGCTGCTGGACGCGGCCGCGGTGGCCGCGGTGGACGGGGACCACCGCGAGGAGGTCGCGCTGGCCCTCGGCGAGGCCGGGCTGGGCGGGCGCTCGCGCAAGGCGGAGACGGTCCGGGCGGCGGTCGAGCCGCTGATCGACCCGCTGCTGGAGCAGGCCAGGGAGCACGCCGAGCGGGTCGAGCTGGAGCGCGCGCAGCGTGCCGACCTGCAGCAGCTGCGGCTCCCGACGTACGAACTCCCGTTGCTGGGCGAGGGCGTGGACCTCGGCGGGCTGTACCGGCTGGCGGGCGAACTCAAGCGGCAGGGGGCGGCGTGACTCCGGCGAACGGCGGCAGCGGCAGCGGCAGCGGTGGCGTTGGCGGGAACGGTGGTGGCGGCGCCGGCGCCAACGGTGGCGTCGGCCGCAGCGGTAGCGGCGGCGGGAGCCGGCTCGCGGTGGACGGGCTGATCGACAACCCGAAGACCCGGATCATCGTCTGCTGCGGCTCCGGCGGCGTCGGCAAGACCACCACCGCCGCGGCGATCGGCCTGCGGGCCGCCGAGCGCGGCCGCAAGGTGGTGGTGCTGACCATCGACCCGGCCCGGCGGCTGGCCCAGTCCATGGGTCTGACCGAGCTGGACAACACCCCCCGGGTGGTCAAGGGGGTGGCCGGGGACGGCCGGCTCCACGCCATGATGCTCGACATGAAGCGGACCTTCGACGAGGTCGTGCTGGCCCACGCCGAGCCCGAACGGGCCAGGGCGATCATGGAGAACCCGTTCTACCAGTCCCTGTCGGCCGGCTTCGCGGGCACGCAGGAGTACATGGCGATGGAGAAGCTCGGGCAGCTGCGCGCCGCCGAGGAGTGGGACCTCATCGTCGTGGACACCCCGCCGTCCCGCTCGGCGCTGGACTTCCTGGACGCCCCCAACCGGCTCGGGTCCTTCCTGGACGGCCGGGTGATCCGGATCCTGACCGCGCCCGCCAAGGTCGGCGGCCGCAGCGCGATGCGCTTCCTCAACGCCGGGATGGGCCTGCTCACCGGCACCCTGGGCAAGATCTTCGGTGCCCAACTGCTCACCGACGTGCAGACCTTCGTCAGCGCGATGGACTCGATGTTCGGCGGCTTCCGCGAGCGCGCCGACCGCACCTACCAGCTGTTGAAGGCGCCGGGCACGGCGTTCCTGGTGGTGGCGGCGCCGGAGCGGGACGCGCTGCGCGAGGCGGCGTACTTCGTGGACCGGCTCGCCGCGGACCGGATGCCGCTGGCCGGACTGGTGCTCAACCGGGTGCACAGCACGGGCGCGCCGCAGCTCACCGCAGAGCGGGCGCTGGCGGCCGCCGAGGCCCTGGAGGAGAACGGCTCGGAGCACTCCTCGCCGGAGGCGGAGCTGTTGGCGGCCGGACTGCTGCGGCTGCACGCCGAGCGGATGCAGATCATGGGGCGCGAACGGCGCACCCGGGACCGGTTCGTCTCGGTGTACCCGGACGTGCCGATCGTGGAGGTGGCCGCGCTGCCGGGTGACGTCCACGACCTGGACGGGCTGCGGGCCATCGGAGGCCGGCTCAGCGGCGCGGCGTAGTCCGGGCCAGGTCCAGTGGGCCCGGGTGGGGGCCGGGCCGGGTGGGGGCCGGGCCGGTGGTCCGAGTGGTCCGGGCACTCCGGCCGGGTGGTCCGGGCCGGAACGGGGGGAGCCCCGGACCGCGAGGTGCGGCCGGGGTCAGCCCGCCTGGGCGTAGTCCGTCAGTATCACGCCGGTCGCGAGGGACTCCTCGTACTCGGTGCGGGCGGTCTCCAGCAGCCTCCGCCACGACATGACCGTCGGGCGGCGGCGCAGCAGCGCCCGGCGCTCGCGTTCCGTCATCCCGCCCCACACCCCGAACTCCACCCGGTTGTCCAGCGCGTCCGCGAGGCACTCCGTCCGGACGGGGCACCCGCTGCACACCGCCTTCGCCCGGTTCTGTGCCGCCCCCTGGACGAACAGTTCGTCCGGATCACTCGTGCGGCAGGCGGCCTGCGCACTCCAGTCGTCAACCCAGCCCATGCCGGCGCCGTCCTCTCCCGATGATTCGAGGCTCCCCCACGGCGGCAACGGCATATTCACCGTTGCCAGTTGAGGACGTTACGGAAGATGGACTGCTTGCAACAGCCCCTTCGGGCTCAATCTCGAATGACCCGATCGGACTATGGGTATCGGTCATCTCACTCGTTGGAGTGATCGCAGGTCGCGGCACTTGCCAGCCGCGAGGCCCCCACTCTCGCCGCAGGCGCCGTCACGCAGCGCAACCGTTCACTCGAACACGACAGGCCACAGCCGCCTCAAAACCCGGACAAGGGTGAGCAATTCGGGCAAGTCTCCGCACTCACAAGAGTGAGTGATGTTGACGCACCGAAGCTGTCGCAAGCTTGTGACAAGCCTAGGCGAACACCTGCCCCGGTGTACGGGAATCGGGGACGTAGGGTTCTCCCCATGGCACCGAAGCGCCCACCGGCACCCCAGCCCCCAGGCAACCCCGGAGCTCCGCGACGCAAGAGCGGCGGATCACCGATGGACCACGTCGGCAACGGCGTGAAGTTCCTGGGCGTCAGCGTGCTCTCCGGAGTCCTGCTGGCAGGCCTCGCCCTGCCCGCCGTCGGTGCCATGGGCCTGACCGCCAAGGACACGGCGGAGAGCTTCCAGAACATCCCCGACGACTTCAAGACCCCGCCGCTCACCCAGGCCACCCAGATCTTCGACGCCAAGGGCGGCCTGATCGCCAAGGTCTACGAGCGCGACCGCACCGTCCTCACCGCCGACCAGATGTCGCCCTTCATGCGGCACGCCCAGGTGGACATCGAGGACGCCCGCTTCTACGACCACGGCGCCGTCGACCTCAAGGGCATCCTGCGCGCCGTCGGCAAGAACGCGGAGAGCGGCACCGCCTCCCAGGGCGCCTCCACGCTGACCCAGCAGTACGTCAAGAACGTGAACGTGGAGAAGGCCGGCGACGACCAGGCGGCCGTCCTGGAGGCCCAGCGCAAGACCCTGGGCCGCAAGATCCAGGAGCTCAAGGTCGCGATCAAGCTGGAGGAGGACCTGACCAAGGATCAGATCCTCACCAACTACCTCAACATCACCTTCTACGGCCACCAGGCCTACGGGGTCGAGGCCGCGTCCCAGCGCTACTTCAGCAAGAGCAACAAGGACCTGACCGTCGCCGAGGCCGCCACCCTCGCCGGCGTGGTCCAGAACCCGTCGCAGTACGACCCGGTGCGCTACCCCGACAACACGGTGAAGCGCCGCAACGTCGTCATCGACAAGATGCTGGAGAACAAGCACATCACCCCCCAGCAGGCGGCCGAGGCCAAGGCCGCCCCGCTGGGCCTCAAGTACAAGGACCCGCAGAACGGCTGCATCACCGCCCAGGCGGGCATGGGCTTCTTCTGCGACTACGTCCGCCACGTGGTCAAGCAGGACCCGGCCTTCGGCAAGAACGCCGACGACCGCAAGAAGCTGTGGGACACCGGCGGCCTGAACATCTACACCACGCTGGACCCGGACAAGCAGGCCGCCGCCCAGAACGCCGTCACCAAGAAGGTCAACGTGACCGACCAGGTGTCGGCCGCGGCGACCATGATGGAGCCCGGCACCGGCAAGATCCTGGCGATGGCCCAGACCCGCCCGTACGGCCTGGACCCGAACAAGAACCAGACCGTCGTCAACCTCAACGTCGACGCCTCGATGGGCGGCGGCAACGGGTTCCAGACCGGTTCGACCTTCAAGCCGATCCTCGCCGCGGCGGCGCTGGAGGCGGGCATGTCGAACACCCAGTCGTTCCCGTCCGAGAACAAGATCGACTACCCCCAGATGTCGACCTGCAACGGCACCTGGAAGAACACCGACAAGCCCAAGGCCACGGTGAAGAACGAGTCGACCGGCGAGGTCGGCCCGTACGAGCTCAAGCAGGCCATGGCGCTGTCGGTCAACACCTACTTCGTGCAGATGGAGCAGCAGGTCGGCCTCTGCGCGATGAAGCAGATGGCCAACAAGCTGGGCATCACCCAGTCGGCGAAGGGCGACCAGTTCCAAGAGGTGCCCTCGATGGTCCTCGGCACCCTGGAGCTCTCCCCGCTGACCATGGCGAACGTCTACGCGACCTTCGCCGCCCGCGGCAAGTACTGCACCCCGGTCGCGATCAACAAGATCACCACGGTGGACGGCAAGGACATCAAGGTCCCGCAGTCCCAGTGCAGCCAGGCCTTCTCCGAGTCGACCGCGGACTCGCTCAACACCGTCCTGCTCAACGTGACCGAGAAGGGCACCGCGGCCGCCCTCGGCCTCGACGACGGCCGCAAGATCGCCGGCAAGACCGGTACCACCGACGAGAAGAAGGCCGCCTGGTTCGACGGCTACACCCCGTCGCTGGCCACCGCAGTCTGGCTCGGCGGCCCCGCCGGCGGCGTCAAGATGAAGAACATCAACATCGGCGGCAAGCACTTCGACGAGGTCTTCGGCGCCGACGGCCCCGGCCCGATCTGGCAGATGGCCATGAACCAGGCGCTCAAGGGCTCGCCGCTGGAGCCCATCCAGACCACCAACATCCCGGACCCCCAGCCGGCCACCCCGCCGGCCGGCGCCAGCCCGACGACCGACCCGAACGCCCAGCAGCCGGGCGCCCAGAACCCGCCGCCGCCGCCCGCACCGGGCGGCGGGAACCCCGGTAACCCCGGTGGGGTGATAGGAGGAGGGTTCACCCTCCCGCCGGGCATGATCGGCGGGGGCGGTAACGGCAATGGCAACGGGAACGGCAACGGCGGCAGGCACGGCTGACCGACCCGACCCCGGTACGAACGGCGAAGGGGCGCCCTCCGGATCTTCCGGAGGGCGCCCCTTCGCCGTGTCGGCGTGCGGTCGGCACGGCGCCGACGGACCGCTCAGAGCAGCGCGGCCCTCACCGCGGCAGCCACCCGGCCACCCTCGGCCAGACCGTCCACCTTCGGCTTCACCAGCTTCATCACGGCGCCCATCGCCTGCGGACCGCTCACCCCGCTCTCGGCCACGGCGGCGGCCACGATCGCGGCCAGCTCGTGGTCCGAGAGCTGCTTCGGCAGGTAACCCGCCAGCACCTCGCCCTCGGCGCGCTCGCGCGCGGCCTGCTCCACCCGGTCGGCCTTGTCGAAGGCCTCGGCCGCCTCCCGGCGCTTCTTCGCCTCGCGGGCGATCACCCGCTGCACCTCGTCGTCGGACAGCTCGCGCTTCTCCTTACCCGCCACCTCGTCACTGGTGACGGCGGACAGCGTGAGCCGGATGGTGGACGAGCGCAGTTCGTCCCGGTCCTTGATGGCAGCCGTGAGGTCCTCCTGCAGCTGCGCCTTGAGCGTCGTCATGGGCCCGAGTCTCCCACCTGGGGCGTTCCGTCGCTTGCCATTAACGGTTGCCGTCAGCGGCTGCGGTTGGCGGCTGCCGTTGACGGCAACCGCCGTCAGTCGGCCACTGACGGTCAGCCGCCACCGCTGGATCCGTAACCGCCTACCCTGGTTACATGACCGACGGAGACGGCGCAGCGGAACACCCGACCGGCCTGGTCCTCACCACCGCGACCGGCACCCGCTTCCACTTCGACCCCGGCGCCCTCTGCCTGGAACTGCTCACCACCGGCGGCCCCGGCCCGTACGCCCGGTACGAGGTGCTGCACTGCCCGTCCGACCTCACCGACTGGCTCACCCGCTCCCGGCTGCGGCTGCCCGCCGGGGGCGTACGGATCACCGACGACCAGCTCGGGGCCGCCCGCACCCTGCGCGACGCCCTCTGGCGGCTGGCCGCCGACCGCGCCCACGGCCGCCCCGGCGACCCCGCGGACCGCGCCGCCCTCAACCGGGCCGCCGCCCACCCCCCGCTCGTCCCCCAGCTCGCCCCGGACGGCACCGCAGCCGCCCCGCTGCCCGCCGACGGCGCCCAGCTCGTCTCCACCCTCGCCCGGGACGCCATCGCCCTGCTCACCGGCCCGCACGCCGAACGGATCCGGGAATGCCGGGCACACGACTGCCAGCTGCTCTTCGTCGACACCTCGCGGCCCGGACGGCGGCGCTGGTGCTCGATGGAACGCTGCGGCAACCGCAACAAGGTCCGGGCCCTGCGCGCCCGCCGGGACACCGACCCGGCCGATCCGGTCGACCTGGCCGCCCCGGCCGGCGCGGCCGACCAGGTGCAGGTCACGGCGACCGTGTCCGCACCGCGCCACCGGACGTTCACCAGCTGATCCACCGTCTGAGAGCATGGGCTGATGCGACCGCTGTACTCCGTCCCCCTCGGTGTCGCCGCTGCCGGCGCCGCCTGCCTCGCCTACTCCGTCGGGTACGAGGTACGTGCCTTCCGGCTCCGCCGCGTCGAGGTCCCCGTCCTGCCCCACGGCGCCAAGCCCATCCGGGTTCTCCAGGTGTCCGACATCCACATGGTGGCCGGACAGGGCAAGAAGCAGCGCTGGCTGCAGAGCCTCGCCGGCCTGCGCCCCGACCTCGTGGTCAACACCGGCGACAACCTCTCCGACCCGCTCGGCGTGCCCGCCACCCTCGACGCCCTCGGGCCGCTGATGGACTTCCCCGGCGTCTACGTCTTCGGCTCCAACGACTACTACGGGCCGGCCCGCAAGAACCCCGCCCGCTACCTCCAGGCCATGCGCAGCGGCGTCCACGGCATGAACAACCCCGACGGCACCGGCAACCGCGGCATCAGCGGCGCCGTCCACAACCCCTGGGAGAAGCTCCGCGACGGCTTCGACGCGGCCGGCTGGCTCGACCTGACCAACACCCGCGGCCGCCTCACCCTCAACGGCCTCGACCTCGAGTTCACCGGCCTCGACGACCCGCACATCCGCCGCGACCGCTACTCCGCCGTCGCCGGCGGCCCCTCCGCCGACGCCGACCTCTCCCTCGCCGTCGTGCACGCCCCCTACCTGCGCGTCCTCGACGCCTTCACCGCCGACCGCTACCCCCTGATCCTGGCCGGCCACACCCACGGCGGCCAGCTCTGCATCCCCTTCTACGGTGCCCTGGTCACCAACTGCGACCTCGACACCCGCCGGGTCAAGGGCCTCTCCACCCACAAGGCCGGCGGCCACCGCTCCTACCTCCACGTCTCCGCCGGCTGCGGCACCAACCGCTACACCCCGGTCCGCTTCGCCTGCCCCCCCGAAGCCACCCTCCTCACCCTCACCCCGGCCCCCCGCTGACCCGACCGGACGCCCGCCCGAAACCGGATTTCGTGTCTCGGCGAGCGTCCGGTAGAGTTCTACTCGTCGCGAAGGAGACGGAGCGACAAACAGAAGGACCGGGGTGTGGCGCAGCTTGGTAGCGCGCTTCGTTCGGGACGAAGAGGCCGTGGGTTCAAATCCCGCCACCCCGACCCAGTGCAGAGGGCCCACCGGAGAGATCCGGTGGGCCCTCTGACGTTGTGTCCGGAGGAACTCCGGGACCCCGCCCACTGCCCGTGTTCGTCCGGGTCCTGTCGGCGGCAAGGCGGCGCCGGGTGGCGGCGGGGCGATCATCTTCACCGGTCGGGGCGGTTGCGGCCCCGGTGCGTTTCTTGCGGGGTGCCGAGGCCCGAACAGGGCGGCTCCGTTCTCCATGCCCGCCGGGCGCCCGTACGGGCCGGTCCGCGATGACTGCTGCCGGTCCTGCGTCAGAGGGTGGTGGGGAGGGCGGTGCGGGAGGTGATGCCGAGTTTGGGGTAGGCCTTGTAGAGGTGGTGGGCGATGGTGCGGGGGCTGAGGAAGAGTTGGGCGGCGATGTCGCGGTTGGTGAGGCCCTGGGCGGCCAGGCGGGCGATCTGGAGTTCCTGAGGGGTCAGGGGGTTCGGGAGGGCCTGGGTGGGTTGGGGTGTGGGGGCCGGGGTGCCGGTGGCGGAGAGTTCGGTGCGGGCGCGGGTGGACCAGGGGTGGGCGGCGAGGCGGTCGAAGACCTCCAGGGCGGCCGTGAGGTGGGGGCGGGCGTCGGTGCGGCGGCGGGTGCGGCGGAGCCATTCGCCGTAGAGCAGGGCGGTGCGGGCCTGTTCGAAGGGGCGGTCGGTGGTGGCGTGCAGGTCGAGGGCGGCGCGGTAGGCGGGCTCGGCGAGCTCGTCGGGGCCGAGGAGGGCCTGGCAGCGCAGGCGTAGTGCCTCGGCCCAGGGGCGGTCGGCGGCGGTGGTCCAGCGGGCGAAGCGCTCGTAGGCCTCGGCGGCGCGGTCCGGGGTGCCGAGGCGGACGGCGGCTTCGACCAGGTCGGGGACGGCGCGGGTGGCGCTGACGTGGTGCCGGTGCGGGCCGGTGGTGAGGGCGTGGAGGCGGTCGGCGGCGCCTGCGGCGCGGCCCTGGCCGAGGTCGAGCAGGGCGAGGGCCCAGTGCGCCCAGGGGCGGCCGGCGGCGGGGGCGGCGGTCTGCGGGCCGGTGGTGGCGAGCGCGGTGGTGGCCAGTTCGGTGCAGCGTTCGGTGCGGCCGTCGAGGGCGGCCAGGTAGGCGAGCAGAGCGCTGAGTTGGCTGACCCACTGGTGCTGGCCGGTGTCCCGGGCGAGGTCGAGGGCCTCGGTGGCGGTGAGTTCGGCGTCCGCGTGGCGGCCGTGGAAGAGCTCGGCCTCGGCGAGGAAGAACTGCAGGGTGGGCATCACGCCGAGGGTGCCCTTGGCGCGGGCCTCGGCGACGAGTTCGCCGCCGAGGTCGACGGTCTCCTCGTCACGGCCCAGGACGAGGGTGGCGCCGCAGAGTTGGACCAGGTCGGCGGGGCTCTCGGCACCGGCCCGGCGGGCGGCCTCGACGGCCTCCCGGGCCGGGGGCAGGACGGCGGCCGCCGGTGCGGCGGATGGCGGCACGGCGGATGGCGGCACGGCGGGTGCCGCTGCGGTGGCGGGTCGGCCGAGGGCCGGGAGGACGGCGGCGGGGAGGTAGCGGGCGAGCGGGGCGACGGGGTCGTCGGCAGCGAGCGGAAGGGCGGCGAGCCGGTCGAGCACCTCGGCCACCGGCTCCTCCCCCGCGTACCAGGCGGCGTGGAAGGCCTGGAACAGCATCCGGGCGGCGTGGGCGGGTTCGACGACCTCGGCGGCCGTCTCGTCGGCGGCCAGAGCGAGGGCGGCATCGAGCAGCAGCCGGTACGCGGTCGGGTAGGAGCCGCGCCAGAAGTGCGCGGTGGCCCGGACGTGGTCCAGCAGGGCGTGCGCGAGGACGCTGTCGGTGCGGCCGGCGGCCTCGTCGGCGAGGGCCTCCGCACGGGCCAACTCGCCTTCCTCGGTGGCGGCTTCGGCGGCCAGCACGAGGCGGCGGGTGGCCGCGTCGCGGTCGGGGGTGAGTCGGGCGGCGCGTTCGTACGCGGCCGCGCCGCCGTGGCCGCCACGCCGACCGGTGCGGACGGCGGTGCGTTCCAGCGCGTCGGCGAGGTCGGCGTCGGGGGCGGTGGCGGCGAGGGCGAGGTGCCAGGTGCGGCGGTCGCCGTCCGGGAGCGCCCCGGCGACGGCGCGGTGGACGGTCAGCCGCTGGTGGTGCGGGGCGCGTTGCAGGATCGCGGAGCGCAGCAGCGGGTGGCGGAAGAGGATCCGACGGTCTGGAGTGACGGTGACCAGGCCGGATTCCTCGGCGGGGGCGAGGTGTTCGGCGCCGACACCGAGCACCGCTGCGGCGGGCAGCAGGACGTCCAGCTCGCCGCTCTCCTCGGCTGCGGCGACCAGCAGCAGGGTCTGGGTGGCCGGGGGCAGGCCGGTGACCTGGCCGTGGAAGGCGATCAGCAGGCGGCTGGTGAGCGGCAGGCCGCCCGCGGTGTGCGCCTGCGGGCCGGTGGTGACGGGGAGTTCGGTGAGGGCGAGCGGGTTGCCGGCGGCTTCGGCGAGCAGGCGGTCGCGGACGGCGGCGGGCAGGTCGGGGCCGGCTCGCTCGGTCAGCAGCCGGGTGGCATCGGCCTCGGCGAGGCCGGTCACCCGCACCTCAGGCAGGCCGAGTTGGCGTTCGGCGGCGGCGCCGGGCTCGGTGCGGGCGGCGAGCAGCAGGGCCACCCCTTCGGCCTGGAGGCGACGGGCGGCGAGCAGCAGGGCGTCCAGGGAGGCCCGGTCCAGCCACTGGACGTCGTCGAGCACGCACAGCAGCGGCCGGTCGGCGGCGAGTTCGGCGAGCAGTCCGAGGGTGGCGAGGCCGACCAGCAGCCGGTCGGCAGGGGCGGGAGCAGGAGCGGTGGCAGTGGCGGCGGGTGGTGCTGCGGCCGGGTCCACCGGTGCCTCACCGAGGCCGAACGCCGCCTCCAGGGCGCGCCGTTGCGGCCCGGGCAGGACGTCCAGCCGGTCCAGGCCGGGAGCCAGCAGCAGGCTCAGCCCGGCGAAGGGCAGTTCGGCCTCGTACTCGACGCCGGCCGCCCGGATCACCCGGAAGGCCGCCCCGGCCCGGACCACGGCGTCGTCCAGCAGGGCGGTCTTGCCGATGCCCGCCTCGCCACGGAGCAGCAGCGCCCCGGCGCCGCCGTCCCGCGCCCGCGCCAACAGGCCGTCCACCGCGCCCTGTTCGTGTTCCCTCCCGTAGAGCATGCCCCGACCCTACCGAGCCGGCCGCCGGCGCTCCGGCACAACGGCTACGTAGGCGGGTGCGAATACCTACGCACCCCCATGCCTATCCGTGACCGATTCGCTCGCGGCGGCCCGTCCCTACCTTTGTGAGCAGCGGGAACGACCCGCCAACCGCCCACCGGAACACGGGAGATGACCATGACCGAGATCACCACCGCCGCCCTCCAGCAGCTCGCCGAGCGCTACCTGGCGGTCTGGAACGAGACCGACCCGGCCGCCCGGCGCAAGCTGATCGACGAGGTGTGGGCCGAGGACGGCCGCTACACCGACCCGCTGGCCGCCGTGGCCGGCCGGGACGCGATCGACGCGCTGATCGGCGCGGCCCAGGCCCAGTTCCCGGGGCTGGAGTTCGCCCTCGGCCCGGTCGACGCCCACCACAACATCGCCCGGTTCACCTGGAACCTCGGTCCGGCCGGCGCCGAGCCGGTGGTGATCGGCTTCGACGTGCTGGCGGCCACCTCGGAGGGCCGGATCGGCACCGTGCACGGCTTCCTGGACCGCGTGCCGGGCGCCTGAGTCCGGGACGGACGTCCGAACCACGCGGACGTCCGGGAAACGACGCACGTGCGAGCAAGACGGACGTCCGAACCGGGCGACGTCCCAGCAGGACGGACGTACGAGCCACACGGACGTCCGATCCATACGGACGTCCAATCCATACGTACGTCCGCACCAGACGCTCGTCCGAACGCCGGGCGGCGGACCGGTCCCAGGGGCGCCGCACCCCCACGGCGGCGCCCCGCCCCCCGCCCCTGAGGGCGGGGCGCCCGAGAGAGGAGAGCCCGAGTTGAGCACCGCACTGAAAGCCCCCACCAAGGCCCCCACCAAGGCCCCCACCGAAGCCCCCGTCCCCGCTACCCCCGCCGCCCCCGCCGCCCCGTCAGCCCCAGCGGCCCCCGCGGCCCCCGCCCCCCGGGGCCTACTGCCGGTGATCCTGACCGCCACCTTCATGACCGCCCTCGACACCTTCGTCGTCAACGTCGCCGTCCCCTCCGTCCAGGCCGATCTGGGCGCCGGCCCGGCGGTGGTCCAGTGGGTGATGGCCGGGTTCGGCCTGGCCCTCGCCGTCGGGCTGGTCACCGCCGGCCGGCTCGGCGACCGGTACGGCCGCCGCCGGGTGTTCGCGCTCGGCCTGGCCCTGTTCACCCTCGCCTCGGCGGGCTGCGGCCTCGCCCCCACGGCGGCCGCGCTGGTGGGCGCCCGGGTGGCGCAGGGCCTGGCGGCCGCGCTGATGGGCCCGCAGGTGCTGGCGATCCTGCGGACGGCGTTCAGCGGCGCCGCGCAGGCCCGGGCCTTCGCCCGGTACGGGCTGACGATGGGCGTCGGCGCGGTGTTCGGCCAGCTGATCGGCGGGCTGCTGATCCGCGCGGACGTGCTCGGCCTGGGCTGGCGCAGCTGCTTCCTGATCAACCTGCCGATCGGCCTGGCCGCGCTGGCCGCCGTCCGGCGCTGTCTGCCGGAGTCGCGGGCGCCGCAGCGGCCGGGTCTGGACCCGGTCGGGGTGCTGCTGGTGACGGTCGGGCTGACCGCTCTGGTGCTGCCGCTGATCCAGGGCCCGGGCCTCGGCTGGCCGTTGTGGACGGTGCTCTGCCTCGGCGCGGCGGTCGCCGTGCTGGTGGCGTTCGCCGCGCACCAGCACCGCGGTACGGGCCGGGGCACCCCGCTGGTGGACACCCGACTGTTCCGCGGCCGCGCCTTCGGCACCGGGCTGCTCGCCCAGCTGGTCTTCTGGCTCGGCCAGGCCTCGTTCTTCCTGGTGCTCGCCCTGCACCTGCAGCTGGGCCGCGGGCTGGACGCGCTCGGCGCGGGGCTGGTGTTCACCGCGATCGGCCTCGGCTACCTGCTGACCTCGAACGCCACCCACCGGGTCACCGCGCGCCTCGGCGAGCCCCGCACGATCACCGTCGGCGGGCTGCTGATGGCCGTCGGGCTGGGCCTGCTCGCGCTCGCCGCCGACGCCGGCGCGGACGGCAGCGTCTGGTGGCTGGCTCCCGGGCTGTTCGTGGACGGCCTCGGCATGGGCCTGGTGATCGCGCCGGTCACCACCGTCGCCCTGGCGGCCGTGGAGCCGGGGCTGGCCGGTGCGGCGGCCGGGGCGGTGGCCACCGTGCAGCAGGTCGGCGGCGCCGTCGGGGTCGCGCTGATCGGCCTGGTCTACTACGGCGCCGGCGACCCGACTGCGGCCTTCGTCCGCAGCACGGTGGTGCTGGCGGTGCTGGAGCTGGTGCTGGTGGGCCTGGTCCGGCTGGTGCCGCGCCGTTCGTGAACGCCGTGGGAACCCGACCGGGTGGGCCGCCGGAGGAAGCCGGGCGGGTGGGCCGCCGTGGGAACCCGACCGGGTGGGCCGCCGGAGGAGGCCGGGCGGGCGGGGCGATCCCCGCCCGCCCGTTCCGTTCCGTCCCCCCGATCGGGTTGGATGGTCGGATGAGCGAGGAGAAGAGCACCGTACCGGCGTGGGAGCAGCGGTTCAGGGCGGCCCGGGTGTCGCTGCCCGACTGGGCCGAGGACGCCCCCGACCGGGCGCTGTACGTGTCCAACGCGACCGGCACCTACGAGGTCTACGCCTGGGACCGTGCCACCGGCACCCACCGCCGGGTCACCGACCGACCGAACGGCACCACCGACGCCGAGCTGTCCCCGGACGGCGCCTGGGTCTGGTGGTTCGACGACCACGACGGTGACGAGTTCGGCGTCTGGCGCCGCCAGCCCTTCGCGGGCGGCCCGGACGAGGAGGCCGTGCCCGGCCTCGCCGCCTCCTACTCGGCCGGCCTGGCGCTGGGCCGGGACGGCACGGTGGTCGTCGGCCGTTCCACCGACGAGGACGGCACCACCCTGCACCTGCGCCGCCCGGGCGCGGCCGAGCCGGTCGAGATCTACCGGCACGAGGAGTACGGCGGCGTCGGCGACCTCAGCCACGACGCCACCCTGCTGGCCATCGACCACACCGAGCACGGCGACGCGATGCACTCCGCCATCCGGGTGGTCCGGCTCACCGGGGACGGGGTCGAGACCGTCGCCGAACTGGACGAGGTCACCGGCCGGGACGAGCCGCGCGGCGTCGCCTGCCTGGGCTTCGCCCCGGTCGAGGGCGACACCCGGCTGCTGGTCGCCCACCAGCGCACCGGCCGCTGGGAGCCGATGATCTGGGACGTCGCCACCGGCGCCGAGACCGCCCTCCCGCTCCGCGACGAGCAGGGCCGCGAGCTGCCCGGCGACGTCTCCGCGCAGTGGCGCCCCGGTGCCGGGGCGCTGCTGGTCGAGCACGAGTACGAGGCCCGCAGCGAGCTGTTCACGTACGACCTCGCGGACGGCCGGCTGACCCGCCTGGAGACCCCGCGCGGCACGGTCGGCGGCGCCACCGCCCGCCCGGACGGCACCGTCGAGTACCTGTGGTCCTCGGCCGCCGAGCCCTCCGCCGTCCGCTCCACCGCGGGTGCGGTCGTGCTGCGGGCGCCCGGCCCGGTGCCGCCCGGTTCCGTCCCGGTCGAGGACGTCTGGGTGGACGGGCCCGGCGGGCGGGTGCACGCCCTGGTGCAGCGCCCGCGGACGGGCGGCCCGGGCCCGTACCCGACGGTCTTCGAGGTCCACGGCGGCCCGACCCACCACGACAGCGACTCCTTCGCGGCCGGACCGGCCGCCTGGCTGGACCACGGCTTCGCGGTGGTCCGGGTCAACTACCGCGGCTCGACCGGCTACGGCCAGGCCTGGACGGACGCGCTGCACGAGCGGGTCGGCCTGATCGAGCTGGAGGACATCGCGGCGGTCCGGGAGTGGGCCGTCTCCAGCGGCCTCGCCGACCCGCGGCGACTGGTGCTCACCGGCGGTAGCTGGGGCGGCTACCTGACCCTGCTCGGCCTGGGCGTGCAGCCCGACAGCTGGTCGCTGGGCGTCGCCGCGGTACCGGTCGCGGACTACCACACCGCGTACGCCGACGAGATGGAGGCGCTCAAGTCGCTCGACCGCACCCTCTTCGGCGGCACCCCCGAGGAGGTGCCCGAGCGCTTCACCGCCTCCTCGCCGCTGAGCTACGTCGAGCAGGTGCGGGTGCCGGTGTACATCAGCGCCGGGGTCAACGACCCGCGCTGCCCGATCCGGCAGATCGAGAACTACGTCGAGCGGCTGGAGCAGCTCGACAAGCCGCACGAGGTGTACCGGTACGACGCCGGGCACGGCTCGCTGGTGGTGGAGGAGCGGATCCGGCAGCTTCGGCTGGAGATCGACTTCGTCCGACGACACCTCGGGGTCCCCGGCGGCGGCGCCGGAGCGGCTGGGTGAGACGTCTGCTCACGGTGGCGGGGGCGGCGGTGGCCGGGGTGCTGGTGCTGAGCGGCTGCTCGGGCTCGCACGGCGACGAGGTCGCCTGCCCGCCCCCTGCCCCTGCCTCTGCCTCTGCCTCTGCCTCTGCCTCTGCCACGCCGGGGGCGGGCGGGGCGTCGACCGCTCCGGCCGCGCCCCCGGCCTCCGCCGCGCCCCCGGTGCCCGCGCCCAGCGGCTCGGCGACCCGGGCGAGCGTGCCGGTGGCCGGGTCGACGGTCCTTCGGGCGCCAGGCGGGCCGGGCGCGGAGGAGGACGTGGCCGAGCGCGGCGGATCGCACGGGACCAGCGGCTCGAGCGGTTCGCACGGCTCCAGCGGGTCCAGCGGCTCCGGTGGGTCCAGCGGATCGAGCGGATCGAACGGATCGAGCGGCACCAGCGGTTCGAAGGGCGGCGGTCGCACCACGCACCACCACATCGACCACTACGGCTCGGACAACGGGTCGGCCGGCCGCGGCCACTGCCGCGGCGGGAGCGCGCCGGTGGACGAGGACACCGCGACACCGTTCGGCAGCGGAGGCAACGGAGGCAACGGAGGCAGCCCGTCGACCCCACCAGGGGCCCCGACCGCACCGCTCAAGCCGACCCCGGTGCCGACGCAGGTGCCCACCCCGCCTCCCGGCAGGCCGACCCGCTGACCGGGCGGCTCAGTCCAGGACCGGGTCCAGTCCGAGGGCCCGGTCCTGTTCCGCCTCCGCCTCCCGGCGCATCAGTCGGAACCACATGAAGACCACGAACCCGCCGAAGACGAACCACTCCAGCGTGTAGCCCAGGTTCTGGAAGGCCCGCAGGGTGAGCCCGTCCCCGCCCTGCGGCTGCACGGTCGGTACGACGGTCAGCCCGGCGGGCACCTGGTCGGCGGAGACCCAGCCGTCGTACCAGCCGTCGTACTCCAGCACGTTCAGCAGCGAGGCCCGGTTGATCATGCCGAGCTGCCCGGCGGGCAGGCCGCCCGCGACCGCGCCGTTGCTGCCGACCGACTCGTTGGCCTGGAGCCGCCCGGTCACCGTCACCGGCCCGGTGGGGGCCGGCTCGGCCGCGTGGGCGGCGCCGGACGGGTCGGCGGGCGGGTTGCCGGGTGCCCAGCCCCGCACTACGGCGACGGCGTGGCCGTCGGCGGTGCGCAGCGGGGTGAGCACGTAGTAGCCCTGCTTGCCGTCCAACACCCGGCTGGGGACGAGGAGTTGGTGCGCGGTGTCGTACTCCCCGGCGACCGTGACGGGCTTGCCGACGGTCTCCGTGGTCACCTGCGGGGTGGCCGGGCCGAGCAGTGCGTCGATGGGGCGGGCTTCACCCGAAGCGGTGAGTGACTGCTTGGTCTCCTGGTGGGTGGAGACGCGGTCCTCGAACCGGCCGAGCTGCCAGGAACCCAGCCAGACGCAGACCGCCACGGCCGCGACGGCCAGGGCGGTGCCGCCCAGCCAGCGCGGAGTCAGGAGGAACCGGTACACACCCCCCACGGTAACCACTCCTCACACCGCGCCGGACCACAGGGTCCGCCTCCACCCGCCGGTTCGGCCACGGAACGCCGTGCCGTCGACGCCCGCGCCGGCCCCGAGCCCCACACCGGAACAACCGCGCCCGCCCCGAGTCCCACACCGACGACGCCCGCGCCGGTCCCGAGCCCCACGCCGGAACAACCACGCCGGCCCCCGGTCAGCAACAACCGCGCCGGCCCCCGGTCAGCCCGCCGCGGGCGTCCCCGAGGGCCGGGCCGCCGACCCACCGGACGGCTGGACCCCGCCCCGGTAGAGCGTCCCCCCGCACCCGACCGGCAGCGAGGCCGTGGCGACCACCGGGCTGCCGGGGGCCGGGGTGTGGGCGATGGTCGCGGTGGGCGGGGCGCCGGTCGGGTTGCCGCTCGGGGTGGCGGTCGGGCTCGGCGCCGTGGTGGGCCCGGAGGTGGGCGAGGGGCTGGCCTGCGGGTTGGAGCTCGGTGCCGCCGAGGCGCCGCTGGCGGCGTTCGGGGCCGCGCCCGAGGAGCCGGCCGGGCCCTGGGTGGTGAGGGAGGCCTGGTTGGTGCCGGAGGTCGGCGCGGTGGTGGCGCCGCCGGAGGAGCCGCAGCCCTGGTCCGGGATCCAGGCGAACGGCACCTTGTACCCGGTCTGCGGGGCGAGCAGCGGCGGTTCGGCGTCCATCGCGGGCAGGTTGCCGGCCGGGTCGCCGGGGGTGTGGTCGGCGGAGCGGACCCGGTTGCGGTCGGTGCCGTTGACGTCGGTGACGGCCACCGCGCCCGGCCCGCCGAGGCGGCAGCTGCGGCCGGAGACGTTGTACACCGTGAAGGCGCCGTAGATCCGGCCCTGGGTGTCCGCCGGGCCGATCTGGGCGGTGCCCTGGCCGAGGTCGGCCCGGGTGCACAGCGGGACGATCCCGCCGTCCCCGGTGCCGGGGGTTGCGGTGGGGGTGGCGGGACCGGGGCGGGTGGCGTCGGCGCCGGGGCTCGGTGAGGCGCTGCCGGCGCCCGTCGGGGAGCTGCTGCCCACGCCGCCGGGGCCGGAGCGCGCACCGCCGCCGGTGGTGCTGCCGCCGATCGCGCTGCCGGTGGGGGCGGCGAGGGTCGCGCCGCCGGCGTTCGCCGAGCCGGGTCCGCCGGACAGTCCGAGGTGGTCGCCCTCGTGCAGGACGGGCAGCGCGATCGCGACCGCCAGGGCCAGCGCCGCCGCGCCCGTCCAGGCCCCGCGCCGGGCGGCCCGCCGCCGGGGTACGGCCTGACGGATCCGCGGCAGGGCGCCGACTCCGGGCTGGATCCGGTCCACCGCGTGGTGCATGAGCTCGCGCAGCGCCCGTTCCTCGGCGGAGAGGTCCGGGAGGTGGTCGTCCCCGGGCCGCTGGCGGGCGCCGTCAGCCATGTCCGGCCTCCATCTGGGTCCGGAGGGCGGCGAGTCCGCGCGAGCCGTACGCCTTCACCGAACCGAGTGAGATGCCCAGGGTCTCGGCCACCTGCGCCTCCGTCATGTCCACGAAGTAACGCAGCACCAGAACCTCCCGCTGACGGCGTTGCAGACCCTTCAACGCGGCCTTCAGCTGGTCGCGCTCCAAGGCATCGTAGGCACCTTCTTCTGCACTGGCCATGTCAGGCATGGGCTTGGGCAGCAGTCGCAGGCCGAGGATCCGCCGCCGCAGCGTGGAGCGCGACAGGTTGACCACCGTCTGCCGCAGGTAGGCCAGGGTCTTCTCGGGCTCGCGCACCCTGCGCCGGGCGGCGTGCACCCGGATGAAGGCCTCCTGCACGACGTCCTCACAGGTGGAGAGGTCGTCCAGGAGCAGCGCGGCGAGGCGCAGCAGCGAGCGGTAGTGCGCCTGGTAGGTCTCGGTGAGCAGGTCCTCGCTGGTACCCGCGTCGGTACCCGCGCCGGAGTCCGCCGCACCGGGTGCGGCCGCCGTCATCTGGTCGTCTTCCGGCCTACTCGAAGACCACGGGGAGCGCGCCGGGAAGGCCACCACGGCTCTCGCCCCGATGCCCGCCCTTGCCCCCACCATCACGTTCGCCACGCCCGTTGGACACTCGATCCCCTGTCATGGTTGCCCAGCCCGGGGGCCATTCTTCCGCATCGGCGGAAGCGGCCTCCAGGGGATTCCCACGGGATTCCGGACAGATTGTGTCGAGGAGCGGACACAGGTCCGGACGTCCTCGGGCACAAGGGGCCCTCAGAACCGGGCTGATGACGGATCCTGAGCCTCCCCCACCGTCAGTTCGGGCCGCCCTCAGTCCAGTGCGACGGTGGGCCCGGCGGCCACCAGCTCGGCGGCCACCAGCTCGGCGATCTGCACCAGGTTGAGCGCGGCCCCCTTGCGCAGGTTGTCGCCGCACAGGAAGAGGTCGAGCGCGTCCGGCTCGTCCAGCGCCCGGCGCACCCGCCCGACCCAGACCGGGTCGGTGCCGACCGCGTCGTTCGGGGTGGGGAACTCCCCGGCCGCCGGGTCGTCGTAGAGGACCACGCCGGGCGTCTCGCGCAGGATGTCCTGGGCGTGCTCCTGGCTGACCTCGCGTTCGAAGCGGGCGTGCACGGCCAGCGCGTGGGTGCGCACCACCGGGATGCGCACGCAGGTCGCGGAGACCTTGAGCGCGGGCAGGCCGAGGACCTTGCGGGCCTCGTCGCGCAGGCCGAGCTCCTGGGCGGACCAGCCGCCGTCCTGGAGGCCGCCGGTCCAGGGCACCGCGTTCAGGGCGAGCGGGGCGGCGAACGGCCCCTCGTCGGCGATCACCGCACGCAGGTCGCCGGTCTGCCGGCCGACCTCGGTGCCGGCCACCAGGGCGGTCTGCTCGCGCAGCGCCGCGGTGCCGGCCCGGCCCTCGCCGCTGGCGGCCTGGTAGGTGGCCACCACCAGCTGTTCCAGCCCGTACTCGGCGTGCAGCGCGCCGACCGCCGTGACCAGCGCCAGCGTGGGGCCGGCCGGACTGGCCACGATCCCGCGCGGACGGATCCGCAACGCGGCCGCGTTCACCTCGGGGACGACCAGCGGCACGTCCCCGACGGTACGGAAGGCGGCCGAGTCGTCGACCACCACGACGCCCTTGGCCGCCGCGATCGGCGCCCACTGGGCGGAGACCTCGTCGGGGACGGCGAACACGGCGACGTCGATCCCGGCGAAGGCCTCCTCGGTCAGCGGCACCACCGCGACCGACTCCCCGCGCACGACCGGCGTACGACCGGCCGAGCGCGGGGAGGCGACGAGTCGGACCTCGCCCCAGACGTCCTGACGGAGCGACAGCAGGCCGAGCAGCACCTCGCCGACCGCGCCGGTGGCGCCGACCACGGCGAGGTTGGGACGCCGGGTCACCGCCCGGTGCCCCCGCCCGGCTCCCGGG
The DNA here is from genome assembly GCF_055594965.1 of Kitasatospora sp. NPDC040550. Classification (NCBI taxonomy): domain Bacteria; kingdom Bacillati; phylum Actinomycetota; class Actinomycetes; order Kitasatosporales; family Streptomycetaceae; genus Kitasatospora; species Kitasatospora sp. NPDC040550. The sequence goes on along the minus strand of NZ_JBVIWC010000012.1, from coordinate 58,161 downwards.
TCATCGACCGGTGCCGCCGTAGACGACGGCCTCGTCGCTCTCGCTGTCCAGGCCGAAGGCGCTGTGCACGGCGCGGACCGCCTCCGGCACGTCGTCGGCGCGGGTGACCACCGAGATGCGGATCTCCGAGGTGGAGATCAGCTCGATGTTCACGCCCGCGGCCGAGAGCGCCTCGAAGAAGGTCGCGGTGACGCCCGGGTTGGAGCGCATGCCGGCGCCGACCAGCGAGATCTTGCCGATCGCGTCGTCGTAGCGCAGCGACTCGTAGCCGATGCCCTCCTTGACCCGGCCGAGCGCGTCGATGGCCTTCTGGCCCTCGGTCTTCGGCAGGGTGAAGGAGATGTCGGTCAGACCGGTCGACGCGGCGGAGACGTTCTGCACCACCATGTCGATGTTGACCTCGGCGTCGGCGATGGCGCGGAAGATGCGCGCCGCCTCGCCCGGCTTGTCGGGCACGCCGACGACCGTGACCTTGGCTTCGGAGGTGTCGTGGGCGACCCCGGAGATGATGGCCTGCTCCATCTCGCCCCCTTCGGGCTTGTTCGGGTTGTCGTTGCTGACGATCGTCCCGGGAAGACCCGAGAAGGACGAGCGTACGTGAATCGGGATGTTGTAGCGCCGCGCGTACTCGACACAGCGGTCGAGCAGCACCTTGGAACCGGACGAGGCCAGCTCCAGCATGTCCTCGTACGCGATCCAGTCGATCTTGCGCGCCTTCTTCACCACGCGCGGGTCGGCGGTGAACACGCCGTCCACGTCGGTGTAGATCTCGCAGACCTCGGCCTTGAGCGCGGCGGCCAGCGCGACGGCGGTGGTGTCCGAGCCGCCGCGGCCCAGCGTGGTGATGTCCTTGCTGCTCTGGGACACGCCCTGGAACCCGGCCACGATCGCGATGTTGCCCTCGTCCAGGGCGGTGCGGATGCGACCCGGCGTCACGTCGATGATGCGCGCCTTGTTGTGGACGGAGTCCGTGATGACACCGGCCTGGCTCCCCGTGAAGGACTGGGCCTCGTGCCCCAGGGATTTGATCGCCATGGCCAGCAGCGCCATGGAGATGCGCTCTCCAGCGGTCAGCAGCATGTCGAACTCACGGCCGGCAGGAAGCGGTGACACCTGCTCCGCGAGTTCGATGAGCTCGTCCGTCGTGTCGCCCATCGCGGACACCACGACGACGACCTCATGGCCGGCCTTCTTGGCGTCAACGATTCGGCGGGCAACGCGCTTGATGCCTTCGGCATCCGCAACGGATGAGCCGCCGTACTTCTGCACGACAAGGCCCACGTGCGCTCCTCGACTAGTGTCGTTTTCCGGGGGCGCCAGGCCCCCGTACCCCCCGGGGGAAAGGGGGGTGCGGTCCGCGCCAGTCTACCGAGCAGGGGTGCCCTGACCGGCGCTTTCCATATGATGAGACGGCCGTTTCAGCACGTGGGCGGCGGTGCGGGCGGTGCCACCGGCAGGTCTGCGGGGCACCGGGCGCCGTTCCGAAGAATCCCCGGACTAATACCGGGTGCCCGGCCGGATTTCTTTTCCGGGCGGATTGCTGAGGCATTCGTCACATTCCCCCGACGGGCCGCCACGACCCCGGTCCCGCCCTTCGGTCCTGCCCTTCGGTCCTGTCCCTCGGTCCCGCCCCTCGGTCGCGGCACCCGGTGGGCGGCCGAGGCGCCGGTGGCCGACCGCCCGGATCCGGCTTCGTGGCTTCGCAGATCCGCAGATCCGCGGATCCGCAGCTACCGGCCGAGGCCGAGCTCGGCCGCCATCAGGTCGCCCGCCTGCTGCTCCAGCTGCTCGTCGGTCAGCCCGTCGTCGTCGGTGTCCGCGCCGTCCGGCGCCGCACCGATCGGGCTGTCCAGCCGGACGTGGGCGATCAGCGACTGCAGCGCCCGCAGCACCGCCGTGCAGGTCGTGCCCCAGTTGGAGAGGTACGAGAACTGCCACCACCACAGCGCCTCGCTGACCCGGCCCTCGCGGTAGTGGGTCAGGCCGTGCTGGAGCTCGCTGACCACGCCGGCCAGGTCGTCCGAGATCCGGAAGGCGTTCGGCTTCTCCGGCGGACCGTACGGGTCGAAGACCTCGTGGTAGACGTCGATCGGCGCGAGCAGCACGGCGAGGCGCTCGCGCAGCTGCTCGCCGTCCGGCTCCGGCCCGGCGTCGGGCTCGAAGCGGTCCTCGGGGACGACGTCCTCGATCGCGCCCAGCCGGCCACCGGCCAGCAGCAGCTGCGAGACCTCCAGGAGCAGCAGCGAGACCGCGCTGCCCGGTTCGTCGCCCTTGGCGACCTCGGTGACGGCGAGCACGAAGCTCTCCACCGAGTCGGCGATCTGCACGGCGAAGTCGTCCGGCTCGGAGCCGTGGCCGTGGGTGTGCGGGGCGGGTGCCCCGGCCTCCGGCTGCGGGGAGCCGTGGGGCTGCTGGTTGATCGTCCGGTCAGACATCGAGCAGTCGTCTCCCTTCGAAGGCGCGACCGAGGGTGACCTCGTCCGCGTACTCCAGGTCCCCGCCGACGGGCAGTCCGCTCGCCAGCCGGGTCACCTTCAAGCCCATCGGCTTGCAGAGCCGGGCCAGATAGGTGGCGGTCGCCTCCCCCTCCAGGTTGGGGTCGGTGGCCAGGATCAGCTCGGTGACCGTGCCGTCCGCGAGGCGCGCGAGCAGCTCGCGGATGCGCAGGTCGTCCGGGCCGACGCCCTCGATGGGGCTGATCGCGCCGCCCAGCACGTGGTAGCGGCCGCGGAACTCACGGGTGCGCTCGATGGCGACGACGTCCTTGGGCTCCTCGACCACGCAGATGACGCCGAGGTCGCGCCGCGGGTCCAGGCAGACCCGGCACTGCTCGGCCTCCGCGACGTTGCCGCAGACCGCGCAGAAGCGGACCTTGTCCTTGACCTCCAGCAGCGCGTGCGCGAGACGGCGCACGTCGACCGGGTCGGACTGCAGCACGTGGAAGGCGATCCGCTGGGCGCTCTTGGGCCCGACGCCGGGCAGCCTGCCCAGTTCGTCGATCAGGTCCTGAACCACGCCCTCGTACAACGTCGCGCCTTCCCTCGGATGGTCCGGTGGTGCTCCTGGTCGGAGGTGCCCCGGTGCCATCATCCAACGAATCGGGCGCCGGACACACCGCCCGACGCCCGACTCCCACAGAAATCACATGGGTCCGCCGTCTGAACTCCAGACCGCCGACCCCCGTGGCGGGGCCCCGGCCGGGGCTTTCCCGCCGTCCGCCGCCGCCGGACCGCCGGCGCCGGCGGTCCGGCGGTCGGGCAGTCGGGCGCTCCGGCGGTCGGGCGCTCCGGCGGTCCTAGAACGGCAGGCCGGGGATGCCGCCGCCGCCCAGGCCCTGGGTCAGCGGGCCCATCCGCTCGGCCTGCATCTTCTGGGCCGCCTGGCTGGCGTCCCGCACAGCCGCCAGGACCAGGTCGGCCAGGGTCTCGGTGTCCTCCGGGTCCACGGCGGCCGGGGCGATGGTCAGCGCCACCAGCTCGCCCGAACCCGTCACCGTGGCCTCGACCAGGCCGCCACCCGCCGTGCCGTTCACCTTCGCCTCGGCCAGCTCCTGCTGGGCCTTCGCGAGCTCCTCCTGCATCTTCTGCGCCTGCTTGAGCAGCTGCTGCATGTTGGGCTGACCACCACCGGGGAACACGGCTCACTCCTTGCTGTCACACGGTTCGTCGTTCGTCACGGTCGAGCCTACGGGCCCGGGGCGGATGCTGTGGCCCCGCTCCCTGAGAGCGCTCAGTTGCCCCGGTGGTGGATCTCCTCCAGCACCGTGGCTCCCAGCTCGCGGATGATCAGCTCCTGGCCGGAGAACGTCTCCTCGTTGAGGTCCGGGTCGTCCTCCTCCGGGATGTCGTCCTCCGGCCGCACCGACTGCACCGGGCGGGCCGGGGGCGCCGCCACCGGCGGCGGGGCCTGCACCGGCGCGGGGGCCTGCACCTGCGGCCGGGGCGCCTGGACCGGGGCCGGGGCCTGCGCCTGCGGCGGGGCCTGCACCGGGGCGGCAGCGGCCACCGGCGGCGCGGCGGCCGCCGGACGGGCCGGGGCTCCCCAGCCACCGCCGGACGGGGCCGGGGCCGCCGGCGGCGCGCCCACGCCACCGGACGGGTCGACGATGCACTCGATCCGCCAGTCCACGCCCAGCGCGTCCGACAGCGCCTGGCGCAGCACGTCGTCGCTGTTGCTGCCGACGAAGCTGTCCCGGGCACCGGCGTTGATGAACGAGACCTGGAGCACGCTGCCGTCGAACCCGGCCACCTGGCCGTTCTGGCTGAGCAGGATCCAGGTGAAGCGGCGGCGGTTCTTCACCGCCTCCAGGATCTGCGGCCACAGCTGCCGGACCTGCCCGGCACCCTGCTGCGCGGCCGCGGACGGCTGACCGCCGGGGGCGCCCGCGGGGGCGGGGGCGGGGGCGGGGGCCGACTGGGCCGGGGCCGGGGCCACCTGAGTCGGCGCGGGCTGCGGGGCGGCCTGCGGCTGCGGTACGGGGGTGGCGGGGGCAGCGGCGGGGGCCGGTGCCCCACCGGCGGGCGGGAAGCTGCGCGCGATGGGCCAGGCGCCCGGGGCGGGGGCGGGGGCGGCCGGGGCCGGGGCCTGCACGGGGGCCGGGGCCGCCGCGACGGGCGCGGCCGCCTCGACCGGCGGTGCCACGGGCGGGGCCGGCGCGTGGGGCGCCACCGGAGCGGCCACGGGCGCCGCCACCGGTGCGATCCCGACCGGCGGTGCCATCGGTGCCGTCCCGGCCACCGGTGCCATCCCCGCCGGTGCGGCGAAGCCGCCCGCCGCGGCCCGGCGCTCCAGCTTGTCCAGCCGCACCTGCAACGACAGCTCGTCGCTGTACGCGCCCGGCAGCATCACCCGGGCGCAGATCAGCTCCAGCTGGAGCCGGGGCGCCGCATTGCCGCGCATCTCGGTCAGCCCGGTGTTGACGATGTCCGCGGCCCGGCTCAGCTCGGCCGCGCCGAAGGCGTCCGCCTGCGCCTGCATCACCGCGACCCGGTCCGCCGGGGCGTCGATCAGCCCCTTCTCCCCGGCCTCCGGGACGGTGGCGAGGATCACCAGGTCGCGCAGCCGCTCCAGCAGGTCGGTGACGAAGCGGCGCGGGTCGTGCCCGCCCTCGACCACCCGGTCGATCACCTGGAACACCGTCGCGCCGTCCTGCGCGGCGAAGGCGTCCACCACCTCGTCCAGCAGCGCCGAGTCGGTGTACCCGAGCAGCGCCGTCGCCATCTGGTACGTCACGCCGCCCTCGGCGGCACCGGCCAGCAGCTGGTCCATCACCGACATCGAGTCACGCACCGAGCCCGCGCCGGACCGCACGACCAGCGGGAACACCGAGTCCTCGACCTGGATGCCCTCGCGGCCGCAGACCTCCGCCAGGTAGTCGCGCAGGGTGCCGGGCGGGACCAGCCGGAACGGGTAGTGGTGGGTGCGGGACCGGATCGTCCCGATCACCTTCTCCGGCTCGGTGGTCGCGAAGATGAACTTGAGGTGCTCCGGCGGCTCCTCGACCACCTTGAGCAGCGCGTTGAACCCGGCCGAGGTCACCATGTGCGCCTCGTCCAGGATGAAGATCTTGTACCGGCTGTGCACCGGCGCGAAGAAGGCCCGCTCGCGCAGCTCGCGCGCGTCGTCCACACCACCGTGCGAGGCGGCGTCGATCTCGATCACGTCGATGGAGCCGGGCCCGCCGGTCGCGAGGTCCCGACAGGACTGGCACTCCCCGCAGGGCGTCGGCGTCGGCCCCTGTTCGCAGTTCAGGCAACGGGCCAGGATGCGCGCGCTCGTCGTCTTGCCACAGCCGCGCGGCCCGCTGAACAGGTACGCGTGGTTGACCCTGTTGTTGCGCAGGGCCTGCTGGAGCGGAGCGGTCACGTGCTCCTGCCCGATGACCTCCGCGAAGGTCTCGGGGCGGTAGCGGCGGTACAGGGCTAGGGACACACCACCGACGATATCGGGACGGACGGACAAACGCGTCGCCCCTTCACCCCGGCCCCCGCTCTCCCCGCGGCCCACACGCCCCCGGGAACGCAAAGACCCCTCGTGCACCCGCCAGAGCCCTCCTACCCTTGCTGCCTTCCGGCCCTGGGGGGGTTCAGAGAGATGACGCCACACGAGGGGCTGACCCCCACAGTACCGGATCCCGGCCCCGACGATCCACAGGCCACCCCCACCCCTCGGCCTGCGGGATAGCTGGTCGCGAGCACCCCGAAACATGTACTAAGCTCTCCCACGGAGGATTCGCCTAGAGGCCTAGGGCGCACGCTTGGAAAGCGTGTTGGGGGCAACCCCTCACGAGTTCGAATCTCGTATCCTCCGCCGGCAGATGGCCCGGACCGCACAGCGGTCCGGGCCATCGTCGTATCCGACTTCATTTGGTCCCGTCCCGCACCCCGGGCCTTCGAGAAGGCCAAAGTGATGCGCGACACCCCCGAGACGGGCGCAGGTCTGGCTCCCGTCGTGCCTGCCACTCGGCGGGGTACACCCTCACCGGGATCGCGTGAGAGGTTCCGGCGAAGTGCCGACGATGGAACCGCCGCCATCCGCAACGCCCCCGGGCTGCGGACCCCACCAGAGGAATCATGGCCCGGAAAGGCCCGCCGGGTCGCATGACCTTCCCCTGGACCACCTCGTTGCCCTCTCTGAGACCGTCACGCCGAAGCAGGGCAACTTGCATCGACCGCAGGACGGACGCGTGCCCGCCCCGGTACTATCCAGGCGCGGCCGCTTGACGTCCACCGACACTGAACACCAAGGGTCCGCAGAGGGATGAACCCTCCGAAGGTGCTCCGCATCGTCAAGAACTTCATATTCACGAGATGCGCGCGTGTCGGGCAGAGCCTCGGATTGACCACTAATCAGACGGTGGTCGGCCTGAGCCTGCACCACTGTCGCTTGGTCCGACTTCCGAAGGAAGAGAAACGGCCAGACAGATGACGACAGTTGGCTGGGCTACCACTCTCGTGGCGGTTCTCGGCGGCCTTATGCTGGTGCTCAACTACATCCTCGATCAGCTGTCCGCCCTTGCAGAGAAGGCTGGCGAAACACTCAAGGCGATTCGCCGCCTACAGTCAACGTGGCGAAATATCGAGTCTGATCCGGACGTCAGTTCGTCGTCATCAGGCCCAGTGAAAGCCGATCGACCCTCCAATTCTTGATCCACCCACGGCTCTTCTAACCTAGCTCCCGCACTGCGCACAGAATTCACTGCCAGCCCGTTCCAACGGACTCCACAATGAGCCGCCCTGAATCGCAGCAGGCTGGGGAGACCCAGCCTGACAGGCATGGATCACGCGGTGCATCACCTCCATGCATCAGATGTCGACCGACCTCCAGGGCAATGGGGTGGGGGGGGGGGGGGGGGGGGGGGGGGGGGGGGGGTGATGGGGGTCGGGGGGGGGGGGGGGGGGGGGGGGGGGGGGGGGGGGGGTGGTGAG
>NZ_JBVIWC010000012.1:0-50724 GCF_055594965.1 Kitasatospora sp. NPDC040550 | reverse complement strand
CACAGCGGAGGGGGTGGGGACACTGGGTGCCCCCCCCCCCGGTCGGAGGGTCAAGACCACCTGGAGGGGGGGGGGGGGAGGTTGGGAACTCTTGGGTTCCCCCCCCCCCCACCCCATTGCCCTGGAGAGATCACGACTGGCGACTGACCAGGTCCATTTGACCGCAGTCTTCCGCCTCTACGGAACCCCCTGTGGACTGAGGTCCAAATACTCCGCAGCCTGTTCAGCCAATAGGTGCCGCTAGTGTCTCGCTTAGTCTTCGCTCGCGGACAGGAACCTGAGTGCGGAGCTTGCCGCAGTAAGAAACTCCTCGGTCTGGCGATCAACTGGGCCAGGGCCCAGATCGCCGAGATTTCGCATCGAGACCCGTTCGGCGGCCTCTCTCATCTCCTCCATCTGGTGCCGCCTCAGCGCCTCGGCAAACGGCTCCGGGGCCGGTCGCTTGTCCAGAGCAACGACAAACGCAAGGTGCTCGCCTTCATGGCCGAGGGTTTGCACGCGCCATCCCAGCTGGTGAGCGGCTCGACGCAAGGCTGCACGAATCAGCGGAATCCCACCGAGGAGGTTGGCATCGTTGGGGTGGAGGTTCGCCTGTAGGGAACCCCCATATCCACCCGCGTCCTTCGGACAAGTGGCTGCCAGGACCGGAACCAGCGCCTCGGCCAACGCCAAGCAACGCGGGTCCTTCGAGAAGGAGTGCCTCTTCGCCGGCTTCCGTGTGGACACGACAGCCTTCGCTGCGGCCGCTGGTACAGCAGCTGCCAGCCCTTTGCGGGCGGGGAACCCGGCCCGGGCAAGATGAGCTTGCAAGATGGCCAGTGCTCGGGACATGCCTTCGCCGTCCAGCCTGCCAGGCAACAGTCCTGCGTCCGCACAGGCAACAACGTGACCGAGTGCCTTCTGATAAGACATGGACTGGGCACGGGAGAGTGCCTTTGCCAGACGAGTGCGGTGCGTGCGGCGGGCGGTCATGCTCGGTCCGTTCCGGTCTGCCGCAAAGGAAACACCCCACCGCACGATGTCTCCGGCAGACCGCAAGGACGCGGTTGGACTAAGGAGTATGCCGGTTGCCCATCCCCTGCGGTCCGGGCAGCGGCCCGGTTCACCCATGGCGGTGGCCTACTAGGTGGCGTGCGCCCGCAGGGCGCAGAGCTGATTATGCCACTACATCATCCCTTCTGGGCCTCGACGGCGCTCAGTACCGACTGACGATCCGTCGGCCACCGGCTAAACCAACGGTTTCCAGATCGCCCGGGCTGCCTGCTGCACCCTTGGCGCCGATCGCCGCCCTCTCGAGCCCAACGCGCTGACGTCCACTACCTCGAGCACCTTCCGGCTTGGGATGAAAGCGCAATGCTCGAAACGTGTCACAAGCAGGAGGTGCGCTCGCATGCCCGGGACAGCCGCTTCCCTCTGTCCCGGGCAAGGGAGCTGCATCGACCACGCCCTGCTCGGCAAGCGAGCAAAACCCAAGCCCAAGGGACTTCAGAAAATTACCGATGCGGCTCAGCGATCAGATGCGCGGTCTCGGAATCGTCGAGGACGGCGCCCCGTCCTCGACGACCGCACGGAGCTGGCATGCCGAGCGGCCTGATCGTGCGATGAGTGACCATGACGGCACGATTGTCCGCCCAGGGGCACTAACGCCTGGAGCTAGACGTGGACGGGTCTGGCGGTCCGGCACACATGCCGGTCCACCCTCACCGGCGCCGACGTGGCCGGGGAGGACATCCGGGCGGTGACCGCGCTCGTGATCGCCGCCCTGGCCGCCGAGGGCACCTCTACGATCCGAGGGATGTACCACCTGCGGCGCGGATACGGCAGCCTGCTGCCGAAGTTGGCCGCGCTCGGAGCCAACCTGACGATCGACCAGGAGTAGCCGTGACCAACACCGTGCCGTGGACCCCGAACGCGCTCGCCGACCTGCGCGAGTGCCTGGACCTGATGACCGCAGACGGCACGGTGCCCGGCGGTGTCATCGCCCACGGCACCTTCGACACCGAGCCCGGCTACCTGGCCTCCGGCGTCGTCGCCCCCGAGTGCGGCGACGCCCGGCCGGGGCCGGACACGGTGTACGACGTGGCCTCGCTGACCAAGGTCCTGGCCACCTGGCCGCTGGTCGGCACCTCCCTCATGGATGGCTTCACCCCGGACACCCCTCTCCGGGACCTGCTGATCGGCATCCCCGCCGAGGCGCCTGGAGGCCAGGTCACGGTTGGCCAGGTCCTGGCCCACACCTCCGGCCTGCGGGCCGACACCCGCCTCGACCAGTACCGCAACCGCCCCGAGCCGCTGGCCGACCTGATCTGCGGAGAGCCGCTGATCGCCGACCCCGGAGCCGGACACCGCTACATCAACCGCGGCTTCATCCTCCTCGGCCTGGCCCTGGCCCGCTACCGCTGCCAGCGCCTGGACGAGCTGGCGGCCGAGCTCTGGCAGGACCTCGGCATGACCAGCACGACCTACGGACCGGTGCCCCGCTCCGCTCAGGTCGCCCCGACCGAGCAGCGGTTGAACGGCGGGCCCCGGCTGTGGGGGATGCCGCACGACGACAACGCCGCCCTGCTCGGCGGAGTCGCCGGCCACGCCGGGGTGTTCACCACCCCGGCCGACCTCGCCGCCTTCGCCGTCCACCTGCTGGCCTCGCACGCCACCGACGAGCCCCTGGGTCGCTGGCTCGCCTACAGCATGCGGCCGCAGGCCGCGATCGAGCCCGGCCTCGACCGGGGCCTGGCCTGGATCCTCGCCGACGAGGGCCGGGTCGCCTACCACCACGGCTTCACCGGGACCAGCCTCTACCTCGCCCCGACCACCGGCCGCTTCCTGGCCATCTGCACCAACGCCGTCTACCACCACCAGGGCAACCGCGCCCGCCTCGCCCCGCTGCGGGCCCTCGCCCTGAAGGCGATCACCGACGAACCCTAAGAGGGCCACCCGTGCCCAGCACCACGCTCGCGTCCCTCACCACCCTGCGGCTCGGTGGCCCGGCCAGCGACGTCCTGCAGGTGGCCGACCCCGACGACTGGTTCGAACTGGTCCGTACGATCGGCGACCGGCAGGAGGACGCACCCATCCCCCTCGGCCACGGCAGCAATGTGATCGCCTCCGACACCGGCCACGAGGGCACCATCGCCGTGATGAACACCCGAGGCATCACCGTGAAGCGGGTGGACGACGACACGGTGGCCGCGACCGTCCAGGCCGGCTACCCGCTCGCCGACCTCGTCCAGTGGGCCGCAGCCGAACGCCTCGCCGGGATCGAGTGCCTGGCCGGCATACCCGGCACTGTCGGCGCCACCCCCGTCCAGAACGCCGGAGCCTACGGCCAGCAGGTCTCCGACACCCTCGACCACCTCACCGCCTGGGACTGGGACATGGGCCGACTGCGGACCCTGCCTGCCCAGGCATGCCGCCTCCGCCACCGCGACAGCCGCTTAAAGAACGACCCCGGCCGCTGGACCATCCTCACCGCCACGTTCCACCTCACCCGCTCACCGGCTGCCCCGATCACCTACCAGCCGCTCGCCGACGAACTCGGCGTCCATGTCGGCACCCGCCCGCCCGTCGCCGAGGTGACCGCCGCAGTCCTCGCCAACCGTCACCGCCGTGGACTCCTCCTCGACCCCCACGGCCCCGACGCCCGCCAGGCCGGATCGGTCTTCCTCAACCCACCCGTCACCGCCGCCCAGGCCGCCCGCTGGTCGGCCGCCGGCTGCCCGGTCCACACCGACAGCGACGGGCAGCTGCGGGCCAGCGCCGGCTGGCTGCTGGAGCACAGCGGTTACCGCCCCGGCTACAAGGTCGCAGAGGGCATCCGCTGCTCAGAACGCCGCGCCCTCACCCTCACCGCCCACGACGGAGCGACCGCAGCGGGCTTCGCCCGGGCCCTGACCGAACTCTCAACGCAGGTCAAGATCGCAACTGGGATCTCCCTCCAGCCCGAGCCGATGCTGGTCGGTGCCTGGGCATGAAGAGCCACGTGGGAACCGAGACCTTCATGACGAGGCCAAGACCACCCACTCCGCACCACCCCCATCGACAGCCACGACGAGGCGCGAAGCGCACCAGTACGGCCCAGGTTCTGGAAGTGAACCTCTGAACTATGGCCAGGCCAACAGCTCCATGGCCGGCACTCCCCACTCAATCCATCGCCGAACCTCCCACACCCCCATGAGTCGAATGCCGTGTGCGCCTGCAAACTGTAGGGCCGGCTTCGTGTAGAACCCGTTCGTGACAACGATGGCGACATCGGCCCGATGCTCCGGAACCGCGGTCCCGTTGAATGCCTGCAATGCCCCTGTGCCGACATTGGCTCCCTTAGAGGTGTGCTTGCACTGGACCACGACCCTCTGCCCGGCCGGGGATAGTGCAATAACGTCCGCACCGAGGTCCCCAGGCTTTCCCTGATCCTGGATTATCGTGAAGCCGTCCTGTCGCAGCCGTCCGGCTACCAGCCGCTCAAAATCCTGGTGATGCATTGTCCGTATGGCCTCCATCGAGAGGCTTCTACCGGACCGCAGCAGCCCGATCCTGAGGTCTTCCAAGCGCGCAACATCGTGGACCGAGTCGCGACAGCCCTTCAGGGCGGCCCGATACACCGCTTGAGCGGAAGTCAGCCCGGCAGAGAACCCAGCTACCGCCTCCACCTTCAGCGACGCTTCCAGGTCAGGAATAGCCTCCTCTCCAGGTACAAGGCGGAACGCAGGCTCAACGCTCTCCCAGAACCTCCCACATTCCTCAACACTGGCGTCCACCTCAATCCGCAGATTTGCCAGAGTCGCAGCCAGCTTTCCTGTAGCGGACGAGAGGTCGCTAGTGCGTTCTGGCGGCACCGAGCGGCCTACAGGACAGGTGAATTCGGCCTGATGAACCTTGATCGCCGCTGCTGCTTCACGTTCAACCCGCTCCTGGTGAGCCCGCAGTTCCGCATAGACATGCCGCAGGTAGCGACCTTCTCCACTGAGAAGGTGTCCATCCAGGTGCTCTCTGCGGCGATGCTCTTTCAAGGCCAGCTCGTGGATGGCATTGCGGTGCCGGGCCATCAGTTCGACGAGCCGCTCGCGCGCCTTCGCCAACTCGAAATAAACGCCTGCAATGGCTTCGAACTCCACGGACCATTCTGGCACCCGCGGCTCGCGTGCGTAGAACCCACTGGTGTCGTAGCCGAGAAGCCTCTGCATGGAGCGTCGTAGTCTCCGAGTGCGGTCAGCCGCATCAGTAACCGCCTTCTTCTCAACCCCAAGAAGGGCTACAAGGTCGCGGCAAGCTGCTTCACACGACTCCTCGAACCTGGCAGATGGCGGGCCATAGTTAGGTCCTGCCCCGTACTGACCGACCTTCACCCGCCTCTCCGTCTCCTGAAGTTCCCTATCGACCAGGTCACAGTGCTCCTGGAACGCCTCCTCTGCTTCCAGCAGGAAATACGCCTCCTCGTTCCACAGCCACACCGCCAGCATTTGAGTCTCATCGGCAACTGCGATCTGCCTCCCCATCCATCTGCGAAGTCGCGGATCGGAGTACCGGGGAGGCAGCACGGGAAGAGAGAGATCAATTTGCACTCGCGGATGTTACACAAGAAAGACTCGCCTTGCCTGCCTCCGCTCACGGCTGGATGGCCAGTGCCGCTCTCGGGAACTCGTGGCTGCCTTCGTGGCACCGGACAGACAGCTCCAAAAGTCATCCAGCAATTGATCTTGCAGCGCGCGGAGACGCGTTGGCCGACGCATCATCAAGGTCCTTATCGGGCAGCCGGTGCAGGCGCCCTGCAACCACGAAAATCTGAAGGTGCTTGGCCACCAACCATTCCCCGAGCGGCCACTCCCGTGCCTGCCCGAGCGACGGCTCCTGAAGGGCCGCACCAGACGCACTTCCCTCGGCCTGCCTGGCAAATTAGGCACCGCAGGCGATTCACGCCGATCCATCAACCTACCGCCTCGAACTGACGCAGCGGCCTTTCCTCCGCGAGAAGTTGGCATAGCGCTGGTTTGCAGGTGTCGTGCAGCGAGCAGGCTGTCACGGTCCCCTGCTGCATATCGTGAGAGGTACTGTTTGAAGCCGTTACGCGGCGAGTCATGGTCCAAGAAGCCCGCGAGCCGGCCTGGTGAGGACATGCTCCGTGCTGTCCTTGCGAAGGCACCCACCGAACACCGGAAGCTCGCTGATGGCCGAGATACGAAGGCCGTTCTCCTCGACATGGTCCATGAGTGGGGCGAGATCCGCGGTGGCAAGGTCTGGTGCGAAGTCATTGGCAGCCGGTGGGCTCACTTGTCCGATGACTCATGGGTCATCGGCGACTACCGTCCAGTCGGCCTGAGTGCGGACATGTGCGCGGTCAGCGATCACGCGGTGGCACGAACCTTGGCTTCCGGCTACCAGAAAATGATCTCTAGCAGCGTGCCCCCGGTGTCCTACTGGAGTGTCATCACCACGCTGGAGGACGTCATACCCGTCATGCTCGCTGTCCTTGACCGCGAACTGACCGGAGCAATCGCATGCCTCGATTGGTACCTCCGGACAACATGCTCCCCCAGGCTCTGCCCACATCACCCAGACGGCGACGGCCCCCCGATCTGCGGCTCGACCTCCTGTGCAGACGCTGCACCCGACAGCCCTTGTGACTGTGTCTGCGGGGGCGAGAATCACGGCATCGGCAGGGGTGCACTCCGTACTGCACGCCCCGAAGCACCCGACTGGTCCTCCGTGCCGGCACCGTTGTGGCAGCCGGGCTTCGGCACCGTAGAGGTAGATCCGACGCACCGCCGGATTGCTGGACGTAGTCCGTTCAACCGGCATGGCACTCGTGTACGTGCCCCCTCAGTCGCGTGGACCGGCACGGTAGAAGGTGCACCAGCAGCCCGAAACTGAGCACCACCTGGTCTCAGTTTTGGTCTCATTCACCCCCGTCCAGCCGGGTTCGGCCGCCGCCCAGGGGTTCGCTCCGGCGCAGGTCAGGACAGGTATGAACCCCGGCGGACGGCGTTCGGGAGAACTGGAAAGCGTGTTGGGGGCAACCCCTCACGAGTTCGAATCTCGTCTCTCCGCCTCTGCCCGCCAGGGCAAACGTTGGCCCCGACCGGGTTCCGGTCGGGGCTCTCGTCGTTCCGCAGATGCGGTTGCGCTTTCGGCGCTGCGGGGGGCCACCCTCCGCTGGGGCGAGGCCTCGGGCGGTCACTCGGGCCGCTCAGGTCCACCGCGCCGCCCGCTTCGACTCGATGTCTTCCTCCTGGTACGGCCGCTGCCACCTGTAGAAGCACTTGCGGCTGAGCCCGTAGTACCGGCAGGTCGGCGAGACGTTCCCGGTGGCTTCCTCGGCGTCTCGCAGGACCGCCAGGCGCCGCTGGGCCTGGCGGTCCTGCTGCCGTTGCGGCGAAGGGGGCAGGGCAGGACTCCGTCGTCGTCGGAGGTCCATGTGTCACCGACGTCCGGCGGTTCTATCGCCAGGGTCGGACCCGGCGTACCCGGTGGGTCCCCGTCACCGCCATGACGAGCGAGTACACCGAGGTGGACGCGGTGATGAAGAGGCGGTTGTTCTTCGGCCCGCCGAAGGTGAGGTTCGAGACGAGCTCGGGGACGAGGATGCGTCCGATGAGCGTGCCGTCCGGGTCGTAGCAGTGGATGCCGTCGCCGAATGCCGCCGCCCAGAGCCGGCCGCCGTCGTCGAAGCGGATGTTGTCGAAGCCGCTGTCCGGCGCCTCCGCGAAGACCTTGCCGTCCGAGAGGGTGCCGTCCTCGCGGACGTCGAAGACGCGGATGTGCCGGGCGCGGCTGTCCGCCACGAACAACTGCCGCTCGTCGAGTGAGAAGACGAGTCCGTTGGGCCCGGTGAAGCCGTCCGCGACGAGCTGCACCTCACCGCTGCCGGGGTCGATGCGGTAGACGTTGCAGGCGCCGATCTCGCTGTCGGCGCGATGGCCCTCGTAGTCGCTGGTAATGCCGAAGTCCGGGTCGGAGAACCACACCGAGCCGTCGGAGTGCACCACCGCGTCGTTGGGCGAGTTGAGGCGCTTGCCCTGGTAGCGGTCTGCGAGCACGGTGACCGAGCCGTCGGGCTCGGTACGGGTCACCCGGCGGTTGCCCTGCTCGCAGGTGATGAGGCGGCCCTCGCGGTCCAGGGTGTTGCCGTTGCTGTGGCCGGCCGGGGCGCGGAACTGACCGACCCTCCCCGTGGCCTCGTCCCAGCGGAGCATCCGGTCGTTGGGGATGTCGCTGAACACGAGTTGGCGCCAGGCCGGGAGGTAGACCGGCCCTTCGGCCCAGCGGCAGTCTCCGTACAGCTTCTCCAGCCGGTGGTCGCCGCTGGCGCACTTCCCGGTACGGAAGCGCTCATCCAGGATCTCGTACAGGCCATGCGTGATCTCACCAGACACAGTCCACCCCTTGACGCCATTATGCCGAATGTCATTCGGTTCTTCTTGAGTATGACAGAAGCCGATATGGTTACTACATGGCATCGGAGAACCTCGACGAGATCGACCGCGCGCTGGTCGCGCTGCTGCAGCAGGACGCCGGGCAGCCCTACGCCACCCTGGGCAAGGCGGTCGGGCTCTCGGCCGGCGCCACACACGAGCGGGTCCGCAAGCTTCGAGAGCGCGGGGTCGTCCGGCGCACAACGGTCGAGGTCGATCCGAAGGCGCTCGGGCTCGGCGTGCTCGCGTTCGTGATGGTCGAGTCCTCGGCCTGGATGGGGGACTCCGCCGCGGCCTTCGCCGCGATCCCGGAGATCGAAGAGGCCCACGTCATCGCCGGCAGCGCCTCGGTCCTGGTGAAGGTGCGCTCGACCACTACGGAGCAACTACAGGACGTGCTGCGCCGGTTGTACGCGATCGAGGGGGTCAGCGGCACCCAGGCGACAGTCTCCCTGGAGACCTTCTTCGAACGCCCGCCGTCGCCCACCCTGTAGAACCTTCGATGCCGCCCAGCGAGCAGGGTGGCATCGGCAGGGTGGCATCGGCAGGGGAATACGGGCCCCTGCTCTGGGCTGCCGGTCGGCGTGGTTGCGGTCCCGGTTGCATTCACCCCCGTCCAGCGCCGTTCGCAGCTCGCCGAGCCAGCCGCTCCGCCCCAGGTCAGGACACCCGACGGTCCGGGCCTTCGTCGTCTCCGTGGTGGTGTGGCCGCGGTCGGCCGATGATGGAAGTCCGGGGGCGCGCGACGTCAGAGGCAGCGCATGGCTGTATGGCACGTCCGGGACTTCACACCGGACGATCTCGAAGCGGTGGTCCGGCTCGACACGGAGAGCGCCACCACGGATCGCGCCGCCGTCTTCCGCCTCTCCGACGTGGTCTCCGCCCTGCTGGCACGGAACCCGAGCGTCGTCGTGGTGGCCGACGGACGTCTCGTGGGTGTGGCGGTGGGGCGGGTGGACGGGGACCGGGCCTGGGTGCTGCGGATCGCCCTGCATCCCGCCTGGCGGAACCTGGGCATCGGTTCGGCCCTGCTGTCGGCCCTGGAGCACCGGCTGCGGGATGCCGGTGCCAGGATCGTCGCGGCTCTGCTGCCCGAGGAGGAGACCGGGGCCACCGCCCTGGGCAACTCCGGATTCCGCCCCCACCGGGGGCTCACGTACTTCGAGAAGTCGGAGGTCGTCAGCGCCCAGGGCGCGACGGTCCTGGCGACGCTCGGCGCGGTCATGCCCGAAGCCGGCCTCTGGGAGCAGCTCACGGGCATGGCCGACGAGAAGCGGCTCATCGAACGCCGCCTGGTGCTGCCGCTGGCGAATCCCGAGCTGGCGGACGCCCACGGGGTGGAGCCGCCGCGCGCGGTGGTGCTGTTCGGTCCGCCGGGCACGGGCAAGAGCACGTTCGCCAAGGCCGTGGCCGGCCGGTTGGGCTGGCCGTTCGTCGAGATCTTCCCGTCCCGGCTGGCGTCCGAGGACGGGCTGGCCTCCGGACTCGGCCGCCGCTTCGAGGAGGTCGCGCAGCTCGACCACGTACTCCTCTTCATCGACGAGGTCGAGGAGGTCGCCGGTACGCGCAGCCTCGCCGCCCCCTCGTCCGTCGGCGTGGTCAACGAACTCCTCAAGTCGATCGTGCGGTTCCGGGACCGCGACGGCCGGCTGCTCGTCTGCGCCACCAATTCGGTGACCGCCCTGGACCCGGCGTTCCTGCGTCACGGCCGGTTCGACTACGTCCTGCCGGTCGGGCCGCCCGACTCCGTGGCCCGCGACGTGCTGTGGGCCGGCTACACGGCGAAAACGGGTACCGCCGCCGACACCGCGGTCCTCGCCGAGGCCAGCGAGGGCTTCACTCCCGCCGACATCAGGCAGGTCGCCATGGCGGTCGCCCAGAGCACGTTCGAGCGCACGCTCGACACCGGGGAGCGGACCCAGCCCAGCACCCAGGACTACCTGGACGCCATCCACCACACCCGCCCGACCGTCTCCGAGGAGATGGCCCGCGAGTTCGCCGACCAGGCGGCCCGCTACGGGCGTGTCTGAGCCGGGCCGCCCGTACGTGGTCCGGGCCCGGGCGAGAGTAACGTGGATGTCACCGAAGGCACTTCGCATGCCGGCACCGGATACTGGCGTCGTCTCCGGCGGAACGGCAATGCCGGACCCGACCTCGCGGTCGGGCCCGGAGACAGGTTCTCGATCATGACCACGATGCTCGATCGTGCGACGACGCCCACCGCCCCGGATCCCACCGCACGGCTCTCCCTCAGACCCAATGATGCGCGGCCCGGCCGTCTGGACGGAGCCTGGTGGCCCCGTTCACGTGACCTTCTCCTCGAACTCCCGGCCCTGGCAGCCGAACTCGACGAGAGGTGGGGCCGGCTCACCCGGATCACCCTGAACCCCGCGCAGTGGCCCGCCATCCCCCGACGGATCCCGGTCACCGGGCACACCGTCCACGCGGGCTGGTTCACCACCGAACAGGACGAACACACGATCGCGGTGTTCTCGTACGCCCCGCTCCGGATGAACCTGCTGATCGTCCCGCCGGAGACGGACGCCGTCGACGCCGCCCGGCTGATGACCGAAGCCGCCCGGCCCGCCAACACCATGACCGGGAGCGAACTGCTGGCCACGCGGACGGGTGACGGCACACCGGGGCCGCGGTCTCCCGCCTCCCCCTCTCTCTCCCCTTCCTCCTCCTCCGACTTCCTGCCGTCGGCCGTCGCCCCCTCCGACGGCGCCGGTGAGGCCGGTAGACGGGCGGAAGTCGCCCGCAGCCGGGCCGCCTCCTGGCCGGTCCCCGCATAACCCGTCGGCCATAACCCGTCGGCTCGGCGGCCCGTCGGCACGCGGCGGCCCGTCAACACTCGGCGGCCCGTCAGTACTCGGCGCCGCTGCGCAGGTAGCTGCCCGCGACCTGGAGCCACGCCCCGGGGCCGAAGCAGACCTCGATCCGGTACGGCGTGTCCTCGAAGACCCGCAGGACGCGCAGCGCACCGCTCGGATGCAGGTCGTACTCGAAGGTGACGCCGTCCGCACCGTCCTCGTACTGCATGTCCAACGGCCCCTTCGAGGGCTCCGCCGGTGCCCGGGTTTCGGCCGAGAGTTTCACGTAGACGGACATCTCTCCGACCCGCCTTCCTGTCTACCGAGGGGCCCGGCGTCGCGGGGCCTGCCGTTCGGCGTCGTGGGCACCGGCCCCGACCACCCACGGTACGCCGGCCGCACCGCACCGGCCCGGCCGGTCGGTCGGTCGGGAGAGCCCGTGCAGGGGCGCCGGCCCGGGCCCCGGCGCAGGGGCCCGCTCAGCGCCACTCGATCAGGAACAGGGTCGCGTCGTCGCTCGTGCGGCCGCCCCGCTTCTCCTTCAGGACGTGGGAGAGCGCGCGCACCACGGCCCGCACCCCGGCCTGCGAGCGCTCGACACGGTTCACCCAGTCGATGAGCTGCTCCTCCCCGAACTGCTCCCCGCCGGGCTCGCGCTCCTCGACCAGGCCGTCGGTGAAGCACAGGACGCGGTCACCGTGCCGCAGCGTCCGCTCGCTGATCACCGGCTCCTCGCCGCCGAAGCCGACCGGCAGGGTGGTCTCGCTCTCCAGCCGCTCGACGACGACGTGGTCGCGGATCAGCAGCGGCTGGGGATGGCCGGCGTTGACCCACTGCAGGTGGCCGGTCAGGGTGTCCAGGCGCATCATCTGCGCGGTGACGAAGTGGTCCGGCCCGAACTGCTCGGCGATGGCCCGGTCCATGAACGCGTAGATCTCGGCCAGTCCGATGTCGGCGCGCCGGGCGTGCCGGTACGCGCCGATGGCGACGGTCGCCATGGTCGCGGCGTCGAGCCCGTGGCCCATGGCGTCGATCGTCGCCACGTGCAGGAGGTCGTCGTTGAGCGCGTAGTCGAAGCTGTCGCCGGCCACCTGGTAGGCGGGTTCGAGGATGCCGGCGACGGCGACCCGGTGGACGGTCATCGACAGCGGCGGCAGCAGCGACCACTGGATCTCGGCGGCCACGCTCATCGGTTCGAGCCGCCGGGACTGGAAGATCCGGTCGGTGTAACCACTCTTGGTGACCAGCAGATCGGCGACCAGGACGGCGAGGCGCCGCAGCGTCCGCCGGTCGTCGTCATCGACGGCGTCCAGCGTGAGAGCCAGGATCCCCGCCTCGTCGCCGCCGTCCAGCAACGGCAGGTACACCCGCACCCCGTCGGCCTGCGCCACCTCGACGGGGACACCACGCAGGAACGCCTCCCCCGCGGGCGAGCCGTCGATCGGCACCGGCCGCCCGGCCGCCAGCCGCCGCCCCGGCAGCGGCGCCAGCACCAGCTGGCCGTAGTCCTGCAGCAGGAGCGCCGGATCTCGGCCACCGAGCCCGCGCACCACGTCCGCGACCAGCGGGGCGATCAGCTGGGGCGGCAGCTCATGGGCCCGATCGAGCAGGGCGCCCAGCAGCCGTCCGCCGCGCCCCTCCGGCCCCGCCGGCCCCTCCGGTCCGTCCGGTCCGTCCGGTCCCTCAGGCCCCTCCGCGCCGGACGACCGCTCACCGCGCATCCTCGCTCACCGCCGTCCTCCTCCGGCCACGGCGCTCGGACTCAGCACTCGACACTCAGCACTCGGCACCGGCCCGATCGCCCCCGGCGCCCCGGCACGGTTCGCCGGGGCGGGTCCTTCCATTACGCCCGACAGCAGTCCATCGCGCCCCCGCTCACCCCCGCGTCGGGGCGGAGCACGGCCCCGACCGCAGTCGCAGTCCCGGTTGCGCGGGACCTCCGTCCACTCCCGTTCAGACCCTCGGTGCCGGAACGCTCCGCCGCAGGCCAGGACGCCTGCGGCCCCTCCGGACAGTCGGACGAACCATGGAAAGCCCGTCGGGGCGACCCCCCACAAGATCGAAACTCGTATCCTCCGCCCTCACGAAAGGCCGGCCCGTCTCGACGGTCCGGGCCTTCGTCGTTCTGCCGGGTGCAGTCCCCTCACACGGCCGGGTCCTGGGTCTCCAGCAGTGCGGAGTTCCCCTGCTGCCACCGACAGGCAGACAACCACCACGGACAGGCACACCGCGCCAGCCGGGCGCCTGCGCCCCGGTTCTTCAGCCCACCGCCGGACTCGGGCTCCGCAGGACAGAGCGTCACGTCAGGAGTGTCAGCTGTTCGCCCCAATCCAGGCCGAGCGGGCGGGAGCCCGCCAGGCCCCGGAGGCGCTCGTCCCGGTCGGCGAGGGCCGCCGTTATCCGGGTGGCCAGCCGGTTTCGCAGGCGCACCCAGTCCGCGTCCCTACGCCGCGGGACGGCCGGAACCTCGGAGAGCAGCAGTTGCTCGGCGTTCGGCCCACGCGGGGTCCACCACTGACCGTCCGACCGGCTCTCGATCCGGGCTGATTGCCGAAGCGCGTTGCGGAGCGATGCCACGTTGTACCGGTACCCGAATCCTTTGAGGCAGTAGTCGAGCGCGGCGACGGTCAACGGTCGATCGGCCGCCGCCAGTACGAGCCGGCCGGACTCTTCGAGGGTCCGCGGGCCGGGCAGCGGTCCGTGGCGGTAGAGGCCGTACACCCCGGCTCCGGCCCAGCAGAACCGCCGGTCACCAGCGACCGCCACCTTCGCGGACGCCTCCGCGATTCGGCGGTCGTGGTCGAGCTGGGCCAGGCGCGCCAAGTCCCTCACATGCACGGGTGCGGCGACGGAGCAGGCCACCGCGTACAGGATGTCCGCCTGGCTACGTCCGATCGGGCCGCGGCAGCCACAGCGGTTGAGCTCCCACACTCCCAGCGCCGACCCGCAGTCGTCACATGGGTCCTCGCCATCCGTTCCGAGGCCGGCCGCATTCAACGCACTTCTCCTGGACGGTCACGCCGGTACGTCGGCATCCACATCATCCGCGGCTCCAGTCGAGCGCCACCGGACCAGCGGGGAATCCCGCCCCGGGGTCATCGGAGACAGCGGAGTTGAGGGTGTCGAGAAAGCGACGTACATCAGCCACGTCGATACCGTCGAGGTTCTCGGCGGCCGCCGCGTCGAGGACGACGTGAGCCTTGCGGAGCACGTCACGCGGCTTCCGGTTCGACCTGCCGAACAGCTCCGATACCGCCGCCTTGGTCAACGGGTAGAGGTCGCCGGGCGTCCTCGCCGAGCCGGGCTTCACAGCAGCGTCGAGGTATCTGGTCAGCAGCTTGCCCGCCTCCGCCACATTCCGCAGGCCGGGCAAGATCACTGTGCTTCGCTGGTTCGCCGCCGTGGTGTCGAAGCTCGGGAGGTCGGCCAACTCCCAGGCGGTCCCGATGGTCAGCGCGGCCCTGGGGTGCATGGTGACGACCACGCTGAGCATGTCCGCCATCGGCAAGGTTTCCACGATGACGTCGCGGAAGCGTTCGGTCTCCAGATCCCGCTTGGCCCTGGCCATCGTCGTGCTTGCCAGGTCCTCCAACTGGTCACAGCACAGCAGGACGTGCTTCATCCCCGCGGCTGACGCGAACAAGAGGAAGGTCGCGAGGTAGACCGCACCGTTGCGCGTGCGCGAGGCCGGCTTGATCCGGTCGAGGTACTCGGCTGCGATGTTCGGATCCTCGTCGCAGAGCGCCACGATCAGCTTGTCGTCGGGCGGTCCCAGCGTTCGCCCCCGCAGGGACCGATGGACGTCGGCCACCACCTTGAGCAGCGCCCGGGGATCGTCACTCTCGGCCCGCGCTATCAGCTCCAGCCGTAGCCGCTGCGCCAGGGTCGGCTCGTCGCCGACACGGAAGTCTGTGGCGTACTCGACCGCGGTGAAGAGCGCTGCGCTGAGCGAACGGATCTGCGCAGTGTCGAAGCTGGTCAGCAGGCCGCAGATCGGATTCTCGCCGGCGTCCTCCTCGTCCAGCCCGGTCGAGAGGTAGGCAGTCCTGCCGAAGTCCTTGTTGAGCAGCCCGGTCAGGTGCTGCATCAGTACCGACTTGCCGAAACCGCGGGCGTCCGAGTCCCCCGGGGCAGTACCTGTTGACCACAGGTAGCCGAACTTGAGCCCGGAGTAAGCAGCACCGAGGACGAACTTGTTGATCGATTCCTGGAGTTGTTCGGCGTTGACGTCCGGTTCGTACAACAGCCCGTTCTCCCTGAGGTCGGAGCCGCCCAGCCGGGCGATTCCGGTGATCGGGAACGGGTTGTTGCGCAGGCTCCAGCGCTTCTTCATCCACACGGGACCGGGCAGCGGTGCAGTTGTGGTCATCAGATACGGACCTCCTCGTACTAATGCGTCGGATCGACGCGGATGATGTTGAACACGCGGGGCATGCCACCCTGGGCAGACATCACCAGCGGCCTGGTGGAGGGCGGTGTCGCACCGTGGGTCGCCTGGTCCAGGTGAACCCGGAAACCGAGGTGGGGATAGTCCCCCCGGAGGGCGCCGAGGATGGCAGCGTCGAACTCGTCGTCGCCGATCCGCTGGTGCCAGCAGACCGCCGCTCGGAGTCTCCAGACCGGGAGGTACATGTCGCCGGCGGCGTCGCCGCGCTGACGGAGCCATATCTGCGGCAGCGCCTCCAACGCGGCCTGACGGGACTCTCTGCCAACTGCCCGACGGATGGTCACATCCCCACCATCACCCGATACCTCGGACGTCGCCCAGAAGCGAAGGGCGGGCGGCCCGGGCGCGTAGTAGCTGAAGTTGGTCAGCCCGAGGAACCTGGTCCAACGGCGCAGCAGTTCATGGCTGATGTAGTCGAGGTTGCATCCGGCAACGCTGAACGCCAGCCGCACCATCGCCTCCTCACAGGTCGTGATGAAGGTCTTGCGGCTCATGACCCGCTCCCGGGCGCTCAGGCGTTGTTCGGCCCGGCCGACGTACCCGCGCACTCCGTGGTCGATCACCTCACGGGTGGCGCTCCAGCCGAGGCTTCCCTGGGCGGCCGCATCCACCGCGTAGTCGACGAAGTCGCCGAGGAAGTCCTGGTGGGAGTGGTGCGTACGGTTGTCGAACTTGAGCAACGGGACCGTGAAGTGGGTGGAGAGTCGGTCCGGCCGTGCCCCGACCAGCCGCAGGAAGCCCTCGAACTGCGGATGGGCGTTCAGCAGTACGCCGATCAAGGCGTTGTAGGCGGCCAGCCGGTCGCGCCCGACCAGGGCGGTCCATTCGACGCCGTTCTCGGTCAGCCTGAACGTCACATCGGAGTGGGCGTAGGCCGAGTTGGGCGTCGAGGGAAGGATGTGTCGCTCGACCCACCCGAGCCGCATCAGCTCCTTGAGCACATCGACCGTGTTGTGCACATGGCGCTTCCCGTCGGCCCGCATTCGGTCCCATTTGCGCTCGTCGAACGAGCCGTCAGTGTCGCTCTCCCTGGCAACCTTTGCTGCCTGACCGACCAGTGCGCAACGGATCTCTTCGAAGGTACATCCCTCGGCGACCGCCTGCGCCGCCACCTCAATGTAGGCCAGATCCTGGAGCCGGGGGATGCCTGAGCCGCCGGCGCTCACTTGCCGACCCCGATCCGGCGGCACGCAGCGCACCTACCTTGCAGTCGATCAGAACACCCAAGCATGCACACGTAAGCCTCCCTGAGCGAGATCCGCGAGGTGTCGCCACCAACTGACCACAGCTCCACGGAGGTTGGCAACGGCTAAAAGAATGTTGCGGCTCTCATGGGGCATGAGAGCCGCAACATTCATATAAAGGGCCAAGATCCGAGATTATTGCCACCCAAACCCAAGTGACCGACCTAGAGTTCGGGTCAGCGCACAGAACCTCCGGACTCCGGCATCGATCTGGTGCGCACGCTCAGCATCCGAGCCGATCCGAGAGGCACCCGATGACCGATCCGCGCGAGCCCGAGTACGTCGACCAGGTGGACCTCACCCGCGGGCGGCCCGTACGGCTACAACAGGTATCCGAACAGCGCTACTTGGCGATCATGCCGTGGGGTCAGCTGCACAGCATCGTGCCCGATCCGCGCCAGGCCGAGATGCCCCGGATGAGGCAGTACCTCTCCGCCGCGCAGCGGGAGCAAGCCGAGCTTCGCAACGAGATCCAGCGAACGATCCAAGGAACGAAGAAGAAGGCGAACGCCAAGGACTACGCCCGCTACATCGCCGAGGGCCTGCGCGGCTCCCGCGGCGAGCGCTGGGCCACGCCCCCGTTCGCACTCTGGTTGCCAGGCGACATGGACATCGTCCGCTTCAGGACTCCGTTCGGTGACGACCTGCTGGCCTACATGCCGTTCGATGCCACCGGTGTCCTGGTGGATGCCGAGACCCAGCACCTTGCACACATTCTGCTCCAGGAGGAGCCAGCAGCATACGGCCTGACTAAGAATCTGGTTTCGCAGCGCCTGGTCAGCGTGGAGATCTACCACCAGATCAGCCTGCGCGGTGCCCGCCAGATCTTCCACGACCGCAACCTGCTTGGAGTCATTCCCAACAAGAACGTGGCGCTCGCCTCGGACTCCAGCAATCTCGCCACCGACATCACCTTTGCGCTGCTGGAAAGTGTCGTCCTTCCGGCTTCGGCCGGAAGCCAGGAGACCTCGCTCGGTCTGGTGGTCTCAGCACGTCCCCGTCAGCTGAAGTCCACGGACACCGAGTGGATGACGCTGTCCTCGTTCCGCGCGTTCGTGGTGACGGCACTCTTCGGCCGGTCGGGCTTCGAGAAGACCAGCGGCCCCATCTCCGATCTGCCCGCCGGGTGCACCCCCGAGCTCGCCAAGCAGTACATCGGAGCCGCTACCGAGTTGATCTTCAGCTCCTTCGCCAAGCACTTCGAGCGCCGGACGGAAACGGTCATCGCCGCCCCCGCCATGCTCGCCGCACTCGGTGCCGTCACCTACCGCTCGATGCCATGGAGCCCGGAGCCCCGACGCAGTCCCGAAGCTCTGATCGAGCTGCTGTCGGAGGTCGAGTGGGCACGCGACCCCAAGATCTGGGACGGCACCGTGGGCAAGGCGACGACTGACGCACGGACCGGCCGGCCGACGCTCTCGCTGGCCGGTGGTGTGAAGGACAGCGGTTCGAGGACGGCTGCCGCGCTCGAGGATCCGGCTTCGCCTCGATACGGGCAGATTCGCGGCTACGTCCAGCCGACGCTCGTCGCCCCGACCGCGACCTAGCCGGACCCGCCCCTCAGACAAACCTGACATCAGCATCACAGTCAACTCCGGACCAGTACCAATCGACAGCCGGACTCAGAGCACACACGAGGTCTCACGTCCGGCCTCATGCTCTCCCGGGCAACGGGGCGCGGCTGACAGTTGGAAGCCTGGTCCACCGCGGGTCAGGGCAGGTGTGAACCCTGGCGGACGGCGTTCGGAGGAGCTGTATCCTCCGCCTTCACGGAGGCCCGGGCCGTTTCGGCGGTCCGGGGCTTCGTCGTTGTGACGGGGTCAGTGGGACAGGGGTTTGGTGAGGTGGGTGGCGGCGGGGGTGGGGGGTGGGGTGGTAGCCGTCGCTCTGGTGGAGGGCGATGTTGTGGTGGCTGCGGGCGCCGATGGTGAGGACGACGCCGGAGCAGTCGGCGGTGGCGGCGGATTCGGCTGTGCGGAGGAGGAGGCCAAGGCCGTGACCGCGGAGGTCCGGGGGGGCGACGCAGAGGCGGCCCAGGTGCCAGGCGGTGCCGGTGCGCCGGGCCCGGACCATGCCGAGGAGGCGGCCGCCCCGGAAGAGGCCGGTGGCGTGCCAGGTGGTGAGCCAGTGGCGGGCGTCCTACGGGGTCTCGTGCAGGGCCGGGACGGCCAGGGTGTCGTTGGCGAGGGCCTCGTCAACCCAGCAGCACCCCTGGAGGTTGAGAACCTCGGTGCGTCCTCGGGGCTCAGCGGGCGCAGGTAGGACCCGAGCAGCGGGCCGGGCAGTGTTCCGGGCTGTCCGCGTTCGCGGAGCGGGCGTAGGGCGTGGGCGGCCCGCGTCAGGACCTGGTCTGATCAACCTGGAGCACCACGCCCGCCGAATCGCGCGGAGCACGGTCTCCACCATGCTTGAACCGTCCGGGGCTCCCGGGGCGGCGGGTGGCGGATGATGGGGAGGAGCAGGGGGTCTAGAGGTGAGGGGCGAAGCAGTGGCTGACAGCGGATCCGGCGGGTCGGGGACGGAACTCGTGGCGGGCGGCGGGGAGCCCGGGGCGGACGCCGTAGAGCCCGGGGCGGACGCGGCTGCCGCACGGCCTGCGGGCGGGGCGGAGGGGCCGGGGCGGCGGCGGTCGGTGGTCCGGCGGGTGGCCGTCCTGGTGTTCGTCCTGCTGGTGCTGTGCCTGCCGCCCTGGTGGACGCTCCTCGGCTCCGGGGCCGGCTGGCCGCTGCCGGTGGTCCTGGCGGGCACGGCGGTGTTCGCCGCCTGGCTGGTGTCCTTCCCGTTCCTGATGGTCGCGGGCCACGGATCGCGGCGCGACGACCGGGCGGCACGCATCGGGGACACCAGCCTCGGGGTGATGTGGGTCCTGTTCACCTGGTCGGTGCTGGGCGGCCTGGTGAACCTCGTCCTGGGCGGGCTCGACGTCGGCGGCGCCGACCGGGCCAGGACGGTGGCCGGGGCGGTGGCCGCGGTCTCGGCCGGGCTGCTGGCCTGGGGGCACCGCGAGGCGATGCGGGTGCCCCGGGTGAAGCGGCTGGACGTCCACCTGCCGCGGCTCGGCGGCGGACTCGACGGGACGAGGGTCGTGGTGCTGGCCGACACCCACTACGGGCCGATCGACCGGGCGGACTGGTCGGCGCGGGTCACCGAGGCGGTCAACGCCCTCGACCCGGACGTGGTGGTCCACGCCGGGGACATCGCCGACGGCACCCCCGCCCAGCGCCGCGAGCAGTCCGCGCCGCTCGGCACCGTCCGGGCCCGGCTGGCCAAGGTCTACGTCACGGGCAACCACGAGTACGGCGGGGAGGCCCAGGGCTGGCTGGACCGCATGGCGGACCTCGGCTGGGAACCCCTGCACAACCGCCACGTGCTGGTGGAGCGCGGCGGGGACACCCTGGTGCTGGCCGGCGTGGACGACGTCACCGCGGAGTCCTCCGGCCTGGCCGGGCACCGCACCGACCTGGCCGGCGCCCTCGCGGGGGCGGACCCGGACCTGCCCGTCCTGCTCGTCGCCCACCAGCCCAAGTACGTCCCGCAGGCCGCGGCCGCCGGCATCGACCTGCAGATCTCCGGACACACCCACGGCGGCCAGATCTGGCCGTTCAACTTCCTCGTCCGGATCGACCAGCCCGTGGTGCACGGCCTGAGCCTGCACGGGCAGCGGACCCGGCTCTACACCAGCCGCGGCACCGGCTTCTGGGGCCCGCCCTTCCGGATCTTCGCCCCGAGCGAGATCACCGTCCTCACCCTCCGCACGGGCGACGCCCCCGCCGACCGGTAGCACGCATCAGGCGACGGCGGACCTGTACCGGATCGCGCGTGTGCGCGGGCCCGGAATCGGTGGTCCCCGGGCGGGCCCGGAATCGGTCGTCCCCGCCCGGGCCCGGGGCCGTCACATGACCATCACAAGTCGAAAACGGTCCGTCACGACGCGGATGCGGTCTGGAAGGCTGGCGCCCTCGACGAACCATCGAAGGGCGCCATCCGCATGGGCTTCTCCTCCCGCAAGAGCTTCAAGGCGGGCCCGTTCCGCGTCACGGCCTCCAAGTCGGGCCTGAGCTACTCCGCCGGGATGAAGGACGCCCGGGTGACCAGGCGGACCGACGGACGGGTCCGGACCACGCTCTCCCTCTCCGGGACCGGCATCCGCCACACCGCCACCAGCAGCACCCCGCAGCCGACCGGGGAGGCGCCCGCCCCGCCGGGTCGGCAACGGCGGCCCGGCTTCTGGTACTTCCTCGTCGTCCTGCTGTCGGCCGGGATGTTCAGCGCCGTCCCGTTCGCCCACGCGGCAGCCCGACTGCAGCGCAAGGACCTGCTGATCCGCGCCGGGTGCTACGCGGGGGCCGCGGTCGTCTTCGGGGTGCTCTCCTCGCTGACCCCGAAGGACCCGAAGGGGAACGCGGTCGGCGCGGTCGGCAACGTGTTGAGCGGCATCACGGTGCTCCTGGCGATCGCCGTGATCGTGACCGCCTGCTACCAGCTGGTCCCGCTCCGCCGAGAGGTCTTCGGTCCGGCCGCCGAAGCGGATCGGCCGCCCCACCCCGCAGCGGCCAATCCCGTGGTCGCCGCCCGGCTCGCCGCCCGCGCCCGCCGCGACGAGGCACGGTCCCTCGCCCGGACCGACCCGGTGCTGGCCCGGGACCTGCACATCGGACGCCCCGACCTGTCGCGCGAGTACGACGACGGCGGCCTCATCGACCTCAACCACGCGCCGTCCGGTGCGATCGCCGCGGCCTGCTCGATCGATCTCGCCCTGGCCGAGCGCATCGTGGCGGCACGTCAGGAACTCGGGTCGTTCAGCTCGCTCGACGAGGTGTTCGTCTTCGCCCGGATCGAGGACGGCACCGCCGCACTGATCCGCGAGTACGCGATCCTCCTGGCGAAGTAACGTCCGACCCCAACCGTCTCCGGCCCGGACCGCCACAGCAGCGGTCCAGGCCGCGGGCGACGCCAGCCACTTCGCGAGCTTCCACCACCCCGACCGGTTGCTGGAGTTGATGCTCACCAAAGTCCGCCCGGCGATCACCGCCGGACCCGTCCCCCGCTGAACCCGGCGGCCGGGTGTCACGGCCGACGGGTGTCACAGCGGAGAGACGGACGGGCGTCAGCCCCGGGCAGCTGTCACACCACCACGACGGTTATCTCGTGGACGGCGTTCCGGTCACCGGTGAGCGGCTGGACCCGCCCCGCGGAGTCGGTGGCCCGGCAGCGGATCCGGTGCGCCCCCGGGGCGAGGTCGTGCCGGAGCCGGAACCGCTGCCAACTCGGGTCCGGGCCGCGCCCGTCCAGCTCGGCGGGCTGCCAGTCGGCGTCGTCCACCGCGACCTCGACGGCCGTCACCTCGGTGGAACTCCAGGCGTAGCCCGCCAGTTCACGAACGCCGGCGGGGACGGTGGCGCCGTCCTTGAGGCTGAGCAGCTTGCTGCTGACGTCCTTCTCGCGGACCGGCCGGGACTCGCTCTCCCCCGGCAGGACCCGGGTGTACAGGCGGGTGGTGAAGAGGTGCTCGGGCCGTTCGGCGGCCAGCACGATCCTGGTCAGCCACTTGACCGAGTTGGTGCCGAACATCCGCGGCGCCACCGCGCGCACCGGGTGCCCGTGGTCGGGGCGCAGCGGTTCGCCGTTCATCCGGTGCGCCAGGACCACCTCGGTACGGGCCTGCTCCAACGGGAGGTCCTTGAGGAAGCTCACGTCGCTCTCCCCCGCGAAGTCCCCCCGGTCGGCGCCCTCCAGCCAGACGTGCCGGGCCTCCGGGCGCGGGCCGGCCAGCGCCAGCACCTCGGCGAGCGGGACACCCTCCCACTCCAGGTTGGTCACGGCCCTGGTCGGCACCGTCGGGTGCAATGGATTGCCGAAGCACTCGTGGACGGCGGTGAACCTGGTCTGCGGCAGCCCCCCGAGGGCCCGGAAGTCCAGCCGCAGCGGCCGTTCCACCAGGCCTTCGACGGTGAGCGACCAGCTGTCGGCGTCGAGCTCCGGCCGCCGGCCGAGGTGGTTGCGGATGAAGACCTCCTCGACCGGAGTGCGGAAGGCGTCGGGCGTCTCCGGATCCGTCCTGAACATGCGTCATACCCCCGTGCTGATGTCACTGTTCCCGGACCGACGGTACAAGGAGCGACTGACAACGAGCCGGGCGGGACCCCAGGTCAGGCGTGCCGCCCGGCAGCGGCGAGGGACCGGGGAGGGGGACCGGGGACGTCCGATTCCTTCAAGACCCCGCCCCTGCGGGCCGCCTACCGTGAAGCCATGGACAGCACTTCCGCACCACAGTTCGCCTTCATCGGCCTCGCCGTCTCCGACATGGCGGCGTCGGTCGCCTTCTACCGGCGACTGGGACTGGTCTTCCCCGAGGGCTCCGAGCAGGAGCCGCACGTCGAGGCCGAGCTGCCCGGCGGGCTGCTCCTGGTCCTGGACGCCGAATCGACCATCCGCTCCTTCCACCCGGACTGGCAGCCGCCGACCGGCGGCGCCCGGGCCGCCCTGGCCTTCCGCTGCCAGAGCCCGGCGCACGTGGACGCGGTGTACCAGGAGCTGACCGAGGCCGGGTACCAGGGCGAACTCAAGCCCTGGGACGCCTTCTGGGGCCAGCGCTACGCCTCGCTGCGCGACCCGGACGGCAACGGGGTCGACCTGCTCGCACCGCTCCAGGGCTGACCGCAGGGCTCACCCCGAGGCCCGCACCAAAGCGCGCACCAAGGCCCCGAACAGGGCCCGGAACAGGGCGCGGGAACAGGGCGCGGACTAGGGCCTGTCCGACAGCAGGTCCGTCACCCGGACGCCCGCCAACTCCCTTACGTCGCGCGACAGGTGCGCCTGGTCGGCGTAGCCCGTCCGGGCCGCCGTGTCGGCGAGCGGGACGCCGGCGCGGGCCAGCCGCAGGGCGCGCTGCAGCCGCAGGATCCGGGCCAGCGTCTTGGGACCGTAGCCGAAGGCGGCCAGTGAGCGGCGGTGCAGTTGCCGGGCGCCGAGCCCGACGGCCTCGGCGGTCGCCGCGACGCTGCGCCCGGCCGCGAGCGCGCCGGCCACCGCCCGTACCAGCGGGTCCTCGGGCCGGGCCGCGGCGGCCAGGTGCAGTGCCAGTTCCTCCAGGGCGGCGGCCGGGTCGGGGGCGGCGTCGATCCGCTCGGTCAGCCGGCGCACCTCGGGGCCGGGCAGCAGGTCCGCCAACCCGACCCGGCGGTCCCGTAGTTCGGAGGCCGGTACGCCGAGCAGCAGCGGCCCGGTGCCGGGCCGGAAGCGGACGCCGGCCCACGGGCCGGGCAGCTCCGGTCCGGGCCGGAACGCCCGGGTGTCCGGTCCGGCGACCAGCAGCCGGCCCTCGGTCCAGAGCAGGTCCATGCAGCCGTCCGGCAGCACCAGGCCACCGCCGCCGGGGCCCGCGCCCGCGCCCGCAGTCGCGCCCTTCGTCCACAGCACCGCCCCGGGCAGCCTGGACGCGCGTTCCGCGTAGTCGGTGGGCATGTTCGAAGGCTACGCGCGCCGCACGGGCGGCGCGTTCCGGACGCCCGAAGGCCCCGACCGGCAGAACCGGTCGAGGCCTTCGGGGTGCCTACGGGGTGCCTACGGGGCCTGCCGGGCCTGCGGGCGCCCGTCGCAGGGCCGCACGGTCAGGCCGCCACCTCGGCGGCGGCCTCCGGGGCCCCGGCGCCCTCCAGGGCCCCGGCGTCCTCCGGAGCCGGTCCCGCCGCACCCGCCCCGCCCGCCGGCCCGCCCCGCATCAGCACCAGGGTGAGCGCCGCCGCGACCAGGGCCGCGATCCCGCCGACCGTGAAGGTGGTGGAGGTGGCGGTGTTGAAGGCCTCCCGGGCGACCCGGGCCAGGGCGCCGTCGCCGCTGCCGGCGGAGAGGGCGAGGGCGTCGGTGATGGCGTGCCGGGCCGGCGCGGGGGCGTCGGCGGGCATGGCGCCGGTGTAGGTGCTGGAGAGCACGGTGCCGAGGATGGCCACGCCCAGGGCGGCGCCGGACTGCTGGATGGTGTCGTTGAGCGCGGAGCCGACACCGGCGTGCTCGCCGGGGATGGCCCCCATCAGCGCGTTGGCGGCGGCCGGCATGCCGAGGCCGGAGCCGACGCCGAGGACCAGCATGGCGAGGGCGACCTTGGGGAAGCCGTCGCCGACCGAGAGGGTGGCCAGCAGGCCGAAGCCGCCCGCGATGATCACCATGCCGATCGAGGTCACCACCCGGGCGGGGACCTTCTTGCCGAGCGCGGCGCCGATCACGTTGAAGGCGAGCGAGGCGACGGCCAGCGGGATGAAGGCCAGGCCGGTGTCGGTGGGCGAGAACTCCAGCACGAACTGCAGGTACTGGGTGAGCACCAGCATCAGGCCGCCGGTGGCGAAGGTGAGCAGGACGAGGGAGAAGCTGGCGCCGGTGAAGACCCGGTTGCGGAACAGCTTGAGCGGGACCATCGGCGAATCGGTGCGGACCTGGCGGATGCCGAAACCGACCAGTGCGGCGATCGCGACACCCAGCGAGCCGAGGGTGTTGACGTGGGCGAAGCCGTCCCGCGGGAGGACGATGATCGACCAGACCAGCGCGGTCATGCCGACCATCGAGAGCACCATGCCGGGCAGGTCGGTCTTGCGCCAGGGGCCCTTGGACTCGGGCATCAGGACGATCGCCGCGACGATGGCCACCGCCGCCACCGGCACGTTGAGCAGGAACACCGCGCCCCACCAGAAGTGCGCGATCAGCGCGCCGCCCAGCACCGGGCCGCCGACCAGGCCGATCATGGCCACCGCGCTCCAGGCGGCGATCGCCTTGGGCCGCTCCTCGTCGTCGAAGACGGTGATCAGGATGGAGAGCGTGCTCGGCATCACGAGGGCCCCGCCGACGCCCATCAGCACCCGGCCGGCGATCAGTTCACCGGGGCTGGAGGCGACGGAGGCGACCAGGGAGGCGGCGCCGAACAGCACCAGACCGATGATCATCACTTTTCGTCGCCCGAACCGGTCGGACAGGCTGCCCGAGGTCAGCAGCAGGCCGGCGAAGACCAGGATGTACGAGTCGATGATCCACTGGATGTCCTGCGCCCCGGCCCCGAGGTCCTCCGCTATCGGCGGGATGGACACCGTGAGCACCATGTTGTCGACCACCAGCACCAGGCTGCTGAGGCAGAGCACGACCAGGATGAGCCAGCGACGCGGGTGACGATCCACCGCGTTCCCCCTTCGGTTCGGCGCCTCGGCCACAGCCCTGCGCACGTCCTCGCGTCGGCGGCAGCCGCGCGGAAGTCCTCGTGGCGCACACCGTCCGCCGTCCCCGACCGAACGGTGTGCGCTACGCCGAACACTGTACGGAGACCGAACACTGTGCGCAAGACCGTACGGCGTTCGGTCGCCGAACAGTGTTCGCATGACCGTACGGTGTTCGGCACCGGGCCTATGCTGGACGGACCGCACCCGACCAGGGGGCACGTGGAATGGAGGGCCTGATGACGGCCAAGTCGGAGGACAACGCACCGGGGCACCGGACCGAAGCACAGCCCGGCATCGCCTCGCCGTGGACTCGCCCGCAGAAGCGGCGCACCCAGCCGGCCCTCAGCCGCGAGCAGATCGTCGCCGAGGCCTTCGCCCTGCTGGACTCCGACGGCATCGAGGCGCTGAGCATGCGCAAGCTCGGCGCCCGGCTCAACGCCGGCGCGACCTCCCTCTACACCCACGTCGCCAACAAGGAGGAGCTGCTCGCCCTGGTCGTCGACCACGTCTTCGGCGAACTCCCGCTGGCCCGCACCGAGAACGCCGAGGACCCGGTGGTCTGGCGCGCCACCATCGTCGAGTGCACCGAGGCCGTGCGCGCGGCCGTGGTGCGCCACCCGTGGATGGTCGGGGTGCTCGGCGACGTCGGGATGATCTACCTCGGCCCCAACTGGATGCGGCTCTCCGAGGCCCTGCTGGCCCTGATGGACGCGGCCGGCTTCGAACTCGGCGAGGCCAACGACGTGATGGGCGCCGTCATGGGCTACGCCATCGGCACCGCCACCGTGGAGGCCGCCTGGCTGAGCGCGCTCGCCAGGAGCGGGGAGGGCGAACAGGAGTTCATGGACCGACTGCTGCCCGCCGTCGTCGAGGCCACCCGGTCGCACCCGCACCTGCACCGGGTGTACACCACCCAGGTGCCGGAGGAGATCGATGCGGGCCGGGACAGCAGCTTCCTGCGCGGCCTCAACATGATCCTGGACGGGGTCGAGGCGCGGCGGGCCAAGCCCTGAGCCCCCAGGGGCTCACAGGGCCAGGACTCGGCTCGGCTCGGCTCGACTCGACTCGGCTGACTCAGCTCGGCTCGGCTCGGCTCGGCTCACTCAGCTCAGCTCGGCTCGGCTCGGCTCGGCTCGGCTCAGCCGCGACGCCCCCTCAACTCCCGCTCAGCGCCTGGACCTCGGCGTAGCCGGGCATCGGACCGACCGGCCCGCCCGAGGCCACCGCGGCGGCCGTCGCCACCGCCGCCGCCAGCGCCGCGCGGTACAGCAGCCCGCCCGTGCTGACCCGGGCCACCCCGAGTCCGGCGAGCTCGGCGAGGGTCGGACCGGTCGGCGTCCAGAGGACGTTGAGCGGGACGGGCAGCCGTCCGACCAGCCCGGCGATCGCCGTCGGCTCGCTCAGCCCGGGCACGAACACGCCGTCCGCGCCCGCCCGTCGGTAGGCGTCGAGCCGCCGTACGGTCTCCGGCTCCGGGTCGTCGTGCCCGCACCAGTAGGTGTCGGTGCGGGCGTTCACGAACAGCTCCGGCACGGCGGCCTTCACCGCGGCGACCTTGGCCGCGTGGAGGTCGGCCGGCGCCAGGGTGCCGTCCGGCCGACCGTCCTCCAGGTTGATGCCGACCGCCCCGCACCCGGCCAACTCCACGGCCAATGCGGCGACTTCGGCCGGATCGTCACTGAACCCGGACTCCACGTCGACGCTCAGCAGGTAGTCGTCGCGGCCCAGTCGGCGGGCCAGCCGGAGGGTCTCCGCGCGGGTGGCGGCGGCGCCGTCGGGCAGTCCGGCTGCGGCCGCCACACCCAGGCTGGTGGTGCCGATCGCGGGGTGGCCGGCGGCGGCCAGGGCGGCGGCCGAGGCGTGGTCCCAGGCGTTCGGGAGCAGCAGTGGACGGCCGGGGCGGTGGTGCAGGGCCGCGAAGGCGGTCAGCGGAGCGGGGGTGGTCATCGGGTCTGCTCCTCGGTCGTGGTGACGGGTCCGGCCGGAACGGCTCCCACCGGGCCGACGGGGCCCGGCGAGTCGGCGGGACCCACCGGGCCGACGGGGCCCAGCGAGTCGGCGGGACCCACCGGGCCGACGGGGCCCAGTGAGTCGGCGTAGTAGGCGGCGGCCTCGGCGAGGTGACGGACGATCTGCCGGATGCTCCAGCCCGTCCCCGGCGAGTCGTCGAGCTGCCGCTCCGGCAGCGCGGCGACCCGGTGGGCCCAGATCGCGCCGAGCCGGGTGAGCCGGCTGCGGGCCTCGTCCAGGTCGGCGGCGGTGAACGGCGCCAGGTCGGCCGGGGTGGTGACCAGGGAGGCGTGCCAGTGGTCGGGGGCGGTCGGTGCGCCGGCCAGCCGGGCCTCCACCTCGGCCAGGTGGTCGAGCAGGTGGTCGGCGACCCGGCGCACCACCTTGTGCGGGGTGTACGTCCGGCCGTCGGCGTTGACCACCGGTCGGCCGTCCCAGGCCGTCCAGGTGTCCGCCAGGGCGAGCACGTGCCGGACCGCCGCCGGGACCAGGGCGGCCGTCTCGGCCCGGCCCGGCTGCTCCCGCTCGGCCCCGTCGGGGAGCGCCTCGGCCCCGTCGGGGAGCGCCTCGGCGCCGCCGAGCTGCTCCTGCGCAGGCGGCACCGAGCCGTCCGCCGGGTCGGAGGCGCCGTACAGGATGCCCTCGGCGATCACCAGGGCGTGCGCGCGGCCCGGGCAGGGCCGGGGCCCGGCGCCGAAGGCCAGCGGCTCCCGCCCGGGCTCCCGGGCGGCGTCCAGGTCGAGCAGCACCCGCGCGCCGGCCGGCACGGCGACCCCGCCGACCACGGTCGCCCGGGCCGCCAACCGGCGCATCACCCGGACGGGCGGGTCCTCCCGCAGCACCGCGGCCAGGTCCGGCGCCCCGCCGCCGGGCCCGGCCTGCTCGACACCGCCACACCCGGCGTCCTCGGCACCACCATGCCCGGGGTCCCCGACACCGCCACGCCCGGCGTCCTCGGCACCACCGCGCCGGGCATGCTCGACCAGGGCCGCGGTGGCCTCGCAGGCCTGCACCAGCAGGCCGATCCGGTTCGCCGCCGTCTCCGCGTCCGCGTCGCCCATCGCGGGCAGCAGCCGGGCCACCGCCGCGTCCGCCGCCGGGTCGTCCGGTGCCGGGTCGAAGTACGCCCGGGCGACCGCCTTCACGTCCCGCGCGACGGCCTCCGGCCCGGCCAGGCCCAGCGCCGTCGCCAGCACCCGCACCACCCGCAGCCGTACGTCCGGTTCGTAGCCGCCCGCGGCCAGGGTCCGCAGCAGGCCCTGGTCCAGTCGTGCCAGGTCGGCGAGGACGAGCGCCCGGCGGCGGGCGTGCGGCTCGCCCGCGCTGAACCGGGCGACGGCGGACCGCAGCCAGGCCACCGTGCCGTACCGGCCGGGCGTCGCGGGCGGCGGGACCAGTGCCGGGTCGGCCAGGGCCGCGGTCACGTCCTCGTAGCGGGCGAAGATCACTTCGTTCATGCCGTCATCGTGGCCCCGGGTCGTTTCGGCCCCGGCCGAACCGTGCCGGGACGACCATGGAGGCATGCCCGACCACGAACGCACACCGGTGGACCACCGGGGCTCCCCGCTCGCCGCCCTCGCCGCGCTGCTCGCCGACCCCACCCGCGCCGCCTTCTGCTCCGCCCTGCTGGACGGCCGCGCCTGGACGGCGGGCGAGCTGGCCCGGGCGGCCGGGGTCGCGCCGTCCACGGCCAGTGAGCACCTGTCCCGGCTGATCGCGGGCGGCCTGCTGAGCGAGGAACGCCAGGGGCGGCACCGGTACGTCCGGCTGGCCTCGCCCGCCGTCGCGACCCTGATCGAGGACCTCACCGCCTTCGCCGAGACCGGCCCGGAGACCGGACCGGAGAGCGGCCCGGGGCGCGGCCCGGAAACCGCCGGGGGCACGGTCGGCGGGAGTCCCGGCGAGCCCGCCCGCCGGGCCGGGCCGGCGCCCCGCACCCTCCGCGAGGCCACCCGGCAGAGCGCCGAGGCCCGCGCCCGCACCTGCTACGACCACCTGGCCGGCCGCCTCGGTGTGGCCGTCGCCGCGGCCCTGATCGACCGCGGCCTGGTCAGCGACCGCGCCGGGCTCGCCGTCACCGAGCGCGGCCACGCCTGGCTGGCCGCCCAGCGGATCGAACTGCCGCCACGGGCCGGCCGCCCGGGCGGGCGCCCGGTGGTGCGCAGTTGCCTGGACTGGACGGAGCGCCGCAGCCACCTGGGCGGCGCGCTGGGCGAGGCGCTCTGCCGGACCGCCCTGGACCGCGCCTGGGTCGAGCGGATCGGCTCCGGCCGGGCCCTGCGGGTCACCCCGGACGGCGGCCGGGCGCTGCGCGAGCTGCTCGGCGTCGAGGTGTGAGACGTGTGAGGGGTGAGGGGTGAGGGGTGAGGGGTGAGGGGTGAGGGGTGAGGGGTGAGGGGTGTGAGGGGTGTGAGAGGCCGCCCGCTCACCCCATCGACTTCGCCCCGTCCAGCGCCTCCCGGATGATGTCCGCGTGCCCGGCGTGCTGCGCCGTCTCCGCGATCAGGTGCAGCAGCACCCGCCGGGCCGACCAGCTCGCCCCCGGCTCGAACCAGGGCGCCGGCGGCAGCGGGTGGCCGTGGTCGAGGTCGGGCAGGCTCCGGACCAGCTCGTCCGTGCCGCGCGCCACCGCCTCGTACCCGGCGAGCAGTCCGGCCAGGGTCTCGCCCTCCGCCATCCGGAACTGCGCCGCCCACTCGTCGGCGGCCCCGCTGCCGGAGCCACCGCCCCCGCCGCGCATCGCCTCCGCGCCGCCGGTGATGAACCGCCCCCAGCGCGCCTCCACCGCCGCCACGTGCTTGATCAGGCCGCCCAGGCACAGCTCGCTGGCGGTGGTGCGCCGCGCGGCCTGCTCGTCGGTGAGGTCCCGGACGGTGCGCCGCAGCAGGCCGCGGTGCTTGTCCAGGGTCTCGACGAGGTCCTCGCGCTCGCCCATCAGACGTCCACCGTCGGCGGCTGGTCGCCCACCGTACGGCCCAGGTCGATCAGCCCGAAGGCCGCGCCCTGCTGGTCGCCGACCGCCGCGAACCGCCCGAACGGGCTGTCCATCGGCCCGAAGTACACCTTGCCGCCGCGCGCCGTAAGCCGCCCGATCGCGGCGTCGGTGTCGTCCACGGCGAAGTAGACGCTCACGTACGAGGGCGCCTCGGGCGGCAGGAAGTCGCCCTCCGCGCCCATCCGGCCCAGCACCGGCCGCCCGCCGACCAGGAACATCCGGTAGTCGAACTGCTCGGAGTCCATCTTCCGCACGCCGTACGGGAAGACGGCGGGGAAGAAGGCGTCGGCCTTCCCGGGCTCGCGGGTGACGAGCTCGGCCCAGGCGTACGCGCCGGGCGCGTCCTGCTTCTCGAAGCCCTCGTGGGTGCCGCCCTGCCAGACCCCGAACACCACTCCGCCCGGGTCCTTGGCGATCACCATGGTGCCGAAGTCGCCGACCTGCATCGGCCCCATCACCACCTCGCCGCCGTTGGTGCGGATCCGCTCGGCGGTGGCGGCGGCGTCCGGCGAGGCGAGGTACAGGCACCAGGCGGACTGCGCCTGCTGGCCGGGCATCGGCGGCACGATCGCGGCCACCGCCTTGCCGTCCGAGTAGGCCTGGGTGTAGTTGCCGTACTCCGACGAGCTCTCGCCGAAGGTCCAGCCGAGGACGTCCCCGTAGAAGGCCTTGGCGCCCTCCAGGTCGGTGAACATCGCGTCGGCCCAGCAGGGTGTGCCCTCAGGTAGCGCTGCCATCTCTCAGCCCTCGTGTACGACGGTGCGGGCGCGCGCCGGAAGGCGCGCACGGCCCCCGACTCGCCAGCCTAGCCACGACACGGCGCACCCGCGCGGGCTGGCCGCGCGGGTGCGCCTCCGTCCGGGAGGGTCCGGTCAGTTCGCCGGGGCCGCCGCGCCGAACGGGGGGCGCAGCGAGGCGGTGCCCAGTCCGGTCGGACCGAGCGGCCCCGCACTCACGGTCACGCCGGGCCGGGGCACCGGAGCGGCCGCCGGGGGTACGGCTGCCGGGTCAGCCCCTGCACGGGCCCGGATCGCGCCCGCGAGGTCCCGTTCGGCGCCGAAGTGCCGCTCCAGGTCCTCGGTCCGGTACCGGCGGCACTCCCGGTGCCAGTTCAGCACCCCGGCCAGCCAGTTCTCCAGCTCCCGCACGTACCCGTCGAGCAGCCCCCGGGCCTGTGCCGACAGCCCGAAGTCCTCGTACATCACCGGGAGTTCCTTCTGCGCGACGTGCTGGAACTGCTCCAGCCGCGAGTGCATCAGGTCGTCGACGATCCGGACCGCCGACGGGTAGTCGCAGTCGAAGAAGTTCTGCACCACCAGCACGATGTTGTGCAGCTCGCCCTCGTACTCGATCTCCTTCTGGTACGAGAACAGGTCGTTGACCATGGCGCCGTAGTCCATCGCGGAGTTCTCCAGCGCCCGCATCGAGCCGTGCCGGTAGACCTCCTCCGGCACGGTCCGTCCGTGGCCGAGCCGGGCGAGCAGGGTGGTGAGCTCGGAGCCGAAGGTGGTGCGGCGCATCTCCAGGTAGTCCACCGGGTCCGGGATCCGGTTCTGGATCTGGTTGGCGAGCTCCCAGATCCAGCTCGCCGTCATCACCTCGACCGACTCCCGCAGCCGGCCCCGGGCCTCGACGGTCATCGGGGCGGCGGTGCGCTCCCAGATGTCGGCGAGCGAGCGCTCCAGCGCGTTGGCGGGCGCGGGCGCGGGGGTGCCGTCCACCGGCATGAACAGCGGCAGCCGGGCGGTGGCGGCCTTCGCCCCGGCCAGGTCGCGGGTGCGGCCGAAGACCACCGGGTAGTAGTCGTCGGCCCAGGTGCCCCAGGCCAACCAGGCCGAGGCGACGTCGAGTTCGTCGACGGTGGCGTCCGGCTGGAGGCCGGCCGCGCAGAGCGCGAGGTCGTAGTCACGCATCGACTCGGCGTCCCAGATGCCGGAGCCGGGGACGCCGGGCTCGGCGGCGGCCAGCAGCCCGACCCGATCGGCCCACTCGACCACCCGCTCCCGCGCACCGTCCAGGTGCGGGCTCAGGGTGAGGCCGAACGGCAGCTCGAACTCCGGCAGTCGGGACGGCCCGACGGCCCGGTACGGCCGGTTCCCGTACGACCGCGCCCGTCGCACGGCCGGCGCCGCCGTCGGCCCGGTGCCGGCTTGCGCCCCGCCACCGGCCGTCCCCTTCCGCAGGATGTCCAGGGCCGAGGTCCCGATGCCGCCGATCGCGTACTGGTCCCACCAGTTGCCGGCCCCGGGCATGCCCGGCAGCCCGCCCCCGCTGCCGGGCGGCACCCCGCCGGCCGAACCCGCCCCACCGGCCGAAGTCGCCGCAGCACCACCGCCGTTCATGTACCGGCTCGACCGCATGTGCCACTCGTGCCCGCCGGACTGCCAGTCCTGCAGCCCCTTGACGTACGCCAGCACCCGGGCCCGGCCCACCGGGTCCAGCCCGGTCTCCTCGAACAGCACCGGCAGTTCGGTGAACACGGTGTTCTCGAACTGCTGCAGCCGTGAGGTGAGCAGGTCGTTCACCGCCTCGGCGGCGTCCTGGGTCGAGCACTCCAGGAAGTGCTCCAACACCAGGATCCCGTTGCTCAGTTCACCCTCGTCCTCGACCTCGCGCTGGTACGAGAAGATGTCGTTGCGCAGGTGCACTCCGTCGGAGAAGGCGTCCATCAGCACCCGCAGCGCCCGCGAGCCCGACACCTCCGCCGGCACCTCGGCCCCGGCCGCGTACTCCACCAGCTGCGCGGACCACGGCGCGCCGCCGACCTTGCGGCGCATCTCGATGTACTCGACCGGATTGGCGATCCGGCCCGCGTCGATGTTGGCGAGCTCCCACAGCGACTCGTTCAGCAGGTTGCGGGTGCTCTCCGCGAACCGGGCCCGCCAGTCCTGCCCCATCACCGGCACGGTGCGCCGCCACAGGTCGGCCAGCCCGGCCTCGACCGGGTTCTCCGGCTCGGGCACCGGCGCGGCCGGGTCGGCGGGCATGAACAGCGGCAGCCGGTCGAGGTGCGCCTTGCCGGCCCGGCGGTCGTTGGTGCGCTTGTACATGTCGAGGAAGTGGTCGTCGAAGAAGAACACCCACACGTACCAGTCGGTCACCAGCGACAGCGCCTCGGCCGAGGCGTCGGGGTGGGTGTACGCGCACAGCAACCCGTAGTCGTGGGCGTCCAGGTCGGCCTGGTCCCAGATCCCCGACCCCTCCAGCATCCCCATCTCCCGGGCCCAGAGCGAGGAATGGGCCCGTGCCTCCTCCAGATGGGGATTGAGGCGCGCCGGGTGCGGCACGTAGAAGGACGGCAGTTCGAACGGCTGGCTCACGGCGGCGGGCCTTTCTCGACACGTCGTTGGGGATCAAGAATGACCCCCCGTCACACCCCGGCACCGCCACAACCGAAACAGTCATACGAGATGCCCCGCCCCTGGAACAATGCCCACCCACACCGCTGAGGGTGTGGCGCTCAGCTCAATCCTCCGGGTCGGACGACGTCCCGTTCGCCGCGAAGCCGTTCACCGATCCGTTGAACTTCGTGAAGCGCACCCTCGGGGCCTCTGCCGACTCCTGCTCACCACCCTGCTTCTCGATGAAGGTCTCCCGGATCAACCCGGCATCGTCCGGCCGACCGGCAACATCCGTCGCATCCGCCACCCGGTGGACGTACACCTGCCCCTCGGGCGAAGTCTTCTGCAACCTCATGTCGCTCATCATCCGGTCCAGCGGCCCGACCACCGGTGGCTCCACGGCGGCCCCATCCGGCTCCTCGGCTTCCGGGAACGCCCCCGGCACCAAGTGCTCGTACAAGTCGCTCACCGCCTCGTTGTTGGCCACCACCGACAACTGTGCGAGTGGGCCGATCAGATCGACAGCCTCGTGGATCCGGTCGTCATGCCGCGCCAACCACCACATGGCCGCGCTGCCAGGTGACTTGAACACATCGCCGCCGAGGTAGGCCCGCTTGCTCTGCTCGTACCGCCGTTCGTGCTCCCACACTTCCTCGGTCTTACGCACTTCGGACAGCTTCCCCAATCGGCGCCGGTCGTCCTCGGAAAGCCTGAGCTCGACCCGCCCGCCCATCGCCTCAACCAGTCCCGACCTGTCCCGACTCTGTGTGCCGAGCACACCGTTCAGACGGTGTTGCACCAGATCCAGACGCCCCGGCACCTCGCACTCGGTCACCTCGCGTGCACGGGCCAACAGCGTCTCGACCGCCAAACCGGCCGGATCCGCGTGCACGGTGCCAGTCGTATTCAGGACCGGTCGCCACCAAACCGTCGCCGAGAACTGGAAGTCGTAGTCCGGTACCAGACTGGGCAGTGCTACCCCGGCCACCCTGGTCTTCTCCCACGGCGGCTCGGCCGGCTCCGCCCTCGGCACCCGTGCCGTCGCCAACAGCACGGTGAGCA
The DNA here is from genome assembly GCF_055594965.1 of Kitasatospora sp. NPDC040550. Lineage (NCBI taxonomy): Bacteria > Bacillati > Actinomycetota > Actinomycetes > Kitasatosporales > Streptomycetaceae > Kitasatospora > Kitasatospora sp. NPDC040550. The sequence continues at coordinate 15,207 of NZ_JBVIWC010000012.1, read as the reverse complement.
CCAAGGCCACCGTTGCCGGCACCGCCCACAACCACACCGGCCAGTGGGCCGACACTCCGAGCAGGACGATCGCCGTCCCTGCGGCCAGGGCCAACCCGACCGTTGGAATCTTGTCTACGCCCCTCATCGCCTGCTCCCCCCGACCAACGGTCCAATTCCCTGCACCTCGTCGATCCGCCGACAGAACCGCACCGCCACCTCCGCCCGGCTCAGCCGACCAGGGACGTCATCCGGTCCGGCGGCCCAGGCACGGGCGTGCAGGTACAACCGATTGAGCGCGACGTTCCCTCCTCCAGCGGCGTCGATGAGGATCCCCATCAGCCGCTCTCCTCCGTCCAGCTCCTGACGGACCGCCGACAGAAGTGTCTCGACCAGTGCTTGGAAGATTCCGGCATCAGCCCGCCACGGAGGCTGCCGCTCCATTCCCTCACTCGCACGGCCCAGCAGTCTCAGATACAACTGTTCTTTCCTACAGGCCAGTTCGAGCAGAGCCACCCTGGCATACCTCGGTACCCCGTCGGGCTCCCGCCGCGCGAGCTGGTGCAGACGGACAAGAGCCTGTTCAGGGTGGTCCGGAGCCATGACGTCGACGCAGATCAGCGACAAGACCTGCACCAGGCTCGGGTGCAACTTCGGTGTCACCGACCAGTCGTAGGTCTTCTTCCGAAAGGCGGAACCACCGGTCTCACTTCTGAGCCCCTGTTCCAGAACCCGCATAACCTCGGGCAGCAGCCGCGTCTCCTCCACCCACGACTCCACCATTCCGGTCAGGACCTGGACGTCGCCGAAACGCAGCGCCTGTTCCGTGAGCCGATCGACCAGTCTGCGCCTGTCGGGAGTACCCAGCCCGGCCGTCGTGCCGACGATCTCCCCCACCCACTCCCCGAAAGCTGCACGCAGGTCCGGGTAGTACTGCCAGAAGTGGGAACGGACGGCGTCCGCGTACGCCAGTGCAGCGAAGTGGACGCGCCCATTCGCCACGACCACCCGCAGCTCGGTCAACCGTTGGTTCAGGTCGGCGTGATCGAGGCGTGGCCGTTCATCCTCCGGATGACCGACCTTCCTGAGCAGTTGCTCCGCGAACCGGAAGACCGCGTCCGTGGGGGCCCCGTCCAACATCGCCGCAGCGAACAGCAGCGCGCGCTGGCGCCCGTCCTTGAGATCGGCGACCTGCCGGGCCACCTCTCGCCCGCGCTTGCACAGAGCGGAGATGGCCTTCGCGATCCACACACCGGAGTCACCACCTGCCGTGCGCACCTCCATCACCAGCTCGGAGAGACGCTGCAGGTCCCGCATGGGGGCAGTGTCGAGCAGCTTGCCGAGCTCCGGCCAACGCCTGGCCGGGAGGTGCACCTCACGTAGGTGCCTGGCCAGCACCTGGTCACCGGCCGGACGCCCGACCCGGACCATCAGTTGGCGGAAGTCCGGGTGCAAGCGGTGCTCGTGCTCGCTGGAGAGGACCACGACGAAGCGCCCGCGGCATGCCTCGACCTTGTCCCAGTAGGACTGCACCAGGGTCTGTGAAGCAACGAGCTGCTGCTCGGACACTCCGGAGAGATCCAACAGGACCCGTTCACCCTCCGCCAGTGAACCCGCTTCGTTCGGCTTCTCGTCCGGCGCAACCTCACGGAACGGATCGCGGGGTTCTCCCGCTCGGTGAAGCAGCACGACGGCTGCGGTGCGACGCCCGTTGCCGTCGGAGCCCGAGATCAGGACCGCCGTGCCGCACGCTCGCAGTCCGGCAGTCGCCCTCTCGTACCCGGGTGGCGGTACGAACCGCTCGCTCAGCCACCGTCGCCGCTCGACCGCGACCCGGAGCGGATCTGCACCCTCACGGATCAACCGCTCCGACTCGTAGTGGTAGTGGTAGTTGTTCTGGGCTCCACTGCCTGTGTGTGTCGGCCCCTGCGTGCTGCCGATCCGAGTCCCACCCCCTGTCTCGCTCACCGGCGGCGGTCCTCGCCGGGGGCCCAGCCACCGAAGTCGTTTTTGACCGTGCCGCGTTCGACGTAGTTGCTGCCCTCTCCGTGGAACTCCACCCCGCCATGCCGGATGGTGTTGTTCTGCGTGCCGCTTCCGGTGTGCAGCGGCCCGTTCGCACTGTTGATGAACGTTCCGACGTCCCGTCCTACGTTGCCGATCCCCCCGCTCTGGTCGTGCCGGTAGTCCCGGGCCTGCACCGCGCTGCCGTTCTGCCGATCGATCTCGTTGTACGTCTCACGCACTCCGGCGTGGTCCATGGCGATCTTCTTTTCTGCCTCGGCAAGTTGGGGCAATGCCTTTGCGAGGTCATCGCCGATCCTCTGCAAGCCGGACTCCGCGTCGCGGTTGTCGAAGCGGCGGTACTGGCAGTCGGCCAGTTCAGCGATCTCTACCGGAAGGTCTCGCCGGTCGAGTCGGGTCGCCCGACCGACGAGGACCGGAATGACCAGCGCACCGGTCTCGAAGGCCTCGATGATCTCCCGGCGGGTCCAGTCCTCCGGGTCGTTGAGCGCGCGCCGCCCGTCCGCCGTTCGGGCGTTCGACCAGCGCGAGCCGATGACGGCGACCAGCACCGCGCAACGGCGGACGGCGGTCAGCAGTTCCTGGGGGAAGCGCCCCCCGGCCGTGATGGACTTGCTGGCACGAAACACCCGATCGGTGCCGAAACGCCGGGAGAGCTCGCGCTCGATCAAGGTGGCGGTGCTGTCCTCATCGTTGGTGCGGTAGTTGACGAAGATATCGGGCATAACGAATCACCTCTCCGGTGAGTGAGGGGTACGGATGCAGGTACAGCTGAGCCCAACGGCCAGGGTCGGGCCGATCACTGGCGGCTAGGGCCGCAGTGCCCTGGCGATTAGCGGCTGGATGTCCTGCACGGGGCGGACTGCCCGGAAGCGGTACAGCTCCCGCTCGAGCCGATGGACGTCGGAGCGGACGGTGGCCGAGTGCAGTCCGGGGACGGCCGGCAGGAGTTCCGCGGCGAGTTCGCAGGCGCGTTCCGGTTCGCCCGCTCCGGCGTGGGCTAGCGCACGCCGGAGGCCGTACCGGGCGCGACTTCGGACGGCATGCGCCGGGATCCTCGGGTACTCGCGGTCGAGGACCTCAGCGGCCTCACGGGGACGGCCGAGGTCGTGGAGGCACCATCCGGTGACGACGGCTGCAGGGTCGGCCAGGCTGGTGGTGCCCAGGACAGGCCCGCCGTCGTGCTCCACGTCGGCCCGGGCCAGTAGTTCCCTGGCCCGGTCGAGGCTGTGCATGCAGGCACTCAGGTGCCCAGCGAGGGCGTGGCCCTGGGCCTCGCGTTGAGCGGCGAGGCCACGGATCCGTGGTGGCAGCTCTCCGCTCTGAGCGGGTTCCACGAGCTGTACGGTCTGCGCCGCATCGCCCGCGTAGAAGGTGACCAGGGCACGCCTGACCAGCGCGTACGGGGCCAGGTCGTGGTCGCCTCCGGCCTGCGCGAGCTCGACAGCCCGGGCGGTCCACCACAGCGCCGAGGGGTCGTCGCCGGCTTCCTGTGCCATCCAGCCCGCGTACTCCGCGTACCGGGCGGCGAGCACCAGCAAACGGCCTCGCTGCGTCGCATTCGCCCGAACGGCGAGTTCGCGCAGAGTGTGGGTCTGGACAGTGAGCAGCGACAGGAGCAAGTTGGGATCGCTGCTCTGGCCGAGTTGCCGCATCTGGTCGAGCTGTGCCCGGAAGGCCTCGACCGGACCGGAGTCCACAGGGACGGCCGGAGGAACGACCGGCGGTGCAATCGGTGCCGGACCTCCCTCGGAGAGGCTGCTGCCGAGCATGGTGGTGGCTCCGGCGACGAGCAACTGCCGTCGCCCGAGCGCGCCGGACCAATGGATGCCCTCACGGTCGATCCGGACCAGCGGGTCCCTCTCCGCTTCGTGTCCGAGGGCGGCCGCGGTCGCGCGCCGTCGTCGCGGTTCTGCGGGTTCGATCAGTCGTTCCAGCTCGCCGCCGGCCCGGAGCTGGGCGTCGCAGCGCCGCGCGAGCTCGGGTGGCGGTGCTTTGTGCCCTCGTTCGATCTTGCTGAGGTGGCCCTTGCTATAGCTGAGGAGTTCGGCGAGCCGGGTGAGGGTGAGTCCGGCAGCGATCCGCCGACGGCGGAGTTCCGGACCGAACTCACCGGACGACCCTCTGGACGCGCTCATGCCAACCCCCACTTTGGATCCAACCGCCCATGCGTCTGCCGCGCCGTGGGCCGGAAGCGGTCACCCCTCGCTTCCGCCTGAATATTGGCATGCGACCCAGCCGGTCAAACGGGGTTCTGTGGGTTTCCCGTTTCCTCTTTCCGCCTCGAATGACCATGCGAACAAAACGAGTTGGCGATATATCCACGCACTCGAACGAACCCCCTGGGGCGGGCCACCGGTCGGTGGTCCGCCCCAGGGGTGCGGGGTGGTCAGGCCGCCAGGCCGAGGGCGAGGGAGGCGGCGGCCGGGGCCAGGTAGATCAGCGGGAAGGGGAGGTGGGCGTAGGCACGGGCGCGGGCGACGGTGATCACGGCGCCGAGGAAGTAGAGGACGATGCCGACGGCGGCCGCGTAGCCGATGGCCGGGACGGCGAGGCCGACCAGCAGGCCGAGGGCGCCGGCGGCCTTGGCCACGCCGAGCCAGGTCCACCAGGCGCGCGGGACGCCGTACTCGGCGAGCGGCCCCACGACGTACTCGGCCATGGGACTGCTCCCCGTTCGGTGGGTGGCCGATCCGATGCGCTCGGATCCGGTCGGGCACGGCACTGACCCGGCCCGCGCGACGGATGTGACCACTGCGGACAAATATGTTTCCGCCGCACCCCCGAGAGACCCCCGACAACCGCTCCGCCAACGAACAAAGCAGGCCTGACAAGGGATTGAACACCAAGACTTCCCCAGCTACGGGCGTGTTGACGGTGTCCACCCACGCCGCGTCATCCAGACTGGGCGCCGACCGACGTCAACTCCGAGGAGGCCCCACCTCATGAACGTCACCGTCCGGCTCGCCCAGCAGCCCGAGGCCGACGAACTGCTCGGACGGAGTGCGCTCGCCGCGCTCGTCGGCATGCTGCTGGACCAACAGGTGCCGATGGAATGGGCGTTCACCGGCCCGCTGACCATCGCCCGACGGCTCGGCCGGAACGATCTCGACGCCCACGAGATCGCCACCTACAGCCCGGAGGAGTTCGTCGCCCTGCTGTCGGCCAAACCGGCCGTCCACCGCTACCCGGCCGCGATGGCCAAACGGGTCCAGCAGCTGTGCCAGTTCCTGGTCGCGCAGTACGACGGCGACGCCGCCGCGCTGTGGAAGGACGCCCGCACCGGAAAGGAGCTGCTCAGCCGACTCAACGCGCTGCCCGGTTTCGGCAAGCAGAAGTCGCAGATCTTCCTGGCCCTGCTCGGCAAGCAGTACGGGGTACGGCCGGAGGGCTGGCGCGAGGCGGCCGGCGCGTACGGCGAGGAGGGCGCGCACCGCTCGGTCGCCGACATCACCGGGCCCGAATCCCTCACCCTGGTACGGGAGTTCAAGCAGGAGACGAAGCGCGCCGCGAAGGAGGCCAAGGCCGCGGCGAAGCCCCGCACCACCACCCGGTCGGTCACCGCGGCCGCCACCGGGGCCCGTTGAGCCCACCGGCGGGCCGACGGACCACCCGGCCGCACGACCACCCGGCCACCCGACGGCCGGCAGCGGCTACCGCCCGGCCGGCACCGTCGTGTAGGCGTAGCGCCCGCGCACCGACCGTACGAAGTACCGCCCGTGGCTCTCCGCCGCGAGCAGCTCCCGGTACACCCGGGGCGGCACGTCCGCGTACCGGTAGACCCGCCCGCCGGTGAACTCCAGCTCCAGCACCCGCGCCCGCGGGTCGTACCCGACCGAGCGCAGCACCGAGGAGTTCACCGCCGTACGGTCCATGACCCTCCCAGTGTGCGGCGAGGGCCCCGGTCGCGCAGTGCGACCGGGGCCCTCGCCGGGAGGCCGGAGCTCAGACCAGGACCGGCTGCTCCACCGCGGTCCCCTCCGGGCCACCGGTCCCGTCCGGGCCACCGGTCCGCTCCGGGCCGCCGGCCTCGACCGGCGCCACCGCCCGCTTGCGCGGCAGCGCGAACATCAGCAGGAACACCGCCGCCAGCACCCCCGCGACCCACCACATCGCGTGCACGAACGCCCCGCCGAAGGCCGTCCCCAGCGCGTCGGGCGCGACCACGTCGTCCATCGCCCCGAAGAAGGCGACCGACACCAGGCCGAGCCCGAGCGCGTTGCCGACCTGCTGCACGGTGTTGATCAGGCCGGAGGCCGAGCCGGCGTGCCGGCGCGGCACCTCGGACAGCACCGCGTCGGTGATCGGCGCGACGATCAGCCCCATGCCGAGGCCCATCACGACCAGCGGCAGCGCCATCTGCCAGGCCGAGATGGCCGTCCCGTACCGGTCGGCCTCCCAGATGTAGGTGAGCACGCCGGCCACCATCACCAGCGCGCCCGCCTGGAGCACCTTGCGCCCGAAGCGCGGCACCAGCTTCTGCACCGACAGCCCGGCCGCCGCGGAGACGGCGATCGAGAAGGGGATGCCGGTGGCACCGGCCTTGAGCGGGCTCCAGCCGAGGCCGACCTGCATGTAGAGGGTCCAGACCAGGAAGAAGATGCCCGTCGCGACGCCGAAGGCCAGCTGCACGCCGATCCCGGCCGCGAAGCTCTTCACCCGGAACAGCGACAGCTCGACCAGCGGCGAGCCGTCCCGCCGGGTCTTGACCTTCTCGTACGCCACGAACAGCAGGAACACCGGCAGGCTGCCGGCCATCGACAGGTAGCCCCAGAGCGGCCAGCCGGCCTCCCGGCCGTGGGTCAGCGGGTAGATCAGCATCAGCAGGCCGAGGCTGGCCAGCGCGACGCCGACCAGGTCGAGCTTGAGCGCGTGCTCGGCCTTGGACTCGTCGATGAAGCGGCGGCCGAGGAGCAGCCCGGCGACGCCGACCGGCAGGTTGATCAGGAAGATCGGCCGCCATTCGAGGCCGAGCAGGTTCCACTCGGTGAGCAGCGCACCGATCATCGGACCGGACACCGCGCCCAGGCCGACCACCGCGCCGAACATCCCGAACACCTTGCCGCGCTCCTCCGCCGGGAAGGTCGCGTGGATGATCGACAGCACCTGCGGCACCATGAGGGCGGCCGTCCCGCCCTGGAGGATCCGCATCGCGACCAGCATCTCCGGGCCGGAGGCCAGTCCGCAGAGCGCGGAGGCCAGCGTGAAGCCGGTGATCCCGATCAGGAACAGCCGCTTGCGGCCGTGGATGTCACCGAGCCGTCCGCCGGTGATCAGCCCGATGGCGAAGGCCAGCGCGTAGCCGCCGGTGACCCACTGGATGGCGCTGAACGAGGCTCCGGTGTCCTCCTGGATGCTGGGGATGGCGATGTTGACGATGGTCACGTCCACCAGGTCCATGAAGGAGGCGACCATCACGATCGCCAGCGCGATCCACCTCCGCCGGTCGGCTCCCGCCGTACTCATGCCGTTCTCCTCGCTCGTCCTCTTCTCCACGCCGAGGACGGTAACGGCCATGTAGGTCAGGAGCTGTCCCAGTTCCTCCGGCATGCTGGACGGCATGACCGACACCCCGGCCCGGCTGCTCAACCTGCTCTCCCTGCTGCAGACCCCGCGCGAGTGGCCCGGCAGCGAACTCGCCGAGCGGCTCGGCGTCAGCCCCCGCACCATCCGCCGCGACATCGACCGGCTGCGCGAGCTCGGCTACCCGGTGCAGGCCAGCATGGGCGCGGACGGCGGCTACCGGCTGGTCGCGGGCACCGCGATGCCGCCGCTGCTGCTGGACGACGAGGAGGCGGTGGCCATCGCGGTCGGCCTGCGGGCGGCCGCCGGGCACGCCGTGGTCGGCATCGAGGAGGCCTCGGTACGGGCCCTCGGCAAGCTGCTCCAGGTGCTGCCGGCCCGGCTGCGGCACCGGGTGGGCACCCTCAACACCGCCACCGTGCCGCTGCTCACCGGGGACGGCCCGACCGTCGACCCGGAGGCGCTGACCCTGCTGGCCGGCGCCGTCACCAACCACGAGCGGCTGCGCTTCGGCTACCGGGCCCGCGACGGCGCCGAGACCCGGCGCAACGTCGAACCCGAGCGCCTGGTCTCCACCGGCCGCCGCTGGTACCTGATCGGCTACGACCTGGACCGGGACGACTGGCGGCTCTTCCGGGTCGACCGGATCGCCGACCCCTTCGCCACCGGCGCCCGCTTCACCCCGCGCCCGCTCCCCGCCGAGGACGCCGCCGCGTTCGTGGCCAACCGGCTGCGCCGCTCGCCGACCCGCTCCATGGTGGCCACCGTGCACCGCCCCGCCGCCGAGGTCGACGGCTGGATGCCCTGGACGGGCGACTACGCGATCGAGCCGATCGACGACCACAGCTGCCGGCTGCGCGCCCGCGCCGACTCGTTGAAGTGGATGGCGGCCGGACTGCTCATGCTGGACTGCGACTTCGAGGTGCACGACCCCCCGGAGCTGCGCGAACACCTGCGCACGGTCGCGACGCGGGCCGCGCACGCCGCGAACGACGGACCCTAGGCCGACACCCGGTACCAGCCGTCGCCGCGGCGGAACCACAGCTCGCCGTCCCGCCCGTACGCCCGCCGGTCGAGCTCGCCGGGCAGGTCCGGCTCGCGCCTCGCGGTCTGCTTCCAGGCCTTCCCGACCAGCAGCTGCCAGGTCAACTCGCCGCCCCCGGTGAGGAAGACGCCCGCCCGCCCGCGGACCGCGAAACCGACCGGCACCCGGACCGGGCAGGGCACCGTGCCCGACGCCCCGTCGGCCGGGTCGACCCGGGTGAGGTAGCTGCCCGAGGGGCTCGGGTACCAGGCCAGCCAGGCGCACCGGCCCTCGGTCGCACCCGCCAGCCCCTCCAGCGGGAAGGCCGGCAGGTCGGTCGGGCTCCACGCCACCCGCCCCGCGGGGTCCGCGGCCCGCAGCCCGGCGGCGGCCATCGGGTGGTCGCCGTAGATGCCCTCGTCGCCGTAGGCCATCCAGATCCGGCCGGCCCGGTCGGTCACCAGCACGCCCGTGTCGTCGCCGAGGGCGAGGGCCGCCCCCGGCGTCCCGCCGGGGCCGTACACGGCGCCGTTCGGCAACCACTCCTCGCCGTCCCGGTCGGCCCGGGCGCCCGCCAGCAGCACCCGCCCGCCCGGCAGCAGCGCCAGGTGGTCCGGCGGCACCGCGACGCCGGTGAGCGGCACCCGCCGCTCACCCGCCGTCCCGGGTGCCACCAGCACCTCGCCGTCGTAGGGCAGCCGGACGGTCGGCCACGACCCGGCCGGCGCCGCGTACTCCTCCGGCACGAGCAGGACGGCCAGCTCCCCGTCCGGCCCGACCGTCCAGGTCACGGCCCGGCGGCCGGCCCGCCGCTCCTCCTCGGGCAGCCGCCAGACCTCGACCGGACGTTCGGGCACCACGCCGCTCAGACCCCGTACTCGCCGGTCAGCAGCGCGCGGCCCAGGGTGTGGAAGGTGAGGTGGAAGCCCACCTGGGCCGGCGGGGTGTCGGCGCTGACGTCGAGCTTCTCGACGTCCAGCGCGTGCACCGCGAACACGTACCGGTGCGGGGCGCCGGGCGGCGGGGCGGCGCCGTCGTACTTGTTGGCGGGGAAGTCGTTGCGGCCGTGGAAGGAGGCCGCGCCGGGCAGGGTGTCGTCCGAGGAGCCGGCGCCGCGCGGCAGCCCGACGGTGTCGGCGGGCAGGTTCAGGGCGAGCCAGTGCCACCAGCCGGAGCCGGTCGGCGCGTCCGGGTCGTAGCAGGTGACGGCGATGCTCCGGGTGCCCTCCGGGAGGCCGGACCAGGCCAGCTGCGGCGAGAGGTTGCCGCCCGCGTGGATGAACTCCTGTTCCAGCGTGGCGCCTTCGGTGAAGTCCTCGCTGCTCAGCGGGAAGGACGGCACCTGCGGCAGGAACTCGTACGGCAGCGGCGGGCGAACGCTCATGGGTGCACCTCTCACGGTCGGGATGACATCGGTCACTGTAATGGGGTGCACGACCGATCCGGCGGCCCCTACAGTCGATTCCATGGCCTCGAAACTCGCCCAGTTGCTCTCGGATTCCCGCCGTGCGCTGTTGACCATGCTCGGGATCCAGGCCGTCATCTGGTCGGTCCAGGTGGTGAACTGGCTGGACGACTACGACCTGTCCAGGGAGTACGGGCTGCGCTCGGAGCGGGTGGACGACCTGCCCGAGATGTTCACCATGCCCTTCCTGCACTTCAGTTGGGACCACATCATCTCCAACTCCTGGCCGCTGTTCGTGCTCGGCTTCCTGGCCGCCTACCGGGGCATGCGGAAGTTCCTGCTGGCGAGCCTGGTGATCACGGTCTCCGGCGGGCTCCTGGTCTGGCTGCTGGAGAGCCCGAACCACGTGACGGCCGGGGCGAGCGGCATGGTCTACGGCTACCTCGGCTACGTGGTGCTGCGCGGGGTCCTGGACCGCAACGTGCTGGACGCGGTCGTCGGCCTCGGCGTCGCCGCGGTCTACTGGACGATCCTGATCGGCGTGCTGCCGGTCTTCCCCGGTGTCAGCTGGCTGGGCCACCTCGGCGGGCTGATCGGCGGGCTGGCCGCCGCCGTCCTGCTCCGCGACCGGGCCCGGCCGAAGCCGGTGCCCGCGGCCCCCGCCCCGGCCCCGGCCGCCGCCGCGTCCACCCCCGTCCCGGACAGCCCGAACGCCGCCCTGCTCAAGGAGCTCGACGACCTGGGCCTCTAGCCGGGCCGCCAAGGGGCCTCTCGGCCGATCGGCCCCGTCAGGTATAGACCATTGCCACCCCTGCGGCTAGCGTGAACGGCGCACCTGCCCCCAGCTCCGGAGCCGCACCCGTGGAGTCGTCCGTCCTCGCCTTCGCCACCGACCTGCTCGACGAGGGCGCCGACACCTTCTTCGGCAACCTCACCGACCGGGCCGGCGTCGGCGGCGTCACCCTGGCCTCCGTCTACCACGAGGCCCGGGACGTCTTCCCGCACAACCCGCGCCGGGTGATCCGCTACCTGGAGCCGGGCGCCGCCTACTTCCGCCCCGACCCGGCCCGCTGGCGGGGCCGCCAACTGGCGCCCGTGCCGTCCACCGCGATCGGCGACCGCGACCCCTTCACCGAGGCCGCCGCCGAGGCGGGCCGCCGCGGCCTGAAACTGCACGCCTGGACGGTCTTCTGCCACAACGACCGGCTCGGCTTCGCCCACCCCGACTGCGCCCCGGCCAACGCCTTCGGCGACCGCCACCTCACCGAGCTCTGCCCGGCCCACCCCGAGGTCCGCGAGTACGCGCTGACCTTGGTGGCGGAGCTCGCCCGCTACGGCGTGGACGCGATCCGCGCCGAGTCCCTGCACTTCCACGGCCTGCGCCACGGCTACCACCACGAGCGCTACTTCGAGGAGCTGGGCCCGACCGCCGAGGCCCTGCTCGGCGTCTGCTTCTGCCCGCACTGCCGCGCCGCCGCCACCCGCGCGGGCGTCCCGGCCGACCGGGTCGCCGAGGCCGTCCGGGCCGAACTGCGGCACCGGCTGGCCGACCAGCACGCCGCCGCCGGGCCCGCCGACCTCAGCACCCTGGCCGACGGCGCCTTCGCCGCCTACGTGGACGCCTCCGCCGCCACCGTCACCGCGCTCGCCGCCGACCTCACCGAGCAGGCCCGCCGGCACGGCATGCGGCTGAGCTTCATGGACGGCGGCGGCCCCGGCAAGGGCTGGCTGTCCGGCATCGACCTGCCCGCCCTCGCCCGGGCCACCGACCAGATCGAGACCCTCGGCTACGCCGCGACCGCGCGCGAAGTCCGGGAGAAGGTCGCCGCGTTCGCCCTGCACGGCGTCCGCCCCGAGCGGATGGCAGTGATCCTGCGCCCGATGGCCTCGGACTGCGACGGCCCGGAGAACCTCGCCGCCAAGCTCGCCGAACTGCGCCGACTCGGCGTCCCCGAGGTCGAGTTCTACCACTACGGCCTGATGCGGCTGTCCTCGCTGGACCGGATCGGCGCGGCGCTCGGAGCCTGAGCCCGGCCCCGCCGCCCGGGGCCCGAACCCGTCAGCGCCGCCCGGGGCCCGAACCCGTCAGCGCCGCCCGGCACCGTCGCCCGTCAGCGCCGCCGCTTGGACGTCCCGAACAGGCTGCGCGAGATCTCCTGCCCGAGCTGCTTCCCGGCCGAGCGGGCGAAGGACTTCACGGTCGGGTTGTTGAGCAGCGAGCCCAGCAGCCCGCCCGCCCCCTGGGGTTCCTCCCGCCGCGGTGCGGGCGCGGACGCCGGTGCGGGTTCGGGCTCGGCCGGCCCGACCGGTGCCGCGTCCGGCCGCGGCGCCCGGGCCGCCAGCTTCTCGTACGCGGACTCCCGGTCGATCGCGTCCCGGTAGCGCGCCGTCAACGGCGAGGCGTCCACGGCCGCCTGGAGCGCCCCTGGCTCGATCGGCCCCATCAGCGAGCGGGGCGCCCGCAGCCTGGTCGCGGCGACCGGCGTCGGCGCGCCCTTCTCGGAGAGCACCGTCACCACGGCCTCACCGGTGCCCAGCGAGGTGAGCACCGTCGCGAGGTCGTAGCCGGACCGGGGGAAGGTGGAGACGGTGGCCTTGAGCGCCTTGGCGTCGTCCGGGGTGAAGGCGCGCAGCGCGTGCTGCACCCGGTTGCCCAGCTGGGCGAGCACCTCGGCGGGGACGTCCCGCGGAGTCTGGGTCACGAAGAAGATGCCCACGCCCTTGGAGCGGATCAGCCGCACGGTCTGGGTGATCGCCTCCAGGAAGGCCTTGGAGGCGCCCTTGAACAGCAGGTGCGCCTCGTCGAAGAAGAACACCAGCTTGGGCCGGTCGAGGTCGCCGACCTCGGGCAGCTCCTGGTAGAGGTCGGCGAGCAGCCACATCAGGAAGGTGGAGAACAGCCGCGGCCGGTCCTGCACGGCGGGCAGTTCCAGCACCGAGACGACGCCCCGGCCGTCCGGGGCGGTGCGCAGCAGCTCGGCGGTGTCGAACTCGGGCTCGCCGAAGAACGCTCCGGCGCCCTCGTTCTCCAGCACGGTCAGCGCCCGCAGGATCACCCCGGCGGTGGCGGCGGAGAGGCCGCCGATGGTGCGCAGCTCCTCCTTGCCCTCGGGCGAGGTGAGGTGGCCGATGACGGCGGTGAGGTCCTTGAGGTCGTAGAGCTCCAGGCCCTTCCGGTCGGCGTAGTGGAACACCAGGCTGAGCGAGGACTCCTGGGTCTCGTTCAGGTCCAGCACCTTGGACAGCAGCAGCGGGCCGAAGCTGGTGACGGTGGCCCGGATCGGGATGCCGGCGCCCTGCCCGCCGAGCGAGTAGAAGTCGACCGGGCAGCCCAGCGGCGTCCAGTCCTGTCCGACCTCGGCGGCGCGGGCGGCGGTGCGCTCGCCGGGCGTGCCGGGCGCGGCGATGCCGGAGACGTCCCCCTTGACGTCGGCGAGGAACACCGGCACGCCCTGGGCGGAGAGCTGTTCGGCGATCAGCTGGAGGGTCTTGGTCTTCCCGGTGCCGGTGGCCCCGGCGACCAGTCCGTGCCGGTTGAGCACCGCGAGCGGGACGCGCACCTGCGCGTCGGGGTACGCGGTGCCGTCCAGCAGGACCGCGCCGAGGTCGAGGGCGGGCCCGGTGAAGGCGTACCCGTCGGCGATCTCCCGGACGGTCGTCGGGGTGGGGGCGGAGTCCATCGGTGCACGCTCCTGGACGGGATCGGCGGTCGGAAGCCGGGCCTGAACCCGGCCGGGACCGGGCGATGTTCGCGACATTTCCCATCAAACAGCCGCAATCGCCCCCGCGCAGCTCGCACCGGTGCGCGTGGCGGAGGCACGGCTGCTGCGCCGCGCGCCGTCCGAACGGTAGGCTTTCCGTGTGATCTTCAAGCGCATCGGCAATGGGCGGCCGTACCCGGATCACGGCCGGACGAGCACCCGACAGTGGGCTGACGTCGCCCCACGCCCGGTGCGGCTCGACCAGCTGGTGACCACCAAGGGCCAGCTCGACCTGGAAACCCTGCTGGCCGAGGACTCGACCTTCTACGGCGACCTCTTCGCCCACGTGGTCAAGTGGCGCGGCGACCTCTACCTGGAGGACGGCCTGCACCGGGCCGTACGGGCCGCGCTGCAGCAGCGCCAGGTCCTGCACGCCCGTGTCCTGGAAATGGACTGACGGCCGCACTCCGACGGCTCCGGACCGCCCCCTCGCCACCCGGCGGTGGGCGGTCCGCGCGTACCCGGGTACCCCCTTTCGGGTACCGGGGTACTCCAGATGATGATCGTTTAGTACCTTCGCAGCTGTCCGGCACTACGCTGCTGACTACGGCCGCGACCAGGGGATCCGCCCGCTCCCGGGGGATCCCCCGCCCTGGCCCTCCCGTCATCCCGACCCCGCCCCGGCACGAGGGGGAGACAGACCCGTGAGCATGTTGACTCCCCAAGGCCTCAAGGGGAAGCAGTACCGCGTCACCGGCAACGCCTACCCGCGGCTGGGCCGGCCCCCGAAGAAGAGTCGCAAGGTGATCGCCGCACTCGCGGCCCTGCTCGCCCTGGCCCTGATCGGCCTCGGCGGCGTCCAGCTGTACGACATCTTCCGCGGCAAGGACAGGAACGCCTCGGCCCAGGCCTGCGCCGCCCCGTCCGGGAAGCCGCTGGCCGCCCCGACGGCGGGCGCCACCCCGGGTGCCCCTGCGGCCTCCGGCGCGCCGGTCGACCCGCACGCCGTCCCGCAGCCCTCCGCCGTCACGGTGAACGTCTACAACGCCACCACCAAGGCCGGCCTGGCCGGGCGGACCGCCGACGAGCTCAAGAAGCGCGGCTTCACCATCGGCAAGGTCGGCAACGCCCCCGCCGAGCTGGACAAGAAGGTGCCCGGCACCGCCCAGGTGATCGCCGGCCCGACCGGTGTCGCGGCCGGCACCCTGGTGGGCGCCCAGATCGCCGGGGCCACCGTGACCGCCGACGCCCGCACCGACACCAGCGTGGACTTCGTGATCGGCGACAGCTACAACGCCCTGCTGGACGAGACCCAGGCGGCCGCGGCCCTCGCCCTGGCCGTCAAGCCCTCCCCCACCCCGAGCGCCACCGGCAGCTGCTGAGGCGCGGCGCAGAACCAGCGCAGAACCGGCGCAGTACTGCCGGCGCAGAACCAGGAGAGCCCCCCGGCAGACGCCTTAGGTTCTAGTGGTCGTTGCAACACCCCAGCTCAAGGGGTGTTATGGACTTCGAGATTCGGAAGGACCGGGGTGCCAAGGGGCCTCGTCTGA
>NZ_JBVIWC010000011.1:0-255208 GCF_055594965.1 Kitasatospora sp. NPDC040550 | reverse complement strand
TACATTCCGAACCCGGAAGCTAAGCCTCACAGCGCCGATGGTACTGCAGGGGGGACCCTGTGGGAGAGTAGGACGCCGCCGAACAATCATTCAGAGAAGGCCCACCCGGGTTACCGGGTGGGCCTTTTCGCATTTCCGGAGCTTCCGGAGGACGGTGGCCGAAAAAAATCTTGGCCGGTCGTGTCGAGAACCCGTGGCCGGCTCCGTCCCTGGGGTGAGCGCGGCCACAATGGGTCGCACGAGCTCCGAAGGAGAAGCACGATGGCCAAGTACCTGCTGCTCAAGCACTACCGAGGCGCCCCGACCCCGGTCAACTGCGCGCCGATGGACCAGTGGACGCCGGAGGAGGTCACGGCGCACATCACGTACATGCAGGACTTCGCGGCCCGGCTGGAGCAGACCGGCGAGTTCGTCGACGCCCAGGCGCTCGCGCCCGAGGGGTCGTGGGTCCGCTACGACGGCGAGGGGCGGCCGCCGGTGACGGACGGTCCGTTCGCGGAGACCAAGGACCTCATCGCCGGTTGGATGGTGATCGACGTGGACAGCCACGAGCGCGCCGTCGAGCTGGCCGGTGAGCTGTCGGCGGCGCCGGGGGCCGGTGGAAAGCCGATCCACGAGTGGCTGGAGCTGCGTCCGTTCCTGGCCATGCCGCCGACCGTCACGGAGTGACCTCTCCCGTGACCGTCCCGATGAACGAGGCCTTGATCCGAGGCCTCACCCCGGGTGTGCTGGGTGTCCTCGTCCGCCGCGGAGCCGACTTCGCGGCGGCCGAGGACGCCGTGCAGGAGGCGCTGGTCGAGGCGGTCCGCGTCTGGGCGAGTGATCCGCCGCGGGACCCGAAGGGCTGGTTGGTCACCGTCGCCTGGCGGAAGTTCCTCGACGCGACCAGGGCGGACACCGCCCGTCGGCGTCGGGAGGAACTCGTCGACCAGGAGCCGGAGCCCGGTCCGGCGGCCTCGGTGGATGACACCCTGCAGCTCTACTTCCTGTGCGCCCACCCGTCGTTGACGCCGTCCTCCGCGGTCGCGCTCACCCTGCGCGCGCTCGGTGGACTGACCACCCGACAGATCGCCCAGGCCTATCTGGTGCCCGAGGCGACCATGGCGCAGCGGATCAGCCGGGCCAAGCGCACCGTTTCGGCGGTCCGCCTCGATCAGCCGGGCGACGTCGCGACCGTGCTGCGGGTGCTCTACCTGGTGTTCAACGAGGGCTACTCCGGGGACGTCGACCTCGCCGCCGAGGCGATCCGGCTGACCCGGCAGCTGGCGGCGGCGATCGACCACCCCGAGGTGGCGGGGCTGCTGGCGCTGATGCTGCTGCACCACGCCCGGCGGGCCGGCCGGACCGGTCCCGACGGAAGTCTGGTGCCGCTCGCGGAGCAGGACCGGCGGCTCTGGGACACCGGCTTGATCGCGGAGGGCGTCGGGATCCTGCAGACGGCCCTGGCCCGGGACCGGTTGGGCGAGTTCCAGGCCCAGGCGGCCATCGCGGCGCTGCACGCCGATGCGCCCACCGCCGGGGAGACCGACTGGGTGCAGATCGTCGAGTGGTACGACGAGTTGGTGCGGCTGACGGGCAGTCCGGTGGTGCGGCTGAACCGCGCGGTGGCGGTCGGTGAGGCGGACGGGCCGCGGGCCGGCCTGGCGGCGCTCGGTGAACTGGACGAGGCGCTGCCCCGGTACGCGGCCGCGGCGGCGTACCTCCACGAGCGTGCCGGGGACCTGCAGTTGGCGGCCCGGCTGTACGCCGAGGCGGCCCGCCGGGCGGCCAACCTTGCCGAGCGCGAACACCTGACGCGCCAGGCGGCCCGGCTCAACGCCCGCCGCGGCAGCTGACCCGGGGACGGGGACGGGACGGGACGGGGTCTGCCGGGCTCGACGGTGTCGGGCTCGATGGTGTCGGGCACGGTGGCCTCGGGCCCGGTGGCCTCGGGCGGCCCGGTTCAGAGCCGGCCGGCCGCCTTGAGTGCCAGGTAGGCGTCCGCCAGTGCCGGGGCGACCTGGGCCGGCGGGGCGTCGAGGACGGTGACCCCGCTGCGGGTGAGGCGGTCGGCGGTGTGCCGGCGGTCGGCGCGGGTCTGCTCGGCGGCGGCGGCGCCGTAGACGGCCTCCACGGTGCCGCGGCCGGCGGCCAGCACGTCCAGGTGCGGGTCGGCGACGGAGGCGAGGACGACCTCGTGGCGCTTGGTGAGCAGGGGCAGCAGCGGGCGCAGGCCGTCTTCGACGGAGGCCGCGTCCAGCCCGGTGAGCAGGACGACGAGCGAGCGGTGCGGCGCCATCGTGAGCGCGGTGGAGACCAGCGAGCGCATGTCCGTCTCGTGCAGCGCGGGTTCCAGCAGGGCCATCGCGTTGGTGAAGGAGGGCAGGATCTCGCTGGGGGAGCTGCCGATGACCGAGGCGCGCTTGCGGGCGTCGTGGGCGAGCAGGTCGACCCGGTCGCCGGCGCGGGTGGCGAGGGCGGTGAGCAGCAGGGCGGCGTCGAGGGCGGCGTCCAGGCGGGGGGCGTCGCCGACGCGGCCGGCCGAGGTGCGGCCGGTGTCGAGGACGATCAGGATGTGCCGGTCGCGTTCGGGGCGCCAGGTGCGGACGGCGACGGTGTTGCGGCGGGCGCTGGCGCGCCAGTCGATGGAGCGGACGTCGTCGCCGGGCAGGTACTCCCGCAGCGAGTCGAACTCGGTGCCCTGGCCCCGGGTCAGCACCGAGGTCCGGCCGTCGAGTTCGCGCAGCCGGGCGAGCCGGGAGGGCAGGTGCTTGCGGCTGTTGAACGGGGGGAGGGCGCGGACCGTCCAGGGGACGTGGTGGGAGCCCTGACGGCCGGCCAGGCCGAGCGGGCCGAGCGAGCGGACCGTCACGCGGTGGGCGTGGTGGTCGCCGCGGCGGCCCGGGGTGAGCACGGTGACCGCCCGGCGCCGTTCGCCGCCGGGGACGGCGAGGGTGTGCCGGGAGGCGGTCTCGGAGGTGCCGGGGCGCCAGGCGGAGGGGGCCCAGGCGTCGCGGACCAGGGCCCGGAGCGGCCGTCCGGAGCTGTTGGTGACGGTCAGTTCGACCGAGGCGGTGTCGCCGAGCCGGACGGTGGTGTCGCCGCCCCGGGCGATCCGCAGGCTGCGGACGGGGGCGGCGAGCACCAGGTCGACCAGGACGGCGAGCAGGACGGCGCCGGTGACGGCCCCGATCCCGGTCCAGGAGGGCAGCAGGAGGCCCACGAAGAGCGCGCCGAGCGCGGCGATCAGGGCGGTTCGCCCGGTGAGGGCCATGCGGGTGCGCTCCTTCGGAAGCCCGGTGTGTTCGAGGACCCGGTACGCCTACCGGTGGTGGATCAGCGGGGGGCGGGCGTCTGGGCGAGGACGGCGTGGATGACGGAGTCGGCGGTGACGCCCTCCATCTCGGCCTCGGCGCGCAGCGCGACGCGGTGCCGCAGGGTGGGCAGGGCGAGCGCCTTGACGTCGTCCGGGGTGACGTAGTCCCGCCCGGCCAGCCAGGCCCAGGCGCGCGAGGCGGCGAGCAGTGCGGTGGCACCGCGGGGGGAGACGCCGATGGACAGCGACGGGGACTGCCGGGTGGCCCGGCAGAGGTCGACGATGTACGCCAGGATCTCGGGCGAGACGGTGAGCTTCGCGATCTGCTCGCGGGCGGCGGCCAGGTGCTCGGGCCCGGCGACCGGGCGGACGCCGGCGGCGGCGAGGTCCTTGGGGTCGAAGCCGGAGGCGTGCCGGGAGAGGACCTGGAACTCCTGGTCGCGGTCGGGCAGCGGGAGGATCAGCTTGAGCAGGAAGCGGTCCAGCTGGGCCTCGGGCAGCGGGTAGGTGCCCTCGTACTCGACCGGGTTCTGGGTCGCGGCGACCAGGAACGGGACGGGCAGCGCGCGCGGTTCGCCGTCGACGGTGACCTGCCGCTCCTCCATGGCCTCCAGCAGGGCGGCCTGGGTCTTGGGCGGGGTGCGGTTGATCTCGTCGGCGAGCAGCAGGTTGGTGAAGACCGGGCCGGGCTGGAAGGAGAACTCGGCGGTGCGGGCGTCGTAGACGAGCGAGCCGGTGACGTCGCCGGGCATCAGGTCGGGGGTGAACT
The DNA here is from genome assembly GCF_055594965.1 of Kitasatospora sp. NPDC040550. NCBI lineage: Bacteria > Bacillati > Actinomycetota > Actinomycetes > Kitasatosporales > Streptomycetaceae > Kitasatospora > Kitasatospora sp. NPDC040550. The sequence continues at coordinate 251,144 of NZ_JBVIWC010000011.1, read as the reverse complement.
GGATGCGCTTGGTCCCCAGGCTGAGCGCCGTGGACAGGGTACGGACCAGCAGGGTCTTGGCGACGCCGGGGACGCCCTCCAGCAGTACGTGGCCGCCGCAGAGGAGGGCCACCACCAGGCCGGTGACGGCGGCGTCCTGGCCGACCACGGCCTTGCCGATCTCGGCGCGCAGGGCGGTCAGGGCCGTGCGCGGGTCGGTGGCGGGGGTAGCGGGGGTGGCGGGTGCCGTGCCGGGGGTGATGCGGAGCTGGGCGGTTGCCTGTTCGGTCACGGGTTCCGTACCTGCCTTTCGAGGGCGTCTAGGTCGTCGGCGAGCCGCAGCAGCGCGGCGTCGTCGGTCGGGGGCGGGCCGTAGAGCAGGGCCCGGACGTCCCCGGCGGGTCGTTCGGGGAGGCGGTCGGCGACGGCCGCGCAGAGTGCCTCCGGGTCCGGTCCGCCGGCCTGGAGCGGGAGGCCGAGGGCGGGGGCGAGGCGGTGGGCGGTGGCGCGGCGCAGTGCCTCGGCGGCGCGGCCGTGGGCCTTGGCCCGTCGATAGAGGCGGGCCCGGCCCTCGGTGGTCTCGGCGGCGCGGACCACCACGGGCAGGTTCTCGCTGACCACCGGGCCGAGTCGGCGGGCGCGCCAGAGGGCGGCGAGCACGGCGGCGACGGCGAGTTGGTAGAAGGCCCAGTGCCAGCCCTTCGGGATGTAGTCGCCGAAGGTCTTGCGCTGGGTGCCCGCGGCGACCGGCGCGGTGTAGTCGGGCAGGTGCCAGGTGAGGCGGGGCTGCGAGCCGAGCAGGCCGAGGGCGAGCGAGGCGTTGCCGTCGTCGGCGAGGTGGCCGTTCTGCAGGAACTCGCCGCTGCCGAGCACGATGACGTTGCCGCCGGCGTCGTCGGGGGTGCTGACCAGCGGGTAGCCGTGGTGGTACGGGTAGCAGCCGTCGCCGCGGCTGCCGCTGGTGTAGAGCGTGCCGCCCATCGCGGCGCTGCCGGCCCGGACGGCCTCGGGGAGGGCGCAGCTCGGGTGGGTGCTGCGGACGGACGCGAACGGGACGCCGCCGACCTCGTCGGAGGTGCGGATGCCGGGGGCGAGCGCGCTGAGGGCGGCCGGGCCCGGGTTGATCAGGACCAGCCGCCGGTGCCGGGCGGCGGCGACGGCGCGCAGTTCGGCGGGGCTCAGCAGGTCGGGCTCGGGCAGCACCAGGGTGTCGGCGCCGTCGGCGGGGGCCGTGGGGTCGGTGCGCAGTGCGGTCCTGACGCCCTGGCCGTCGAGCAGGGCGACGACGGCGTGGGTGCCGTCGGCGTCGTAGGAGCGGGGGTCGAGCGGCGGGTAGCGGTGGCCGGTGTTGAGGACGGCGAGGCCGACGGCGGCGACCAGCAGGACGGCGAGGGCGACCAGGTACCAGCGGGCGCGGCGGGCCAGGCCGCGCCCGGTGGGGGCGAGGCTGGTCGGTGCGGCGTCGGCGGCGGGTCGTTCGGCGGCGGGGGGAGCCGGGGCGGTGCTGGTCATGCCGCTCCTCCCGGGGTTGCGGTCGGCGCCGGGGCGGGGGCCGCGGCGGGGGTGTGGGCGAGCACCGGGCGGCTGCGTTCCAGGGCCCGGTCGAGGTCCAGCAGCAGCTGGTACGCGGCCCGGTCGGCGGTGCGCTCGCCGTAGGCGATGTCGTCGAAGGTGCGGGCGGCCGCGGTGAGTGCGGCGGCCTGGTCGGGCAGGGCCCGGCCGGCTTCGGCGGCGGCCTCGTCGGCGGTGCGGCCGGGGCGGGTGTCGAGCAGGGTGCGCTCCTCCAGGGCCCGGACCAGGGCGCGCATCTGCTCGCGGACGGCCTCGGTCCAGCGGCCGGCGGCGGCGTGTCCGGCGGCGTCGGCGCGGTACTGCGCGGCGGTGCGCGGGCCGTCGGCGCCGTACACGCCGTAGTCGGTGCGGGCGGCGCGCTTGGGTGCGCCGAGGCGCCACCAGAGGGCGGCGGCGATCACCGCGGCGACGATCAGGAAGAGCACCAGTCCGGTGGTGCCGTCGGTGCCCCCGGCGGAGATGCTGCCCATGGCGCGGTCGATGTGGTCCCAGATCCAGTCGATGACGCGTTCCAGGACGCTCGGGTCGTTCTTGTGGTACTCGGCCTTGAGCAGCTCGTCGCGGGCGGCGTCGCGGGCCGGGTCCCGTGGAACGGTGACCGGGGCGCCGCCGGCGGCGAGGAGCCTGTCCCCCCAGATAGGCATCCGGTTCAGTGCCTCGCGGGGGTCTGGTCGGCCCGGCCGCTCCAGCCGGTGCCGCCCTGTTCGGGCAGTCCGGCGGCGCGGGCGAGTTCGATGTCGAGGGCCTCGCGGCGGATCCGCTGGTCGATGTAGACCAGCACGCCGACGGCGGCCAGGAACGGGGTGGTCAGGGCGGAGGCGATGATCCCGGCGACCGCGGTCAGCACCATCATGCCGACGGACTCGTGGGCGGTGTCGCCGAGCCGGTCCATGGAGCCGAAGCCGAGGACCAGGCCGAGGAAGCGGAACGGGATGGCGAGCGTCACCCCGACGATCCCGGCCAGCACCCGGGCGAGCAGGACGATGCCGAGGATCCGCCACCAGGAGCCGCGGGCCAGCCGGCGGGAGCGCGAGAGCGCGGTCACCACGCCCTGCTTCTCCAGCATCAGCGCGGGGGCGGCCAGGCTGTAGCGGATCAGCAGCCAGAGGCCGACCGGGACGGTCAGCAGGCCGACCAGGAACAGCAGGGCCGCGGTGCCGGGCGTGCTCGAGCCGCCCGCGACGTAGCCGATCAGCGGGGTGAAGCCGAGCAGCACCACGCCGACGCTCATCAGGGTGGTGAGCACGGTGAGCCCGAGGAGTTGCAGCAGCCGGGGGCGGGCGTCACGCCAGGCGTCGCCGGCGGTCACCGGTCGGCCGAGGACGGCGCGGCTGACCACGATGGTGAGCAGGGCGACGGCCAGCGCGTCGAGCAGCAGCGACAGCGGCATGGTGGCGAGCAGGGTGAGCAGCTGGGTGGAGGTACCGGTACGGCCCTTGACCAGCAGCTTGGCGACGAAGGCACCGGCCTGGTCGACGACGGCGATGCCGAGCGAGAGGGTGAGCGCGGTGCGCCAGTTCCGGCGGACGGTGGTGACGGCGCCGTCGAGCAGTTCGCCGATGCTGAGCGGGCGCAGCGGGATGACGCCGGGCCGGGGGCTGCGCGCGGTCTCCCAGCCGTACGGGCCCTGGCCGGAGGGCTGGGTGCCGCGGTTCGGCTGTCCGTACTGGGGGCCCCAGGCGGGTGCGGCCTGAGGGGGTGCCGACGGACCGGGCACGGCGGCGGGCGCGTCGGCCGGGGGCCGGGCGCCGTCGCGGGGCGGCTCGGACGAGCTGGGCGAGGCCCAGCCCGGAGTGTCGGTCATCACTGCTCCTCGGAGGGGCGTCCTGGGCGCGGCTCCGGGCGGATCTTTCGCCCGCGCGCAGCGCCCATCGTGCCATGGGGCCCGGAGACGCCCCAGGGGTATCCGGTTGCTGATCGACAACGGGAGCCGCCGGGGGGTCGGACGGCGGGTTCCGGACAGTTCGGAGGCACTCCGAGGAGGGCTATTCGCCCGGTATGGCCGGAAATCGACGGCCGGGGAGTTGGCCGTTGTGGAGCAATGGCACTGCTGTGCGGCAGGTCACAATCCGGTAATGAGAAGATGGACCCATGAAGGGACGCGTCCTCGTCGTTGATGACGACTCCGCACTGGCCGAGATGCTCGGCATCGTGTTGCGTGGTGAGGGTTTTGAGCCGTTTTTCGTCGCGGATGGGGACAAGGCGCTAGCCGCGTTCCGGGAGAGCAAGCCCGATCTGGTCCTGCTCGACCTGATGCTGCCCGGCCGGGACGGCATCGACGTGTGCCGGCAGATCCGGGCCGAGTCCGGCGTCCCGATCGTCATGCTGACCGCGAAGACCGACACGGTCGACGTCGTGGTGGGCCTGGAGTCCGGCGCCGACGACTACGTCACCAAGCCGTTCAAGCCCAAGGAACTGGTGGCCCGGGTGCGCGCGCGGCTGCGCCGTGCCGAGGAGCCGACACCCGAGCAGCTGACCATCGGCGATCTGGTGATCGACGTGGCCGGCCACTCGGTGAAGCGGGACGGGCGCAGCATCCCGCTGACCCCGCTGGAGTTCGACCTGCTGGTCGCGCTGGCCCGCAAGCCCTGGCAGGTGTTCACCCGTGAGGTGCTGCTGGAGCAGGTGTGGGGCTACCGCCACGCGGCGGACACCCGCCTGGTCAACGTCCACGTGCAGCGCCTCCGTTCCAAGATCGAGAAGGACCCGGAGCGCCCCGAGATCGTGGTGACCGTCCGCGGCGTCGGCTACAAGGCCGGACCCAGCTGACGTGACGGACCGGGCTGACGACACCCCGTCGGGTTCCGCGACCGACGGGGCGGGGGCCGTGCGCGGGGACGTGCTGAGTTCGACCACCCGCCGCCGTCGCGGCCCGTCCGGAGTGTTCGGTCTGATGAAGCGTCAGCTCAGGCGCCCGGCGCGCCGGGTCACCGCGCTGTACCGCCGGTCGATCCAGTTGCGCGTGGTCGCGGTCTCCCTGCTGGCCTCCATCGCGGTGGTCCTGGTGCTGGGCGTGGTCGTGGTGGCGCAGGTGCGGACCGGCCTGCTCGACACCAAGATCGACGCGGCCCGGGCGCAGGCCCGGATCGGTTTCCAGGTCGAGCAGAAGAAGATCGACGAGGCCCGGGACCAGGCGCTGCGCGGCGCCGTCGACCCGACCACCGGGGAGACCGGCACCTGGCTGCTGCGCCAGGTCAACGACCTCGCCGCGAGCGGGCAGACGGTCTACTCGGTGATCGCGATGGCCCCCGGCACCGGGACGGTCGTGCCGGACAGCGCCGGCTTCGCGCCGCGCTACTCGGGCGACATCCAGCCCAGCAGCATCCCGGACAGCCTGCGCGCGAGGCTCTTCGACGAGCCCGGCCAGATGTTCGACCAGCCGACCCGGATCCACCGCTCGCCCGAGGGCGGCGGCAAGAGCGAGCCCGGACTGGCCCTCGGCATGCAGTTCGTCGGCCCGGCCGACACCAGCTACCAGCTGTTCTACGTGTTCTCCTTCGGCCAGGAGACCGACACCCTCAACCTGATCACCGGCACCCTGGCGACCGCCGGCGTGTTCGTGGTGATCCTGATGGGCGGCATCGCCTGGGTCGTGGTGCGCCAGGTGGTCACCCCGGTCCGGATGGCCGCGGGCATCTCCGAGCGGCTCGCCGACGGACACCTGGAAGAGCGGATGAAGGTGACCGGGACGGACGACATCGCCCGCCTCGGGGAGTCGTTCAACCGGATGGCCAACGCCCTCCAGGCGCAGATCCGTCAGCTGGAGGAGCTCTCCCGGGTGCAGCGGCGCTTCGTCTCGGACGTCTCGCACGAGCTGCGCACCCCGCTGACCACGGTCCGGATGGCCGCCGACCTGATCTACGACAGCCGCGAGGACCTGGACCCGATGGCGGCCCGCTCGGCGGAGCTGCTGCAGGGCCAGCTGGACCGCTTCGAGTCGCTGCTCGCCGACCTGCTGGAGATCAGCCGCTTCGACGCCGGCGCCGCGATCCTGGACGCCGAGCCGGTCGACCTGCGGGAGATCGTCGGCCGGGTGGTCGAGGCCGCCGAGCCGCTGGCCGAGGCCAAGGGCAGCGCCGTGGTGATCCGCGGTGACGGCGAGCCGGTGCTCGCCGAGGTGGACTCCCGCCGGATCGAGCGCATCCTGCGCAACCTGGTGGTCAACGCGCTGGAGCACGGCGAGGGCCGCGACGTGGTCGTCCGCCTGGGCTCGGCCGACGGCGCCGTCGCGGTCGGCGTGCGCGACTACGGCATCGGACTCAAGCCGGGCGAGGCGTCCCGGGTGTTCCACCGCTTCTGGCGGGCGGACCCCTCCCGGGTGCGCACCACCGGCGGCACCGGGCTGGGCCTGTCCATCGCGGTCGAGGACGCCCACCTGCACGGTGGCTGGCTCCAGGCCTGGGGTGAGCCCGGCGGCGGCTCGCACTTCCGGCTGACCCTGCCGCGCACCCGCGGCGGCGAGATCAACCGGGCGCCGTTCCGGCTGGAGCCGGAGGACTCCCGCAACAACCGGGGCCTGGGCGCGTACGGCACGCCGTACCGGCGGGCGATCGCCCCGGCGGGCGCCACGGCGATGACCGCCGCCGAGGAGCAGGCCGAGGCGCCGGAGGGGCCCGGCAACGGGCTGGGCAGCGGGCTCGGCGGAGTGCTGAACATCGGCCCCGGACTGGGCCGGAACCGGCTGCCCGAGGGGCCGCGCGCGGACCCCTCGGACGTGCGGACGGCGGGGGCCGGTTACGGCGTCATCGGCGCCCAGGTCATGGTGGACCCGACGCCCGGACGGCCGTCGGTGGCGCAGCGTACGGCGGAGCCGGACGTGACGGGTGGGACGGACCTGGAGGGGTCGCAGCGTGCGAAGGACGAGCAACAGCACTAGGGCCGTGCCCCGGCGTCGGCCCGCGGGCGGGCGTCGGTCCGTAGCCGGGAGTGCGAGGACCGGTCCCGCGCCGCTGCTCGTGGCAGTGGCCGGCGCGGTGCTCGGCACCCTGGTGGCGAGCGGCTGCGCGGCCATGCCGGACTCCGGCGGCATCACCAAGGTGGAGCTGTCCCAGGGCTCGGCCGACAAGAACCTCCAGGCCAGGGTCTTCCCGGTGGCGCCCGGCAAGGGCGCCAAGCCGCGCGAGCTGCTGACCGGGTTCCTGGACGCGGTCACCGCCGACGAGGGGTACGAGACCGCGCGCAAGTACCTCACCGAGCGCGCCGCGGCGACCTGGAACCCGGACGCGGGCATCCAGGTGCTCTCGGCCACGAAGATCCCGCTGGACCAGGTCGCCGACGCCGACACCAAGTACTCCTCGACGGTGTCCGGGCAGCTGGTGGCCAAGGTCGACGACAAGCACTCCTACCTGCTGGTGGCGGGGCAGAACAACAACGTCTTCGACTTCACCTTCGTGCGGGAACACGACGGCGACTGGCGGATCGATTCGCTGCCGCCCGGCGTGATCATGAACGAGACCAACTTCCGGAACAGCTTCCGGCAGGTCGAGCGCTTCTTCTACACCACCCCCGACCCGTCGGTGCCGGCCCCCGGCAACGGCGGCCAGGAGGTGCTGATAGCCGACCCGATCTACCTGCGCCGCCGGATCGACCCGCTGGCCTCGGCCGCCAAGGCACTGGTCTCCGGGCCGTCGACCTGGCTCTCGCCGGTGGTCCGGACGGCCTTCCCGACCGGCACCACGGTCGACAAGGTGAGCATCGACGACAGCCGGATCGCCCACGTCCAGGTCGGCGGGGCCGACCTGGCCGACCCGGTGGCCTGCCGCCGGATGGCGACCCAGCTCTTCTACACCTTCGCCGACCAGGGCAAGGGCCAGGTCGAACGGCTGGAACTGCGCGGGCAGCGGGGCTCCTGCACGGCCAGCCGCACCGACGACCCGGCCGTCGGCCCCGGCGCGCTGGCCGGGCGACTGCCCGTGCAGCAGTACTACCAGCGCGCCGACAACGGTGCGCTGATGGCGGCCGACGACGGGCACACCGGCGACCCGGTGCCCGGGGTGCTCGGCAAGCCGCACGCGAGCGGGGCGCCCGTCCTGGGCGCCGTCGCGGTCAGCCGGGACGGCACCCAGGCCGCCGCGCTCTCGGACGACGGCCACCAGCTCTACGCGGTGCCGCTGCAGGCCGGCACGGCGACGATGCCCGAACCGGTGCTCAGCTCCCCGGCGAAGGCCGGCGCCAAGGACGACGGCCTCACCTCGCCCAGCTGGGACGGCCGCGGCGACCTCTGGGTGGTGGACCGCAACCCGCAGAACCCGCGGGTGGTCATGGTGCGCGGCGGCAAGTCGTACACCGCGTCGGTGGACGGGCTGACCGGGCAGACGGTGCAGGCGTTGAAGCTCTCCTCGGACGGCGCCCGGATCGCCCTGGTGGTCAAGTCCCCCGGGGTGAACGGAAGTTCACTGATGTTCGGACGGGTGGAGCACGGCGGAACGCCGCAGGCGCCGACCGTGCGGATCACCGGCGTCCGCCCGGCGGCCCCCTCGCTCGTCGACGTCGCCTCGGTGTCCTGGTCGGAGACCGACCAGCTGCTGGTGCTCGGCAAGGAGCAGGACCGCCCCCAGCAGCTGTACTACATCAGCACCGACGGCTCGCAGAGCACGGACGGTCAGCTGCAGACCGGCAACGGCCTGCCGTCCTCCCCGCAGTCGATCTCGACGGCGGAGTCCCGCGGGTACATCCTGGCCCAGCCCTCGCCGGTGCTCGCGGTGGCCGCGGGCACCGTCTACCGGCTGGTCAACAACCAGTGGCGGGAAGCCCAGTTGGTGGACAAGGCCCGCTCGTACTTCTACCCGGGCTGACCCCAGGACCGTCGGGCCCTAACCGGCGGGGTGCACGGAGGTGGCCGCGACGGTGGCGGCGGCCCGGGCCGGCAGCCCGGCGTCGGCCAGCGCCCTGGCCGCCTCGGCCAGGCTCGCCCCGGTGGTCACCAGGTCGTCCACCAGCACCGGTTGACGGCCGGCCAGGCCCCGGTGGGCGCGCGGCAGGACGGTGAGCGCGCCGTGCAGGTTGCGCCGCCGCTCGGCGGCGTTCAGCCCGGCCTGGTCGGCGACCGGACGGGCGTGCCGCAGCAGCGGCGCGGCCCGGGCGTCCAGGCCGGCCCGGCGCAGCGAGCGGGCGGCCGCCCCGGCCAGCCGCAGCGTCGGGTCGTGGCCCCGGGCGCGCACCGCGGCGCGGGCCGAGGGCATCGGGACCAGCAGCAGCGGCGTGGCCCCGGCCCGGGCCCCCAGGGCGGAGCGCACCGCCCGTCCGAGCGCCTCGCCGAGCGGCCCGGCCAGGCGCAGCGCGCCGCGTTCCTTGTGGGCGAGCAGCAGTTGCCGCACCGGGTCGGCGTACGGCGCGGCCGCGTGCGCCCAGGGCAGCAGGGTGGGGCCGGGCCGGGTGGCGGTCAGCGCGTGCCGGCAGGCCGGGCAGAGCTGGGTGCGCTCGGCGCCGCAACCCGCGCAGTCCGCGGGGAGCAGGACGTCCAACAGCCCGGCCAGTGCGTGGCCGAACGGTGTCCGCGCGGACGGCGCACGGGCGGGTGAAGGGGTCGACGGCACGGCTGCTCCTGGCGGCTTCGGCACGGAGAGTCAGCAAAGGATCCGCCGTATGGGGGGCGTTGTCCAGGTATTTACCCATACTTCACTCCTAGGAGGGTAGACAGGGTGCAACAGTTTGACCGCCCGCTCCCAGCGCCGCCCGAAGTATCGGGTCATACCCCCCTTCCCGCCCGGGGAGGCGAAAACCCCGCGTGAGGTGTTCGATAAGGCTCCAGGGGGTTTCAACCGTCCCTGATGGGGAGGAAGTGAGATGAGGGCCAGTCGTTCCCGCCGCTGGCGGCGGAGCGGGGGGCCGGCAGTGGATGGGCTGGTCCAGCTGGAGCTCAGTCCGGTCCGGTAGCACCCGGATCGGCGTCAGCACGAGGGATCGGAGTTCTGCGTGGACATCGTCGTCAAGGGCCGCAAGACCGAGGTGCCCAAGAGGTTCCGCGAGCACGTGGCCGAGAAGCTGGAGAAGGTCCAGAAGTTCGACGGCAAGGTGATCAGCCTCGACGTCGAGGTGTCCAAGGAGCACAACCCGCGGCAGGCCGACCGGTCGGACCGCGTGGAGATCACTCTCCGTACCCGGGGCCCGGTGATCCGGGCCGAAGCCGCCGCCGGCGACCCGTACGCGGCGCTCGACCTGGCTTCGGCGAAGCTCGACGCGCAGCTGCGCAAGTCCGCGGACCGGCGCCGGGTGCACAAGGGCGGCGCGAACGGCCGCACCCCCATCAGCGTCGCCGAGGCGACCGCGGCCCTGGCCGCGCTGCCCGAGACCACGGCGCACGAGGGCGAGACCAACGGGGCCGTCCGCAAGACCATGATGGGATCCCTGGAAGTGGAGGGCGAAGGCCCGCTGGTGGTCCGGGAGAAGACCCACTCGGCCGCCCCCATGGCGCTGGACCAGGCGCTCTACGAGATGGAGCTGGTCGGCCACGACTTCTACCTGTTCGTGGAGAAGGACAGCGGCCTGCCGAGCGTCGTCTACCGCCGGCACGGCTACCACTACGGCGTCATCCACGTGCAGCCGGACATGGCGGCCGGCGTGGCCAGCGGCGCGGGCGGTGCGATCGGTCGGTCCGTCGACGAGGACTGACCGTCCCGGCAGTTGAACACGGAGGGGTGACCCCGGCGGCAGCGACCGCCGGGGTCACCGGCGTTCCGGGGCGTTCCACGCGTTCCGGGCACCGGCCGGTGGGACGGGTTCGAACGGAGCTCGGGTCCGTTGTGTCCAGGGGTCACCCGATGCGGGGCAATCGGCGTCGGAGGGTGACCGCGGCGGTGGCGGGGCGTGGAATGATTGGGCGCACGTCGACCCGCGAAGGGGGAGGAGCGGATGGGGGATCACTTCGGGCTGGGGCCCGCTGGGGGACCGGTCACCGGATTGCCGCCGGGGCCGGAGGAGGAACCCGCGTACGCGCCGCGCCGGGGTGAGCCGATCCGCGTCCTGGTGGTGGACGACCACGCGTTGTTCCGCCGCGGGCTGGAGATCGTGCTGGCGGAGGAGCCGGACATCAAGGTCGTCGGCGAGGCCGGGGACGGCGCCGAAGCCGTGCTCAAGGCCGCCGACCTGCTGCCCGACATCATCCTGATGGACGTCCGGATGCCGCGCCGCAGCGGGATCGAGGCCTGCACGGCGATCAAGGACGTGGCGCCCAGCACCAAGATCATCATGCTGACGATAAGCGACGAGGAGGCCGACCTCTACGAGGCGATCAAGGCGGGGGCCACCGGCTACCTGCTCAAGGAGATCTCCACCGACGAGGTCGCCACCGCGATCCGGGCGGTCGCCGACGGGCAGTCGCAGATCAGCCCGTCGATGGCCTCCAAGCTACTCACCGAGTTCAAGTCGATGATCCAGCGGCGTTCCGACGACCGGGACCTCGTCCCGGCGCCCCGGCTCACCGACCGGGAGCTGGAGGTGCTCAAGCTGGTGGCGACCGGGATGAACAACCGGGAGATCGCCAAGGAGCTGTTCATCAGCGAGAACACGGTGAAGAACCACGTCCGCAACATCCTGGAGAAGCTCCAACTGCATTCCAGGATGGAGGCCGTGGTGTACGCGATGCGGGAGAAGATCCTCGAAATAGGGTGAACGGCGCCCGTCGCCGCAGGGTGACCGGGCGCCCGCCGCCGCGCTACCGCGCGAGCAGCTCCTCCAGGGCCGGGCGCAGCCGATCGTCGTGCAGCGCCTCGACCCGCACCCCGTCGCAGCCGACCCAGGCGGCCGCCTCGCGCAGGGCGGCGGCGAGCGCCTCGAGCTGCCGGGCGCCGCCCCGGTCGTCGGTCAGCGAGACCTGCCGGGCGACCAGCGTGCGGCCCTCCCGGGCCGGGTCGACCCGGCCGACCAGCCGACCGCCGGTGAGCAGCGGCATCGCGAAGTAGCCGTGCACCCGCTTGTGCTTGGGGGTGTAGGCCTCCAGCCGGTGCGTCATGCCGAAGATCCGCTCGGTGCGGGCGCGGTCCCAGATCAGCGAGTCGAACGGCGAGAGCAGCGTGGTGCGGTGGCGCCCGCGCGGGGCGGTGGCCAGCGCGGCCGGATCGGCCCAGGCAGCGGCCCGGGTGCCGTCCGGGCCCCAGCCCGCCACCTCGACCGGGACCAGCCCGCTGTCCGTGAGCACCCGGTCCAAGTCCTCGGCGCGCAGCCGGTGGTAGTCCTGGAGGTCGGCCCGGGTGGCCACGCCGAGCGCGGAGCCGGCCTGGGCCACCAGGGTGCGCAGGCACTCCTCGTCGGACCGGTCCTGGCCGAACAGGGCGTCGGGCACGGCCTGTTCGGCCAGCGCGTAGACCCGCTTCCAGCTCCGGCGGTCGGTGCAGACCACGTCGCCGAAGGCGAGCGCCCGCTCCACCGCGATCTTGGTGTCGGACCAGTCCCACCACTCGGCCGTCCGCTTGGCCCCGCCCAGCTCGGTGGCGGTCAACGGCCCCTCGGCGCGCAGCTTGTCGAGCACCGCCCGGTACGTCTCGGGCGCGACCTGGTGGCTCCAGAGGCTGCCGCGCTCGCGGTAGCGGCGGCGCCGGAAGGCGAACAGCGGCCACTCCTCGACCGGCAGGATGCAGGCCGCGTGCGACCAGTACTCGAAGGTGGTGCCCGCGCCCCAGTAGGCCGCCTCGACCGCCGGGCGGCCGACCGCGCCCAGTCGGGCGTAGGGCACCAGCTCGTGCGAGCGGGCCAGCACCGAGATGGTGTCCAGCTGGACGGCGCCCAGGTGCCGCAGCACCCCGCGGGCACCGGCCCGGCGGTCGGGCGCGCCCAGCAGGCCCTGGGCGCGCAGGGCGATCCGGCGGGCGTCGTCGGCGCCCAGGACGGTGACGGGCGCGGGCCCGGCAGCGGCAGCGGTCATGCCGGCGAGCGTAGCCGGGGGCACCGACAGCGGGCCGGGCGCCGGGACCTGCGGCCGGGACCTGCGCCGGGACCGGTCCGGGGACCGGCCCAGCGGCGGCCCGGGTGGTCGGTCCGGGCGGTCCGGAGGCGGTCCGGAGGCGGTCAGTCCAGGTCGGCGGGGAGCAGCGAGGCGACCCAGGCGTCCTGGAAGACCCCGCGCTGGTCGGCGTACGAGCGCAGGGTGCCCTCGTAGCGGTAGCCGACCCGCTCGGCGACGGCGCGCGAGCCGTCGTTGCCGACGTAGGCGAGCCACTGGAGGCGGCGCAGCCCGAGGTCGGTCAGCGCCCAGCGGGCGACCGCGCGGGCCGCCTCGACGGTGTAGCCGCGACCGCGCTGCTCCTTCACCGTCCACCAGCCGACCGAGGCGGCGGCCGGGTCGTCCGCCTTGCGGGTGACCGCCTGGGCGCCGACCAGTCGGCCCGTTCCGCGTTCGACCACGCACCAGGTGAACTCGGAGGCCTTGGCCACGCCCTCGGGCGCCAGTGTGTGGACGAAGAACTCCGCGTCCTCGCGGCGGTAGGGCACCGGGACGACCGTCCAGCGCTGGATCTCGGCGTCCTGGCAGGCCGCGAAGATCGCGTCGATGTCGGACTCCTGCGGGGCCCGCAGCACCAGGCGGTCGGTGGTGAGGGTGACGAGCTCGTTCCGGGGTTGTTCCATGGGCGGATTATTTCTCCGTAGGAGGAATGCGGGCATCCGAATTCCGGGCCAACTCCCCGGCCCGTCGACCCTTTTGTCCCGGTGGACGGTGCTATCGGTCCATGTGCACGGGCGGGTGACACGGGAATACCGTGCTGACGCACCTCCCGGCGCATTGGACTCCTCGCATACGATGGCCCGTGCGGTGGGGTGGACCCCCCGTGCAGTCGTCCAGTGCCAATACAGGCAAGGAGCCCGCTCAAGTGTCCGTCTTCGACAAGATCCTGCGCGCCGGCGAAGGCAAGATCCTTCGCAAGCTGCAGCGGATTGCTGCCCAGGTCAACTCCATCGAAGAGGACTTCGTCAACCTCACCGACGCCGAGCTGCGCGCGCTGACCGACGAGTACAAGCAGCGGCTCGTCGACGGCGAGACGCTGGACGACATCCTCCCCGAGGCGTTCGCCACTGTCCGCGAGGCCGCCAAGCGCGTGCTCGGCCAGCGGCACTACGACGTCCAGCTGATGGGTGGCGCGGCCCTGCACCTCGGCTACGTCGCCGAGATGCGCACCGGTGAGGGCAAGACCCTCGTCGGCACCCTGCCGACGTACCTGAACGCGCTGACGGGCAAGGGCGTTCACCTGATCACCGTCAACGACTACCTCGCCGAGCGCGACTCGGAGTGGATGGGCCGGGTGCACCGCTTCCTCGGCCTCGAAGTCGGCGTGATCCTGGCGAACATGACGCCCGCCGAGCGCAAGCGCCAGTATGCGATGGACATCACGTACGGCACGAACAACGAGTTCGGCTTCGACTACCTGCGCGACAACATGGCCTGGTCGAAGGACGAACTCGTCCAGCGCGGCCACAACTTCGCGGTGGTCGACGAGGTCGACTCGATCCTCATCGACGAGGCCCGCACCCCGCTGATCATCTCCGGCCCGGCGGACCAGGCGACCAAGTGGTACGCCGACTTCGCCAAGCTGGTGCTGCGCCTCAAGATCGACCGCGACTACGAGGTCGACGAGAAGAAGCGCACCGTCGGCGTCCTGGAGGAGGGCGTCACCCGGGTCGAGGACTACCTGGGCATCGACAACCTCTACGAGTCGGTGAACACCCCTCTGGTCGGCTTCCTGAACAACGCCATCAAGGCCAAGGAGCTGTACAAGAAGGACAAGGACTACGTCGTCATGAACGGCGAAGTCATGATCGTCGACGAGCACACCGGCCGCATCCTGGCCGGGCGCCGCTACAACGAGGGCATGCACCAGGCGATCGAGGCCAAGGAGGGGGTGGAGGTCCAGAACGAGAACCAGACCCTGGCCACCATCACCCTGCAGAACTTCTTCCGTCTGTACGACAAGCTCTCCGGTATGACCGGTACCGGCACCACCGAGGCCGCCGAGTTCCACCAGATCTACAAGCTCGGCGTGGTGCCGATCCCGACCAACAGGACGCCGCTGCGCATCGACCAGCCCGACCTGATCTACAAGTCGGAGCCGGCCAAGTTCGCCGCCGTGGTCGAGGACATCGCCGAGAAGCACGAGAAGGGCCAGCCGGTGCTGGTCGGCACCGTGTCGGTCGAGAAGTCCGAGTACCTGTCGCAGGAGCTGCGCAAGCGCGGCATCCCGCACGAGGTGCTGAACGCCAAGCACCACGAGCGCGAGGCGCAGATCGTCGCCCAGGCGGGCCGTAAGGGCGCCGTCACCGTCGCCACCAACATGGCCGGCCGTGGCACCGACATCATGCTCGGCGGCAACCCGGACCACCTGGCGGCGGCCGAGCTGGCCCAGCGCGGGCTCTCCGCGGGCGACAACCCGGAGGAGTACGAGGCCGCGTTCCCGGCCGCGCTGGAGAAGGCCAAGGCCTCGGTCAAGGCCGAGCAGGACGAGGTCAAGGAGGCCGGCGGCCTCTACGTCCTCGGCACCGAGCGGCACGAGTCCCGCCGGATCGACAACCAGCTGCGCGGCCGCTCCGGCCGTCAGGGCGACCCGGGCGAGTCCCGCTTCTACCTGTCGCTGGGCGACGACCTGATGCGCCTGTTCAAGGCCGGCATGGTCGAGCGCGTGCTCTCGATGGCCAACGTGCCCGAGGACGTGCCGATCGAGTCCAAGATGGTCACCCGGGCGATCGCCTCCGCGCAGACCCAGGTCGAGCAGCAGAACTTCGAGATCCGCAAGAACGTCCTCAAGTACGACGAGGTGCTCAACCGCCAGCGCGAGGTCATCTACGGCGAGCGCCGCCGCGTGCTGGAGGGCGAGGACCTCCAGGAGCAGGTCGGCCACTTCATGGACGACACCGTCGAGGCCTACGTCAGGGCGGCCACCGGCGAGGGCTTCGAGGACGACTGGGACCTCGACAAGCTCTGGACCGCGTTCAAGCAGCTGTACCCGATCACCCTGGACCTGGCGGAGCTGGAGGAGGAGGTCGGCGGCCCGGCCGGCCTGACCCCGGACTTCCTGATCAAGGTCGTCCAGGAGGACGTCCAGGCGCAGTACGGCGCCCGCGAGGACCAGCTCGGCGAGGAGATCCTGCGCGAGCTGGAGCGCCGCGTCGTGCTGTCGGTGCTGGACCGCCGCTGGCGCGAGCACCTCTACGAGATGGACTACCTCCAGGAGGGCATCGGCCTGCGGGCCATGGCGCAGCGCGACCCGCTGGTCGAGTACCAGCGCGAGGGCTTCGACATGTTCACCGCGATGATGGAGGGCATCAAGGAGGAGTCCGTCGCCTACCTGTTCAACCTGGAGGTCCAGGTCGAGCAGCAGGTCGAGGAGGTGCCGGTGGCGGACGCCGAGGTGCTGCTCGACAAGCTGGAGAAGGACGCCGCCCGCCCGGAGATCAAGGCCAAGGGCCTGGAGGCCCCGAAGCCGCAGCGGCTGCACTACACGGCCCCCTCGGACGAGGTCGGCGGCGGTGTCATCGAGGGCGACTTCGAGGACGCCGTGCCGGACGACGAGGGCGACGGTCTGACCCGCGCCGAGCGCCGCAAGGCCGCCAAGTCCGCCAAGGGCCGCCGCCGCAAGGCCTGAGCCGGCCGCAGGACGCCGCACAGGGCGCCGCTCCCGTACCGGGGCGGCGCCCTGCGCCGTCCCCTGCGGTGTGTCCCGGGGTGTGTCCCGGGCCGTGGTCGTCACCGGGCCTCCACGGCGGTGCACTGCCACTGGCCGGCCGGGCCTCGCTGCTCCAGCCGGAAGGCCACCATGTGGTGCCGTCGGCCGAGGTCGACCCGGACGCAGGCCTCGACGGCGTCCGGGGAGGGCGAGCGGTCGTGCACCGGGCCGAGCCGGGGCCGGTCGGCCGGGCCGCCTCGGCGCAGCGCGCCGACCCGGACCAGTGAGGCGAGCTGCCCGTAGCCGTCCAGGCTGGTGTGCCGCATCAGCTGGCCGGAGGGCCGGGCTCCGGTGAGCACCTCGACCAGCTGGTGGGCGAAGCGGGCGGCGAGTGCCCCGGCGTCGTGCCGGGCGGGGCCGGGGGCGGATCCGGGGGCGGACCGGGGGGTGCCGGGCGGCCCGGCGGTGGTGCAGGCGGCGCGCGGGTGGCGGGGCCGGCGCCCGGCCGGGTCGCCGCCGCCGTCGCTGCGGACCCGGTGGTGCGGGCGGGCGGTCGGGCGCTCCGTCGGGCGGACGTGTTGGTGCGGGCTCGGCGCGGTGGTCGGCCGGGCGGTCGGGCAGGTGCGGGGGCTGATGGTCACGGTGGCTCCGGGCAAGGGTGGTGCGGGTACGGACGGGCCCAGGCTGGCGGTGGTGATCACCGGGCGGCAACGGGTTTGCGGCCGGCCTTCGGGCCGGCCCGAAGTTCACCTATCCGGGTGAGTCGACCAGTGCGGCGACGGGCCCGGCGGCCGCCCCGGCGGCACCCGGTTGACGTGCGGGGACGGACCGTACGGTCCGAAAGGGGACGCCCGGGTACGGCGGACCGGGTGGCCCCGCGGTGGGCTCCCGTTGCGCCGCCCGGCCGTCCGCGCGCACCATCGGAGCCTGACCCGAACCCGACGACGACGGGCGGCCGGGATGACGACAGTCGGGACGACCACACGGGCGGTGACGGGGCCGGACACGCCCGCCGACGCCGGGGGCGCCCCCAGGCGCGGCCTGGTGCTGGGCGGCGGCGGGATGCTCGGCGCGGCCTGGACGGTCGGCGCGCTGTGCGCCGTCGAGGAGGCCGCCGGGCACCGGCCGGGTGAGGCGGACGTGCTGCTCGGCACCTCGGCGGGCGCGATCCTGGCCGCGATGCTGGCCGGTGGAGTGCGCCCCGAGCAGCTGCGCGACCACCAGCGCGGCCTGCCGATCACCGAGGGCCCGCTGGCCGGGGTGGCCTTCGACTACGACACCGCGGTGGGCGGTGCGCTGCCGCCCCGGCCGCGGGCCGGGATCGGCTCGCCCGGGCTGCTGCGGGACGCCGTCCGGCACCCGCGCGAGTACCCGCTGCTGACCATGGTCTCGGCGGTGGCGCCGCACGGCCGCGGCTCGCTGGCGCCGGTCGGCGAGCTGGTGCGCGGACTGCTCGGCCCGGGCGGCTGGCCGCTCCCGGCGGGTGCGGCGGCAGCGGCGGGAGCCGGGGCAGCGGGAGCCGGGGCGGCGGAGGCCGAGGCCACGGACGCCGTCCCGCCCAGCGCCGCCGCGGCCCCGCTGCGGGTGGCCGCGGTGGACTACCGCAGCGGCCACCGGGTGGTCTTCGGCGACCCGGACGCCCCCGACGTCCCGGTGGCCGAGGCCGTGATGGCCTCCTGCGCGATCCCCGGCTGGTTCGCGCCGGTGCGCCTGGACGGCTCGGCGTACGTGGACGGCGGCTGCTGGTCGGCCACCAACGCCGACCTGCTGCTCGGTCGCGGCCTGGACGAGGTGTACGTGCTCGCCCCGATGGCCCTGCGGCTCGGCCCGCGCCCGGAGCGTTCCGACCGGGGCACGGTGGCCGCCCTGCGCGAGTGGCGGGCCCGGGAGCGCCCGCGCGGGGTGCTGGCCCAGCTGGTCAGCCGTTACCGCCACGCGGTGACCCGGCAGCTGCTGCGGGAGGCCGCCCTGCTGCGGGCCGAGGGCGTCCGGGTGCGGCTGCTCGCGCCGACCCCGGCCGACCTGGCGGCGATGGGCCCGAACCTGATGGACCCGGCCCGCCGCGGCGCGGTGCTGGAGAGCGGTCTGCGCAGCGCCCGCGAGGCGCTGGGGGCGGCGCGGTGAGTCCGGGCACGGGGGGTGGGGCTCAGGTGATCGCGCCCGGTGCGGCTGAGCTTATTCTTGGGGCGCTGGAGTAGCTTCGCGGAAACCGGAGAGTGCCACCGATGCGCGTGTACGTGCCCACCACCCTGACCGGCCTGGCGGCGGCGCACGAGGGCGGTGCCCTGGACCAGTCCGCGGCGTACGCCGTGACGCCCGCGCTGCGCGAGTGGTACGTCAGCGACGACCTGGAGGAGCTGGAGTACGCGGCGCTCAACCGGGCCGCGCAGTCCTCGCTGCGGCTGCTGGCGGCCGACCCGGACTCCCCGCGCCGGCGCGTCGTGGTGGCCCTGGACGTGGCCGACTCTGCGGTGCGGCCCTTCCCCGGTGACGAGTACCAGGACCAGGCCTCGCTCGGCCGGGTGGTGCTGGCCGGCCCGGTGAAGCTGGCGAAGGCCGCCTCGGTGCACGCGGACGTGGCCGACGACGAGGTGGTCGAGGACGTCGCCGCCGCGGTGGCGGCGGTCGCCGCGGCCGACGCGGGCGACCAGGACGCCCAGTTCACCGTGGACGGTGCCGAGGACCACGACCTGCTCTGGTACGCGACCCAGGAGATCCCCGCCCTGCTCGGGTAGCACCGCCTGCACCGCCTCCCGGTCGGCCCGTCCTACCGGTGTGTCGGCCGTTCGGGTTACCGTTTGATCCCGTGCGCACTCACATCGTTTGGGACTGGAACGGCACGCTCTTCCACGACATGGACGCCGTCCTCGGGGCGAGCAACGCCGCGTTCGCGACCATCGGCGTCCAGCCGATGACCCTGCAGCAGTACCGCGAGCAGTACGAGATCCCGATCCCCCGGTTCTACGAGCGGCTGCTCGGTCGGATGCCCTCCGCGGAGGAGTGGCTGAAACTGGACGACGCCTTCCACGACCGCTACGTCGAGCTCAGCCTGGCCTGCGGCCTGACCGAGGGCGTGCCGGAGCTGCTGGCGGGCTGGCAGGCGGCCGGGCACAGCCAGTCCCTGCTGTCGATGTACGAGCACGAGAAGCTCGTCCCGCTGGTCGACGCCTTCGGCCTGACCGGCAGCTTCCTGCGGGTGGACGGCCGCAGCGGCCCCTCCGGGGGCCAGAAGGCGCGGCAGCTGACCAGGCACCTGGCCGCGCTCGGCGAGCGGGTCGACCCGGCCCGTACGGTGCTGATCGGCGACGCCGCGGACGACGCCCTGGCGGCGCTGCACGCGGGGGCCCACGCGGTGCTGTACACCGGGGGCTCGCACACCCGGGAGAAGCTGGAGCCGGTCGGCGTCCCGGTGGTGGACAGCCTGGCCGAGGCGGTCGAGCTGGCGGGCCGGCTGACGGGCTGAGCCGAGGCGGTCGGGCCGGTGGGCCGAGCGCGGTCGTCGGGGCGGCGGAACGTGGTGGGCGCCACGTCCGCCGTTGGCGTGTCCGGACGGGCGGAACCGTCCGGTGCTGGTCAGGCTGGAGTCGAACCCCAGCCGCCAGGACGGAGCAGCCATGCCCATCGACGCAGTCACCGAGGTGCCGATCCCGGTCAACGAGCCGGTGCGGACGTACGCGCCCGGCAGTCCGGAGCGGGACCGGCTGGTCCGGCGGCTGGACGAGCTGGCGGCCGAGCAGGTGCCGCTGCCGATGACCATCGGCGGCGAGCAGCGGTTCGGCGGCGGCGAGCGGATCGAGGTCGTCCAGCCGCACCACCACGCCGCCAAGCTGGGCGTGCTCGGCAACGCCACCCGGGAGGACGCCCGGGCGGCGGTGGACGCGGCGCTGGTGGCCGGGCGGCAGTGGCGCTCGCTCTCCTTCGACGACCGGGCCGCGGTCTTCCTGCGGGCCGCCGACCTGCTGGCCGGGCCGTGGCGGGACACGCTCAACGCGGCGACCATGCTCGGCCAGTCCAAGACCGTGCAGCAGGCCGAGATCGACTCCGCCTGCGAGCTGATCGACTTCTGGCGGTTCAACGTCGGGTTCGCCCGGCAGGTCCTGGCGGAGCAGCCGGTCTCCTCCCCGGGGGTGTGGAACCGGGTCGACCACCGTCCGCTGGAAGGTTTCGTCTACGCGGTCACCCCGTTCAACTTCACCGCGATCGCCGGGAACCTGCCCACCGCCCCCGCGCTGATGGGCAACACCGTGGTCTGGAAGCCCGCGCCGACCCAGACCCTGGCCGCGTACCACCTGATGCGGCTGCTGGAGGCGGCCGGCCTGCCGCCCGGGGTGATCAACCTGGTCACCGGCGACGGCCTCCAGGTCTCCCCGGTGGTGCTCGCCGACCCGGCGTTCGCCGGGCTGCACTTCACCGGTTCGACCGCCACCTTCCAGTCGCTCTGGCAGAGCATCGGCGCGAACATCGGCGGCTACCGCACGTACCCGAGGATCGTCGGCGAGACCGGCGGCAAGGACTTCCTGCTGGCCCACCGCTCGGCCGACCCGGACATCCTGCGCACCGCGATGGTCCGCGGCGCCTTCGAGTACCAGGGGCAGAAGTGCTCGGCGCTCTCCCGCGCGTACCTGCCGCGCAGCCTCTGGCTCAAGATCAAGGACGACTTCCTGGCCGAGGTGGACGCCCTCACGGTGGGCGACGTCACCGACCTGTCGAACTTCATGGGCGCGCTGATCGACGAGCGCGCCTTCGAGAAGAACCGCACCGCGATCGAGCGGGCGAAGGCCGACCCGACCGTCGAACTGGCGGCCGGCGGCCAGTACGACGACGCGATCGGCTGGTTCGTCCGGCCGACCGTGCTGGTCTCCTCGGACCACCGGGGCGAGATCTTCCGCACCGAGTACTTCGGGCCGATCCTGGCGGTCCACGTCTACGAGGACTCCCGCTGGGACGACGTGCTCCGCCGGGTCGACGCGGGCGCCCCGTACGGCCTCACCGGCGCGGTGATCGCCCAGGACCGCTACGCCATCGCCCAGGCGGTGGAGGAGCTGCGCTTCACCGCCGGGAACTTCTACATCAACGACAAGCCCACCGGCGCCGTGGTCGGCCAGCAGCCCTTCGGCGGCTCCCGGGCCTCCGGGACCAACGACAAGGCGGGCGCCGCCCAGAACCTGCTGCGCTGGACCTCGGCGCGGGCGATCAAGGAGACCTTCGTCCCGCCCACCCAGCACGGTTACCCGCATATGGGCTGAAAGCGAACATGACGCTCCGGTTTGGACATGGTGTCCAGGACGGACCCGACATCCTGCGGGATTGCGCCTCCCTGTCCCTGTGCACCTTCGATTGATCCGGTTAGGCTGGCTGGCGTCGTCGGGTGGCTTGCAGGACGAACGTGTCGTCCTACCCGCTGGGAGGGCGTTTCATGCGTGCCATGAGCCCCTTTCAGTCGGACGGTGCGGCAGGATTGCGAGCGACCCGTCGGTGTACACCCACACACCACCGAGTCACGCAACGGCGCGCGACAGGAGCCAAGAAGTCATGCAGACCAAGCTGGACGCAGCCAAGGCCGAACTGCTCAAGAAGGCAGCCGCAGCCGCTGAGAACAGCCAGGTGGGGGGAGCGGCGCCGGGGGAGGGTCTGAGCAACGGCGCTCTGACCGCGTACCTGCACCACTACTACCTCCACACCGCGCCCGAGGACCTGGTCGACCTCGACCCGGTCGACGTGTACGGCGCGGCCGCCTCCCACTACCGCCTGGGGCTCAAGCGTCCCCAGGGCACCGCCGAGGTGCGGGTCCACACCCCCTCGGTCGAGGAGAACGGCTGGTCCTGCGGCCACACCGTGGTCGAGGTCGTCACCGACGACATGCCCTTCCTGGTCGACTCGGTCACCAACGAGCTCTCCCGCCAGGACCGCGCGATCCACCTCGTCGTCCACCCCCAGCTGGTCGTCCGCCGTGACATCACCGGCAAGCTGCTGGAGATCCTGGACGTCGACGCCTGCTCCCGCAGCCAGGCCGCCGGCACCGAGTGGCCCGCCGACGCGACCGTCGAGTCGTGGATGCACGTCGAGATCGACCGCGAGACCGACCGCGACGACCTGCGCACCATCGAGACCAACCTGCGCCGCGTGCTCGGCGACGTCCGCGAGGTCGTCGAGGACTGGGGCAAGATGCGCGACAGCGCGCTGCGCCTGGCCGACGAGCTGGCCGAGGAGCCCCCGGCCGAGCTGCCCGAGCAGGAGGTCGGCGAGGCCTGGGAGCTGATGCGCTGGCTCGCCGACGACCACTTCACCTTCCTCGGCTACCGCGAGTACGACCTGGTCGAGCACGAGGGCGAGGAGGTCCTCAAGGCCGTCGCCGGGACCGGCCTGGGCATCCTGCGCTCCGACCCGCACAGCCACGACGACCGCCACCACTCGGTCTCCGAGGCCTTCGGCCGGCTCTCCGCCCCGGTCCGCGCCAAGGCCCACGAGAAGAAGCTGCTCGTCCTGACCAAGGCCAACAGCCGCTCCACCGTGCACCGCCCGGCCTACCTCGACTACGTCGGCGTGAAGAAGTTCAACGCCGCCGGCGAGCCCACCGGCGAGCGCCGCTTCCTCGGCCTGTTCTCCTCCGCCGCCTACACCGAGTCGGTCACCCGCATCCCGGTCGTGCGCCGCAAGGTCCAGGAGGTGCTGGACGGCTCCGGCTTCTCCAGCGAGAGCCACGACGGCCGCGACCTGCTCCAGATCATGGAGACCTTCCCGCGCGACGAGATCTTCCAGACCTCGGCCGCCGAAGTGCTCTCCATCGCCACCAGCGTGCTCTACCTCCAGGAACGCCGTAAGCTGCGGCTCTTCCTGCGCCAGGACGAGTACGGGCGCTACTTCTCGGCCTTCATCTACCTGCCGCGCGACCGCTACACCACGCGCATCCGGCTGCTGCTCACCGACATCCTCAAGGAAGAGCTGAACGGCGCCACCATCGACTACACGGTGTACGCCACCGAGTCGGTGCTGACCCGCCTGCACTTCGTCGTCCGGGTCGCCCCGGGCACCGAGCTGCCCCGGCTCACCGACTCCGACATCGAGCGGATCGAGAACCGCCTGGCCGAGGCCGCCCGGTTCTGGATGGACGGCTTCCACGACCAGCTGCACACCGAGCTGGGCGAGGAGAAGGCCGCCGAGCTCGGCCACAAGTACGCCAACGCCTTCCCCGACGGCTACCGCGCCGACTTCCCGCCGCGCACCGCCGTCTCGGACATCAAGCAGATCGAGGCGCTGCACGGCGCGGGCGACTTCCGCCTGAACCTGTACCAGCCGGTCGGCGCGGGCGACGACGAGCGCCGCTTCAAGATCTACCGGGTCGGCGGCCCGATCTCGCTCTCCGAGGTCCTGCCGGTGCTCCAGCGCCTGGGCGTCGAGGTCCTGGACGAGCACCCGTACGCGCTGCGCCGCTCCGACGGCACCACCGCGTGGGTGTACGACTTCGGCCTCAAGCTGCGCGAGGCCACCGAGCTCACCGACGAGGCCCGCGAGCGCTTCCAGGAGACCTTCGCGGCGACCTGGACCGGCAGGGCCGAGAACGACGGCTTCAACGAGCTGGTCCTCACCGCCGGGCTGAACTGGCGCCAGGCGATGGTGCTGCGCGCCTACGCCAAGTACCTGCGCCAGGCGGGCTCCACGTTCTCCCAGGACTACATGGAGGACGCGCTCCGCAACAACACCCACACCACCCGGCTGCTGGTCAACCTGTTCGAGGCCCGGCACAGCCCGAGCCACCGCTCCGGCGCCCTGGAGCTGACCGAGGGCATCCTGGAGGAGCTGTCCGGCGCGCTCGACGAGGTCGCGTCGCTGGACGAGGACCGCATCCTGCGCTCCTTCCTGCACCTCATCAAGGCCACCCTGCGGACCAACTTCTTCCAGCACGACGGCTCCGGCGAGTGGCACTCCTACGTGTCGATGAAGTTCGACCCGCAGGCCATCCCGGACCTCCCGGCCCCGCGCCCGGCGTTCGAGATCTGGGTGTACTCGCCGCAGGTCGAGGGCGTGCACCTGCGCTTCGGCAAGGTCGCCCGCGGCGGTCTGCGCTGGTCCGACCGGCGCGAGGACTTCCGCACCGAGATCCTCGGCCTGGTCAAGGCCCAGATGGTCAAGAACACCGTCATCGTCCCGGTCGGCGCCAAGGGCGGCTTCGTCGCCAAGCAGCTGCCGGACCCGTCGGTGGACCGCGACGCCTGGCTGGCCGAGGGCGTCTCCTCGTACAAGACCTTCATCTCGGCGCTGCTCGACATCACCGACAACCTGGTGGCCGGCGAGGTCGTCCACCCGGCCGACGTGGTCCGCCACGACGAGGACGACACCTACCTGGTCGTCGCCGCCGACAAGGGCACCGCGACCTTCTCCGACATCGCCAACGGCGTCGCGGAGTCGTACGGCTTCTGGCTGGGCGACGCCTTCGCCTCCGGCGGCTCGGCCGGCTACGACCACAAGGGCATGGGCATCACCGCCCGCGGCGCCTGGGAGTCGGTCAAGCGCAACTTCCGCGAGCTGGGCCACGACACCCAGACCGAGGACTTCACCGTCGTCGGCATCGGCGACATGTCCGGCGACGTCTTCGGCAACGGCATGCTGCTCAGCGAGCACATCCGGCTGGTGGCGGCCTTCGACCACCGCCACATCTTCCTGGACCCGAACCCGGACGCGGCCGTCTCGTACGCCGAGCGCCGCCGCCTGTTCGACCTGCCCCGCAGCTCCTGGGACGACTACGACAAGTCGCTGATCTCGACCGGCGGCGGCGTGTTCCCGCGCAGCGCCAAGTCGATCCAGGTCAGCGCGCAGGTCCGGGCCGCCCTGGGCATCCAGGAGACCCGCCTCACCCCGGCCGAGCTGATGAAGGCCATCCTCCAGGCCCCGGTCGACCTGTTCTGGAACGGCGGCATCGGCACCTACGTCAAGGCCTCCACCGAGACCAACGCCGAGGTCGGCGACAAGGCCAACGACTCCATCCGGGTCAACGGCGAGCAGGTCCGGGCCCGGGTCATCGGCGAGGGCGGCAACCTCGGCTGCACCCAGCTCGGCCGCATCGAGTACGCGGCCACCGGCGGCCCCGAGGGCACCGGCGGCTGGATCAACACCGACGCCATCGACAACTCGGCCGGCGTGGACACCTCGGACCACGAGGTCAACATCAAGATCCTGCTCAACCAGGTCGTCGCCGAGGGCGACATGACGGTCAAGCAGCGGAACGCCCTGCTCGCCGAGATGACCGACGAGGTCGGCCACCTGGTGCTGCGCAACAACTACGCGCAGAACGTCGTGCTGGCCAACGCCGTCGCCCAGGCGCACAGCATGGTCAACGTCCACGCCCGGATGATCAACCGCTTCGAGGCGGCCGGCCGGCTCGACCGCGGGCTGGAGTTCCTGCCCACCGAGCGCCAGATCCGCGAGCGCCAGCAGAGCGGCCGCGGGCTCTCCCAGCCCGAGCTGTCCGTCCTGCTCGCCTACACCAAGATCATCCTGGCCGACGAGCTGCTCGCCACCGACCTGCCGGACGACCCGTACTTCCGCACCGCGCTGCACGAGTACTTCCCGAGCGCGCTGCGGGCGAAGTTCGCCGACGCGATCGACAACCACGCGCTGCGCCGCGAGATCATCACCACGCTGATCGTCAACGACACGATCAACCGCGGTGGCTGCACCTTCGCCTTCCGCTTGAAGGAGGAGACCGGCGCGACCTACGAGGAGATCGCCCGGACGCACACCGCCGCGCGGGCCGTCTTCGGCCTGGAGGAGATCTGGGCCGAGATCGAGGGCCTGGACAACAAGGTCCCGGCCCGGACCCAGACCAAGATGCGGCTGCACTCGCGGCGCCTGGTCGAGCGCGCCACCCGGTGGATGCTCAACAACCGCCGCCAGCCGCTCGACATCGCCGGCACCATCGAGTTCTTCCACGACCGGATCAACCAGGTCTGGGGCTCGCTGCCCAAGCCGCTCCGCGGCGAGGACCTGGCCTGGTTCGAGAAGATCCAGGGCGAGCTCGCCGCCGCCGGCGTGCCGGACGCGCTGGCCACCCGGATCGCCGGGCTGTCCTCGGTCTTCCCGACCCTGGACATCACCGAGGTCGCGGACCGCTCCGGCAAGGACGTCGCCGAGGTCGCCGAGCTGTACTACGACCTGGGCGACCGCCTGCAGATCTCGCACCTGCTCGACCGCATCATCGACCTGCCCCGCACCGACCGCTGGTCGTCGATGGCCCGGGCCGCGATCCGCGAGGACCTCTTCGCGGCGCACGCGGCGCTGACCGCCGACATCCTGGCCTGCGGCCCCGAGGGCGCCACCCCCGAGGAGCGCTACACCGCCTGGGCGGACCTCAACTCCACCCTGCTGAACCGCGCCAAGGCCACCCTCGACGACATAAGGGGTTCGGACAACTACGAGCTGTCCAGCCTCTCGGTCGCGATGCGCGTCATCCGCACCCTGCTGCGCACCGGTTCGATGCGCTGACGGACGGCTGTTCCGGAAGGGCCCGCGTCCTCGGACGCGGGCCCTTCCGCATGCCCCGGAAACCGATTGCGGGTCGTGGGGCGCACCTTCGGTACGGTGATCCACGAACGACTCAGGGGGGAACGACATGGGGAAGAACCGGGGGCGGATCCGCGCAGTGGGCGCGGCCGTCTCGGTGGTGCTGCTGGTCGCTGGAGCGGCGGCCTGCGGCAGCGACGACAAGAAGGACGCGGCGAAGGCCGACTCCACTGCTGTGGCCTCGG
Organism: Kitasatospora sp. NPDC040550; assembly: GCF_055594965.1. Taxonomy (NCBI): domain Bacteria; kingdom Bacillati; phylum Actinomycetota; class Actinomycetes; order Kitasatosporales; family Streptomycetaceae; genus Kitasatospora; species Kitasatospora sp. NPDC040550. Next base: position 224,266 of record NZ_JBVIWC010000011.1, on the reverse strand, counting down.
CGGCTCCGACGTCCAAGGGGCCGGAGGCCTTCTCGGCGGCCGGCTACCGCGGCCTCAAGCCGGGGATGGCGAAGGACGCCGGACTGGCCACCGGCGCGCTGGAGACGGCGCCCGTCTCGCTGCTCGACGGCTGCACGGACTTCGTCTACCGGGGCGGCCCGGCACCGGACAAGACCCGGATGGACGCCGAGGCGGCCACCGAGGCCCGCTACCAGGACCTCAACGCCAAGGCGGACGCGGCCCAGGGCAAGGCCCCCGCCCCGGCGGGCACGCTGCCGCCCGGGGCCTCCGCGAAGGACGCCGCCGCGGCGGCCGCCGGTTCGGCCGCCGCCGCCAAGGACTCGGCGGCCACCGCCAAGCTGATGGCCGACGCGACTCAGTCCATCGCGGACATGTGGGTGGCCCGCGAGGCCAGGGACAAGGCCTTCCTGGCCACCGGCCGGGCCTCCTTCGCCGCCACCGGCCTGCGCGAACTGGTCGCCCCGGCCGACGCGAAGACCGCCGAGGGCATCGGCGCCGGCTCCACCGTCGACGACCTGCAGCGGGTGTACGGCGCCAAGGGCCTCCAGCTCGCCAAGAGCGGCAAGTACGAGCTGCCGGTCGAGGGGCAGCAGGGCTGGAAGTACGAGTTCACCGTGGACGGCGGCAAGGTCGCCGGGATGGCCGTGGCCAACCGCGACATCAAGTGCACCTGACCGCCTGACCGCCCACTGCGGCGGCGACCCCGTGCCCGCGCAACGCCGCGCGGGCACGGGCGACGCCGCTGGGTGTGGTGGCGGCGCTGGTGCCGATCTCGGGGTTCTGGTGCCGAGGCCCGCGCACGGGCGGCAGATGCCGGGGCGGGGCACCGGATCGTGGCACTTGGCGCACTCGGCGGGTGCGGCCTGAGGTGCTCGGACGGGTGGCAGCTTGCGTTGGAGGCGGTCGCGCAGGATCGCCACCGGGGAGTGCAGCGGCGAGGGCAGGCCGGGGAGCAGGGCGTGGGCCAACTCGGCTGCCGTACTGCCGCGTTCCAGCCACTGGACGACGAGGGGTGCCAGCTGCTGCGCCTCGGCCTCGCCGAGGCGCAGGCGGGGTTCGGGGCGGATGGCGCGGAAGAGTGCGGCTACCGCCCTGCGGGTCTGCTCGTCCGTGCGTGTCAACTGGGCGGGGAGGGTGGGTACTTCTCCCGGGTTCTTTACTACAGGGCTGTCAGGCGGACCGGTCTCGGGCTCACCGGGGTCCGAGAAGCGGTTACTCGGTGACGCCGGTTGCTGCGGGGTGTCGTACACGTGCACGTCGGTGCGGAGGGTGCCGTCGGGCATCCGGACGGTCTCGGCCCGGTAGTACCCGGCTTCCTTGAGCTCGTTGAGCGCCCGGCGGACGGCGCCGCGCCCCTGCGGGCTGCTGTCGGCCATGTGCCGCCCGTCCTCGCGCCAGCCGTCGGGGCGGGAGAGCAGGTCGGAGAGGAGGCCTCGGGCGGTGTAGCTGAGGCGACGGTCCTGGAGGAGGCCGTTCGGAAGTACGGTGAAACAGCGCGCATGGGCGCTACGATGAATCTGCATTGGGAGTTGCTGCTCCTGTGCCAGACCCCGGGGTGTTCCACCACCGCCGGGGTCTTCTATGTTCTGTTGATGATGCGGAAAGTAGCACATCAACTACGCGGAGTGCCAAGCGTTGGGGAAATCCGCCTCAGGGGCCCGCGTTGTGGTGCGCGCCGTCGATCAGGCGGCGGCGCCGTACTGGCTGGTCAGCCGCCGGACCTCGGCGTCCTTGAAAGCCTGCACCTCTTCCACGATCCCGCTCTTCGGCAACTCGGCCACGGGCACGCAGAGGTCCATGCGCTGGATGCAGATGCCGACCATGTACTCGCCCTGGTCGGTGAGGTAGAGGCGGACGCCGTAGTAGCCCTCCTCGCAGTCCTTGTCGTTGTTGAAGCGGCACGACGCACAAGTGTCCGGAAGCCGCACCGGAAGCAGCCGCTTGACGTAGACCGCTCTGCTGCCGAGTGCCCGATAGAGGGTGCGTTCGTCGGAGGTGCCGGCGGTGAACGTCCGAAGCACTGGTTCCGCACCGACCCGGTCCAGCACTTCGGAGATCGCCTCGATCGACTCCGCTCCGTCCTGGATGCTGGTGAGCATCCGCACGTCTGCGAACTGGCCGTACGACTCGACCAGGTTGACGACCCGGTCCACATGGGCCATGCCGGGAACGACGATGTTCACGGAGGCCTTCACTCCGTTGGAGACGGCGGCCCGGATGGTCTGCTCGGCAGCACGGATTTTCGTTTCGGCCAGACCCGCCGACGTGAAGCGCTCGGACTGAACGGTCTGGAGTTCTTCGGCGGTGGTGCCGAAGACGGAGACGTTGACCCGATGGAGTCCGGCCGCCGAGCAGTCCGGCATCACCTGTCGGCCCCGCTCGCCGTTGCTCGTCATTCCGACGCTGAGGCCCATTCCAGTGAGCGCTGAAACCAGCGCAGGGACCTCCTTGTGGAGGGTGGGCTCCCCTCCCGTGAGGTGGACCTCGTCGGCGCCGAACGCCTTCGTCACGGCCCGCACCGCACGCCGGAAGGACATGTCCGGGGCCATCTTCGCGGCGAGGAAACCGACCCCGTTCGTCTCGCTGTAGATCGACACGCGCCCGGTCCTGCCGGGCCCCGCGATGAAGGGTACTGCCGTACGGCCTCGGTTGTCGGCGGTGACCGGCGTTCCCTCGTTGTGGCAGAACGTGCAGGCCAACCCGCAGTCGTCGATCACCTTGATGCGGATGGTCCTGTCCCGGACGACCCTGACCGCCGGGTGTTGGGTCACTGACAAGGCTCGTCTCCTGTCGCTCGAAAGGTGAGTCGGGGGATCGTCTCGATGTCGATCCCGTACCGGCGGTAGACCTTGGTCGTGTTCTCGCTCGTCAGCTCGGCCAGGGGAAGGCCGAGCGAGAGCGCCGTCGCGTGGACGTGATCGGCGCTGTCCCCCTCGATCTCCAGGTACGGGGGGATCAGCGGCCACTCGTCGATCTCGATGGCCGCACCGCCCAGAGCCCAGGAGGAGCGGCGGTTCTCCTGATACGCCTTCGGCTGGTATCCGAGCTTGCCGAGAAGCGTGTTCATGGCGTCGAAGCCGCCGACGGTCGTCTCCGTCTCGGTCACGCCGTCGATCGCGTCGGAGTGGATCTCCTTTACGCACAGCGTGATGTCGCTGCCGGTGTCGCGAAGTCGGGCCCACGAGCCGGGTCGACCGGGGATGTCGTAGACGTAGCGGCGCTGGAAGCGGTCGGCCACGTGCTCGGCCCCCGCCTCGGCCAGCAACGCGCGGATCTTCTCCGGCTCGATGTTGAGGATCTTTGCTTCGAACTCAGTTGCGGTCATTGGGTGTTGCCTTCCTCGATGCCGTACGGGACATGCGAGCGAACGATATCGGCGATCGCGCGGGCCACCTCCTCCGGCGTGCGGTCAGTGCCGTCCACGCGAAGAAGGCCGAAGGCCCGGTACACGCGCGAGCTCTCGGCCACATTGGGCTCCTCACGCTGGTGCCAGTAGCCCAGCGCCCCGCGCTCGGCCCGCCGACGGAGTCGCTCCTGGCGAATGTGCTCGTCCACCTCCAGCAGGATCGGCACATTCGGGATGAGGGCCCCGTTCGGGTACTCCGGGGCCCAGTCATGCCCCATGGCCCTGTGCGTGGCGATGGTGCGCGGGAAGTAGGACTCGACCACCACAGTCCTCCCGCTTTCCGTGAGAGTTCGGGCCGTCTCCGACGTGATGTGGTTTGCCATCAGCCACCAGTGGAACCGCGCCGGCAGGATGCCGGTGGCGTCCACCTCCGCTCGCATGCGGGGGAACGTCGGCAAGGCATCGTGTGTGAGGTGAATGCCGTTGACGAAGGCGGCGACCAGCGGGGCGACGGTGGTCTTCCCGCTCGCGCTGAGACCGTCGAGGGTGACGAAGGGCCCTCGGGGCGCATCCATATGAACTCCGTTCCTCGGTCGATTTCCGGTTCGTGCGTGTTGCGGCACCCGCCCTGGCCACCCCCTGGTGGTCAGGGCGGGACTCCCAGGGTCACGCCGACCGCGTCGGGTGACCCGTGGCCTGTTCGTTGGCGGCGCGTAGGAGGACGGCCAGGCGCCGGCCGCCCGTGATCAACTGGTCGGCCGCGCACTCGAACCACACGGTCTTCCCCTGCCTGGTCGGGTGCCAGCCCCAGGAGTGCGCGATCCCCTCGACCAGGAGCAGCCCACGGCCACCTGTGATGGTGTCCTCCGCAGCCTCCCGATCCGGAAGGGCCAGGCTCGAATCGGTGACCTCCACCCGAAGCCGTTCGCCGGTCCACCGCACCGTGACCCGGCACCGTGCGTGGGTGTGCTCGATGGCGTTGGCCAACAACTCGCCAGCGCACAGCTCCACGTCCCGCAGAGCGGCGTCCGACATGGGCACCCGCCACGCTTCGGCGATCCTCCGGATCAGACGACGGGCGGGCGGCACGGCCGCCGGCTCCGGTTCGACGTCCCACTCCTGTGGCACCGGGAACGACGCGGGGTTGGCCGGGCTTATCAACGTGGCCGAGTGGTCGTCGACGGACATACGGCCTCCAGCCGTTGGGAGTTGCGAGGGTGGTGCCCGGTCTGACCAAGGCACGGGATCGACGCTGCACTGACGCCGCCCGGGGCCTTCCCAATAGCACCGGCGTAACCGGCCCATCACCCCGGGCGACTGAGAACCATCAAACGCCTGCGGCGCGGGTAGGGGCAGGGCGATCCTGTAGGCAGAAGCTAGGCAGTTCACTAGGCTGTCTGGCCCTCACCAACGGCACCGCAGAGAGACGGGCCTCGGATGACCAACGACGCTCTACGAAGGCTTCGTCTCGGGCGAGAGTGGACCCAGGGTGAGGTCGCTAGCCGGGCGAACGCCCGGATCAAGGCCGCGACCGGACGTGAGTCGGCGATTGACGCCAATGTGATCAGCCGATTAGAACGTGGCGTGATCCGCTGGCCCGACGCGGATGTCCGTGATGCCTTGCGTGGCGTCTTCGGCGTGGCCACGAACGCAGAGCTGGGACTGTTCCCGAAGCGGACCCGGCGGGACCGTGAGGAGGTGAGTGAGTCGAAGCGCCGTGACTTCCTGGCCGTCTCCCTGGCCTCGATTCTGCCCGACGTGATTCCGTCCCCATCTTCCCTGGGGATGAAGGACGTTGACGATATCGCGGAGCGGACCTTCGCTCTGGAGGAGTGGGACCGGCGAAGCGGAGGCCTCGCCACCCGCCATCTGGCCTTCGGTGAACTGCGAAGCGCAGTCGACCTCACCAAATCATCTATGGGACCGCGTGTCCGGGACCGGCTGTGCGGCCAGATCGCCAATCTCGCTGACCTGGCGGCGTGGTCGGCGTTCGACGCCGGCCAGAGCGCGCCCGCGCGAAGTACGTTCGGGCTTGGCATCAAGGCGGCCCGGGAGGCCGGTGACGACGGACTGCTGTGCCACGTCGCAACCGGCCTTGCCCGCCAGGAGATCGCCGAGCGCAAGCCGAGGGACGCCGTTGCCCTCGCCGACATGGGGATGGGTAACGTGCCCCTTTCGGCACTGGCGATGATCGCAGCGGTGAAGGCCCAGGCGTACGCCATCCAGGGCGACGAACCTGAGGTGATGCGGCAGATCGCCCTCGCGGAGTCGATCTACAGCCGCGTTACCGACCTGCACAGCGAACCACGCTGGATGTGGTACTTCACCGAGCACAAGCTGCACGGCGAGACCGGCCACGCCCTCTACCTGCTCGCGACGGTCAAGGGGAAACCCGTCTCCGACCTGGTGTCCCGACTTCGCCGCGCCGTGGACTCCCAGACCTCCAACCGGGCCCGCTCGAAGGCGATTGATACCGCCCAACTGGCAACGGTGCTCTACCGTCAGGGCGCCCGTGAAGAAGCCGAGCACTACGCCCACACAGCCACCGACCTTTCCACCGTGGTCCGCTCCGCACGACTGGATGCCGCACTGGCCGAGATGAGGAGAGCCCAAGCATGACCATCGAAGATGTGATCAAGGAAGCCGCAGCTCGGGGTATTGCGGGGCTCCCGGAGCCGTCCCGGCTCACCCACGTACGGGTGTGGCCGGGCGCGTCGCAGTGGGTCGGCGAGGTCGGCGAGCCGCCCCACAACGAAACGGTGGGGGATGGCATGTTCGACACCAAGGACGAAGCCCAGGAAGCCGCGTTGAAGGCCGTTGCTGCCGGTCGGGCCTTGCTGGTTGCCCTGCTTCCGGCGGACCTTGCCGCTACGGCTGCAGAGTGGCCGGAGCCGACCGTGGCCTCCTGGGACGTCTGACGGCTGTAGAGCGACCGGTCCGGGAAGCACTCAGGCCGGTCGCCCACGGTCAGCGCACAGGATCCCGCTTCTCCGCTCCGCCGGGCACGCTCGGCGGAGCGGAGGGTGGGTGGGGTACCCACTGTTTGGGCGGGCCCGCCTGCTCTCGACCCGCACTCACGAGCGCTCCGGAGCTGCCCCAGTGACGAGCAACACCGCGCAGCAGGACGCCGCAGTCGCCGACAAGTCAGTCCTCGCGAACAGTGCCTACGCCGACGGGCGCCATCTGGCCGCCCGCCAGTCGATCTACCGGTGGCAGCAGCCACGGTACGACCTGCCCGGGCTCGTGGTCGAAGAGCTGGCCGGCACGAGTGGAGCCGTCCTGGACATCGGCTGCGGCAACGGCAGGTTCGTCAGCCGCCTGCACAAGGACCGCCCTGACCTCAAGGTCGTCGGGATGGACATCTCGGCGGGCATCCTCTCCGGCGTCCCGAAGCCGGTGCTGGTGGCCGATGCCCAGTCCTTGCCCTTCGCTAACCGCAGCGTCGACGCCGTGCTGGCCCTGCACATGCTGTACCACGTCGGCGACATAGAGGCCACGATCAAGGAACTGGCCCGCGTCCTCCGGCCCGGCGGCGTGCTCATCGCCTCCACCAACAGCGAAACCGACAAGCAGGAGCTGGACCAGCTCTGGGCCAAGGCCGCGGGAGACGTCCTCGGGATTCCCGAGGGACCGGCGCGGGTCTCCCTCAGCTCTCGCTTCTCCCTGGAGAAGGCCCGCGGCTACCTGCGGACGGCGTTCAAGGACATCCAGATCCGGGAACTGCCCGGCACCATCGAGGTCACCAGTCCTGAGCCGATCGTCTCGCACCTGGCCTCCTACGAGGCGTGGGCGGATCAGTGCGGTGTCCCGTTCCTGGAGACCATCGGCAGGGCGGCCGAGATCGCTGCCGCAAGGATCGAGGCCGAGGGTTCATTCAAGATCACATGCCTTGGCGGCATCCTGATCTGCCGCCCCTGACATCTGGTTCGGGGTACTCGTCCTCGCTGATCGAGTCGTTCCGCAGTAGGTCGGCCTTCGAGATCATCTCGAAGGCCGGCCCCATGTTTCCGTGCTCGCATTCCCTGCAGCGAAAAGAGGATTGATCAATCCTGGCGGCGCCTGCTACCACTCCACTCATGGCAAGGCGGTGGATATCGCTTTCTGGTTCCGGCGGCCCCGGCCAATTTTGGCGGGGATGACTATGCGATCCCGCTACGGATGACCCTGGCCCGTCTGGGGTCTGCGCAGGAAGTCGGTTCGGCCGACTTCCTGCGCAGGAGGCGTCGCTGCTTCGGCGGTGCCGAAGCGCGACGGGGCGATCAAGGGGACGGGGCGGCGGGCCCGTGTCGTCGGACACGGGCCCGCCCCGAAGAGGTTTCATCCACCGGGGCGGTTGCCGAGTACCCCGCAGAGCGCTCCGCGCGGGTTCAGCGGGAGGCGGCGCGTTGGAGGGCGCTGGCGAGGAGGGCGAGGTCGGTGGGGCCGTTGCCGAGTTCGCGGACCGGGCGGCGGGCGGGTGGGGCGCCGAGTTGGAGGGGGTCTATCGCGACCACGGTGGGGCGCAGGGTGGCGGTGCGCGGGATGCGGCCGCTGATCCGGGCGGTCTGGAAGGCGGTGACGCCGCCGTCCGGGCGGCGCAGGTAGCCGCGGCCGGGGGTGTCCTCGGGGAGGGCGGCCGCGTCGCCGAGGTGGATCAGCAGGTCGGAGTCGGCCGGGTCCTCGGTGCGCAGCGCGATCCGCAGCAGGGCGGCCTCGTCCACCTCGGTGCCGGCGCTCTCCTCCGGACGGCCGGTGGCGACCGCCAGGTGGATGCCGAGCGGGCCGCCGCGCCGGGCGACGGCGGCGAGCGCGCGGGCCAGCGGGCGGCCGACCGGGGAGGTGGGGGAGAGCAGGGCGTCGTAGTCGTCGACGACGACGACCAGCCGGGCCGGGACGGGGGAGGCGGGGGAGCCGGTCGGGCGGGGGTCGGAGGCGCTGCGCGCGGACGGGATGGTCCGGGGGGCCGGAGCCGGGCCGGCGGCGCCGACGGTGGCGGGGACCGGTACGGAGTTCGCGGTGTGCCCGTCCAGGTTGTGTCCGTCCAGGCTGTGCCCGTCCAAGCTGTGCCCGTCCAAGATCCGGGTGGCGTGCCAGGAGGCGAAGTCCAGTCCGTCGAACAGCCGCTCCCGCAGGGCGAGTTCGTCCTCCAGCGCCTCGGCGGCGAGGAGCGCGGCGCGCGGGTCGGCGACGGCGTTCACCCGGCCGGTGACGTGCGGCAGTTCGGTGCAGCCGTCCAGTCCGTCCTGGCCGTCGCCGGTGGCCCGGCCCTCGATGATGGTGACGGCGAGGCGCTCGGGCCGTTCGGAGACGGCGAGCGAGGCGACCAGGGTGCGCAGCAGCTCGGTCTTGCCGGAGCCGCGGGCGCCGCCGATCAGCAGGTGCGGGCCGCCGGGGTCGGGGGAGGGCAGGGTGAGTTCGGGGTCGGCGAGGTCGAGGGTGCACAGCTCGTCCCGGGTGGTGCCGAGCAGTGCGGTGGCGGCGCCGATGCCGCCGGCGTGGGCGGCCCAGCGGGCGGACAGCTTGGCCGGGGTGACGGTGTCGAGCTGGAGCAGGTCGAGCAGCCGCAGCGCGTCGGGCAGCGGGCCGCGGGAGACCGGGGCGGCCTCGCGCAGCGGGGCGAGGACGCGGGCCAGCCGTTCGGCCCAGGCGTCGGAGACGGCGTCCAGCGAGACCTCGTGCAGGGTTTCCCGGCCGCGGGCGACGGGGCGGTCCAGGGAGAGCTGGGTGCCGACCTCGCCGGTGATCAGGGCGGTGGCGCCGAGGCCGCGGGGGAGCAGCTCGGGCTGTTCGGCGAGGCAGACCGGGAAGATGCCGACCGCCGGGCCCTGGCGCAGCAGCAGGTCGAGCGCGTGCCGGGCGGCCTCGGTGGCGGGGCGGCCGTCCACCACGACGACGGTGGCGGGGTGGCCGCCGGGGCCGGCCGGGCCGCTGAGCCGGGCGGTGAGTTCGGTGAGCCGGGCGGTGGCCTGGTCGTCGTCGAAGCCGATCAGCAGTCGGCAGTCCTGGCCGTCGACGGGGCGCAGGTGGGGCAGCCACAGGGCCCAGGCCCAGGTGTCGACGCGGTCCTCGGGGCTGCGGGCCGGGTCGGCGTCGACCACGACGAGGCTGAGCCCGGTCGGCGGGTGCAGCGCGGCGAGCTGGGCGACGACGGCGCGGGTGAGCGCGTCGAGGCGTTCGCGCGGGCCGCTGAGGCCGAGGCTGCCGGCGGTCTGGAGGTCGAGGGTGACGGGGACGGCGGGCAGCATGGTGCCGGGGGTGGTGCCGGCGCCGCCGGGGCGGTCGGCGGTGCCCAGCCGCAGGGTGAGCGCGTCGGGGTGGCCGGGGCCGCGCTCCCAGAGCCGGGGGCCGGGGCCGACGGCGTTGAGCAGCACGGTGGCGAGGTCGGGCCAGCGCTCCCGCTGGGCGGCGGCCTGGCGCAGCCGTACGGCGGTGTGGTGGCGTTCGGCGCTCTCCTGGCCGGGCGGCTCGGCGGCGCGGCCGGGCAGCAGGGAGAAGAGGCCGCGGCCGCGGCCCGGGGCGGGTTCCGGGGCGGTGGGCGGTTCGAGTGCGGGCGGCGCGGGCCGGGCCGGGCCGGGGGCGGCGAGCTGGAGGTGGCCGTTGCCGTCGGGCAGGGCGGCGCGGGCCGGCTCGCCGAGCGGTTCGAGGACCTGGAGGGTGGACTCGCCGATGCGCAGCAGCGCGCCGTGTTCCAGCGGAACGGCGGCCTCGGGCGGCAGCGGCGGGACGATCCGGCCGTCCAGGGTGGTGCCGTTGGTGGAGCCGAGGTCGCGGACGGTGGTCCGGCCGTCGTCGCCGAGGTGCAGGGCGAGGTGCAGCCGGGAGACGTCCGGGTCGTCGAGCGGGACGTCGGCTTCGCCGGAGCGGCCGATCCGGATCTCCCGGCCGTGCAGCCGGTGCACGCCGCCGGCGTCCGGGCCGCCGACCACGCGCAGTTCGGCCGCGGCGCGGGTGTCGTCGGCGTCGTCGGCGGTGGGGTCGGGCTCGTTGAGGCTGAGGACGGCGCCGTCGAGCAGCGGGGGGTGGCCGAGGAGGGTGTGCTCGTCCACCCGGTGCGCCCCGGCGTACAGGTGCACATGGGTGGCGGCCCGTGGTCCGCGCACGCCGACGGCGCCCGCGAGTGCGCCCGCGATGGCGCCGAGCGCGGTGCCGACGGGCGCGGTGACCAGCACGTCCACGTAGGGGATGGCGGAGCCGGCGGCGGCCGGGCCGCTGCGCGGTCGGAGGACGGTCAGCCGGATCTGCATCTCGCCCGCGGGTCCCTTCTGCTGGTGTGATGCCTGGTACCGCTGCCCGGTGTCGTCGCGCACGCGCGGGGCGGTCGCGGCGACCCTTGGGCCACACGAGTGGCGAGTGTCCATCCTGCCATCCGGTGCGGATGGTCCGCGCACCGTACCGGATTTGACGATCTTGCGATCATCGCCATGGTGGAGGCGACGGAGGGTCAGGTCAACCGTCGCCCCGGCCGCCCGGCCGAGGGGCCCGGCGGCCGCCTCCGGGTGGTTCCCTAGGGGATGTCCCCCAACCCTGCTCCGACCGCCAGCCGGGCACCTCTGAAACCCGTACGGACACCGTTAGAGTGGCCGCAAACACGGGCCCGGCAGGCTCACCGCACACCGGCGGGGGAGCGCCCCGCGGGCGGCACGGCGAGGAGTGCGACAGGTGCGGCCAGTCGGCAGCAAGTATCTGCTTGAGGAGACCCTGGGGCGGGGCGCCACCGGGACGGTCTGGCGCGGTCTGGTGCGCCAGGACGTCCAGGTGCCGGGCAGCGAGCCCGGGCAGCAGGTGGCCATCAAGGTGCTGCGCGAGGAACTGGCGGCCGACCCGGACGTGGTGATGCGCTTCCTGCGCGAGCGTTCGCTGCTGCTGCGGCTGAGCCACCCGAACATCGTCCGGGTCCGCGACCTGGTCGTCGAGGGCGAGCTGCTGGCGCTGGTGATGGACCTGGTGGAGGGCCCCGACCTGGCCCGCTACCTGCGCGCCAACGGCCCGTTCAGCCCGATCGCCGGCTCCCTGCTGATGGCCCAGGTCGCGGACGCGCTGGCGGCCAGCCACGCCGACGGCATCGTCCACCGCGACCTCAAGCCGGCCAACGTGCTGCTCGCCTCCACCGGGGTGCAGGGCGCCGAGCAGATGCACCCGCTGCTCACCGACTTCGGCATCGCCCGGCTGGCCGACTCCCCGGGCGTCACCCGTACCCACGAGTTCGTCGGCACCCCCGCGTATGTCGCGCCGGAGTCCGCCGAGGGCCGCCCGCAGACCTCCGCGGTGGACGTCTACGGCGCCGGGATCATGCTGTACGAGCTGGTCACCGGCCGCCAGCCGTTCCAGGGCGACAGCGCCCTGGCGGTGCTCCAGGCCCACCTGGCGCAGGAGCCGCAGCGGCCCAGCACCATGCCCGAGCCGCTCTGGACGGTGATCGAGCGCTGCCTGCGCAAGGACCCGGCGCAGCGGCCGAGCGCCACCGCGCTGGCCCGCGCCCTGCGGGTGGTCGCGGCCGGGGTCGGCGTGCACGCCTCGCCGGCGGCGGTGGACGAGGCGTTGGCGGTCGGCGCCCTGCTGCTGCCGGACCCGCGGCCGACCGCCGTGCCCGGCAGCGTGCCGGTGGTCCCCGGTGGGCCCGGCCCGTTCGGGGCCGACGACCGCACCCAGGTGCTGCCCCCGCCCCCGGGCGCCCCGCAGTACGACCCGGCCGCGGCGACCCGGGTGATGGGCACCCAGCCGCCGCCCGCGCCCCCGTACGGCGCTCAGGACCGCACCCAGGTGATGCCGCCCACCGCCGTGCCGCCGCCCCCGCCGGTCGCGCCGGCCGGGCCGCCGGAGGAGGCGCCGCACCCCTGGCAGACCCAGCTGCGGGCGGCGCGCGACCGCAACCAGCAGACCCAGGTCGGCTACTTCGGGCCGGAGGACTTCGAGGACCCGCAGGTCGCCCCGCCGCCCTACCAAGCCCAGCAGGGCGGCCAGGGCGCCCCCGGCCACCAGCCGCAGCCCCCGGCGGGCCACCGCCCGGACCAGCGCCGCCAGGCGCCGCCGCCCGGCTACGCGCAGCGCCCGCCGGTCGCCCCGCCGCCCTACCAGGTCAACCAGGGGCCCCAGGGTGGCCAGGGCGGCCAGGGCAGTGGCCGTCCGCAGCCGCCCGGCGGCTACCGGCCGGCCCCGTCCGGCCAGGGCCGGACGCAGGGCGGCTACCCGCCGCCGCCCGCGCCCACCCCGGTGCCGCGCCGGGCCGAGCCGCCCGCGCCGCAGCACCGGGAGCCCCGGCCGCCGCGGGAGGAGCCGCGCGAGCCGTCCCGCCGGGAGAGCGCCCCGCCGCGCGAGCGGCGCCCGCGCAGCCGCAACCGGATGTACATCCCGGGGCTGGGCTGCCTCAAGGGCTGCCTGATGGTGCTGCTGGTGCTGGCGGTGGCCGCGCTGGCGCTGTGGAACTTCACGCCGCTGCCGCACTACTGGGACAACGTCGTGGGCTGGTTCGACACCGCCCGGGACTGGGTGAACAATGTCATCGGCAGCTCCGGCAACTGACGCGGGCCCGGGCGGCCGGCGGGGGTGGGGGCCGGGGCGGCCGGGCGCCCCGGCGGCTGACCGGGCGTCCGGACCCGGCCCGGAAGCCAGGATTGACGCTTTGTCGACAATTCCCGAGATTTCTCGCCCCCGAGTGCCGATCCACGGCCCCCAGGCGGCCCGCACGGGGGGTCCGGGCGCGTAGGTTGGTCGCTGTTGTCCCGCCCCACCGAGCGCGCCCGGACCCCCGGAGCGCTCCCGCGCCGCCCACGGAGCAGCATTGGCACGCAAGATCGGCAGCCGGTACACCGTCCACCAGGTGATCGGCCGGGGTTCGGCCGGGACGGTCTGGCTCGGTGAGGGGCCCGACGGCCCGGTGGCGGTCAAGCTGCTGCGCGAGGACCTCGCCGCCGACCAGGTGCTGGTCGGCCGCTTCGTCCAGGAGCGCACCGCGCTGACCAGCCTCGACCACCCCCGGGTGGTCGGCGTGCGCGACATGGTCGTGGACGGCAGCGACCTCGCCCTGGTGATGGAACTCGTCCAGGGCACCGACCTGCGTTCCCGGCTGGAGCGGGACGGCGCCCTCCCGCCGCAGGCCGCCGCCTCGATCATCGCCGACGTCGCGGACGGCCTGGCGGCCGCGCACGCGGCCGGGATCGTCCACCGCGACGTCAAGCCGGAGAACGTCCTGCTCGACCTCGCCGCCGCCCCCGGCCCCGGCGGCGCCCCGCGCGCCAAGCTCACCGACTTCGGCGTGGCCCGCCTGGTCGACGCCCCGCGCCGGACCAGGGCCACCCGGATCATCGGCACCCCCGACTACCTCGCCCCCGAGATCATCGAGGGCCTGGAGCCGCGCGCCGCCGTCGACATCTACGCCCTCGCCACCGTGCTGTACGAGCTGCTGGCCGGCTTCACCCCGTTCGGCGGCGGCCACACCGGCGCGGTGCTGCGCCGGCACGTCACCGAGCAGGTGCCGCCGATCCCCGGCCTGCCGGACGGGCTGTGGCGGATCATCTCCGAGTGCCTGGCCAAGGCCCCGGCCTCCCGGCTGCGCGCCGCCGAGCTGGCCGCCCGGCTGCGCGAGCAGCTGCCCTCGCTGGCCGGTCTGCCGGTGCTGGTCGTGCCCTCCCAGGGCCGCGCCCCGGCCGAGGAGCAGCTGACCCCGGGCGAGGCGGTCTACGCCGAGGTGGACGCCGGCCCGGGCACCCACAAGCGCCGCCGCGGCCCGGCCGTCCCGCTGGTGCCGGGCGTCGCCCCGGACTCCACCCGGGACACCCACACCAGCCTGCGCCGCCCCTCGGCCGACGAGCTGGCCGCGTACGCCGCCGAGTCCCGTGCCCAGCGCACCGCGCCGGGCCACCGCCGGGACCGCGCGGCCCTGCTGCGCCGGCGCCGGATGCTGGCCGTCCTGCTGGCCACCGTGCTGCTGCTGGCGGGCGCCGCCGCGGCCTGGACGGCCTTCGCGGCCACCGAACCGGGCGGCGGCCACCCGGCCCGCCCGGCCGTGCACGGCACCGCCCCGCGGGCTCCGTAGCCCGGAGGGAACGGCAGTGGAACCGGGGGTGTCGTCATGACCACCCCCGGAACCATTACGCTGGGGGCGTGGCAGCCGTCGATCCTTCCGAAGAGCTCAAGAACCTCGATACGACCATGGGGTCGATCGAGGCCGTCCTCGACCTGGACAAGATCCGGGCCGACATCGCGGTCCTGGAGGAGGAGGCAGCCGCCCCCACCCTGTGGGACGACGTCGCGAACGCGCAGAAGGTGACCAGCCGGCTCTCCTTCCTCCAGGGCGAACTGCGCCGCGTCGAGGGGCTCCGCAGCCGCATCGACGACCTGGGCGTGCTGTTCGAACTCGCCGAGGCCGAGGACGACGCGGACACCCGCACCGAGGCCGAGGCCGAGCTGGTCTCGCTCCAGAAGGCCGTCGAGGAGCTGGAGGTCCGCACCCTCCTCTCCGGCGAGTACGACTCCCGCGAGGCGCTGATCAACATCCGCGCCGAGGCCGGTGGCGTGGACGCCGCCGACTTCGCCGAGCAGCTGATGCGCATGTACCTGCGCTGGGCCGAGCGGCACGGGTACCCGACCGAGGTGTACGACACCTCGTACGCCGAAGAGGCCGGCATCAAGTCCGCGACCTTCACCGTGAAGGCGCCCTACGCCTACGGCACCCTCTCGGTCGAGCAGGGCACCCACCGCCTGGTCCGCATCTCGCCCTTCGACAACCAGGGCCGCCGGCAGACCTCCTTCGCCGGCGTCGAGGTGCTCCCGGTCGTCGAGCAGTCCGACCACGTCGAGATCGACGAGGGCGAGCTGCGGGTGGACGTCTACCGCGCCTCCGGCCCCGGCGGCCAGGGCGTCAACACCACCGACTCGGCGGTGCGCATCACCCACCTCCCGACCGGCATCGTGGTCTCCTGCCAGAACGAGCGTTCGCAGATCCAGAACAAGGCCTCCGCGATGAACGTCCTCCAGGCCAAGCTGCTGGAGCGGCGCCGCCAGGAGGAGAAGGCCGCGATGGACGCGCTCAAGGACAGCGGCAGCTCCTGGGGCAACCAGATGCGCTCCTACGTGCTGCACCCGTACCAGATGGTCAAGGACGTCCGCACCGCGTACGAGGCGGGCAACCCGCAGGCCGTCCTGGACGGCGACATCGACGGCTTCATCGAGGCCGGCATCCGCTGGCGCAAGCAGCGCGAGACCTCGAACGAGGCGTGAGGATTCCGGCCTCGATGAACATCCAGCACGGCATCGAGGCCGGCATCCGCCGGCGCGAGCAGCGTGAGACCGGCGCCGAGTAACCGTCGGCACACGCGAAGGGCCCCGACCGCTGCGGTCGGGGCCCTTCGTCGTACCGCAAGATTGTCAGGCCAGCGCCTGCCGCGCGATCAGCGCCACCGCGAGCAGTCCGGCCAGCAGGGCCAGCAGCATCGCGGGGGAGAGCGCGGCGAACGGCCCCTGCTGCTCCTGCAGCCGGGCCCGGTTGGCGCGGCACACCGGGCAACGCCCGTCGCTGACGCGGCCGTTGCAGTTGGCGCACACCAGATGGTCGCAGGTCATGCGATCTCCTCCTCGCTGCTACAGCCAACGCACCGGACGGGGCTTTGGTTCCCTGTTCCTACCTGTACGGGGGAGTCTGCCCCGTACGGGGGAGCGACCGGACACGGTCGCCACCTCCACTCTGCCAGGTTCTGGCCGTTCCGGCTCCCGGGCTGTGAGATGGCTCGCAATTATCGGGGCACAACCGGACATTCTCCCCCAGATTCCGGAGTCCGTCCTGGGCTGTCCCTGCGGGCGCACCGCAGGTTCGCGTATGGTCCCAGACCGGGAGCGGCCGTCCGCGCTCCCATCGCCCGCCCCCGGACCGGGCCTCCGGGGCGGATCGACCGAGGACTGGCGCCGCCTAGGATGGCCTCCGTGATGCAGCCGTGATCAGATTCGACAACGTCTCCAAGACCTATCCCAAGCAGAACCGTCCCGCCCTGGACAACGTCTCGCTGGAGATCGAGAAGGGTGAGTTCGTCTTCCTGGTCGGCTCGTCCGGCTCGGGCAAGTCCACCTTCCTGCGGCTCTGCCTGCGGGAGGAGCGTCCCTCCACGGGCTCGGTGCACGTGCTGGGCAAGGACCTCGGCAAGCTGTCCAACTGGAAGGTGCCGCACATGCGCCGCCAGCTGGGCACCGTCTTCCAGGACTTCCGCCTGCTGCCGAACAAGACGGTCGCGCAGAACGTCGCCTTCGCGCTGGAGGTGATCGGCAAGCCCAAGAGCGCCATCAACAAGGTGGTGCCCGAGGTGCTGGAGCTGGTCGGCCTCGGCGGCAAGGAGGACCGGATGCCCGGCGAGCTGTCCGGTGGTGAGCAGCAGCGCGTCGCGATCGCCCGCGCCTTCGTGAACCGCCCGATGCTGCTCATCGCGGACGAGCCCACCGGCAACCTGGACCCGCAGAACTCGGTCGGCATCATGAAGCTGCTCGACCGGATCAACCGCACCGGCACCACGGTGCTGATGGCCACCCACGACCAGGCCATCGTCGACCAGATGCGCAAGCGCGTCATCGAGCTCGACAAGGGGCTGCTCGTCCGCGACCAGGCCCGCGGCGTCTACGGATACCAGCACTGACCGACCAGCGCTGACCCGTGGGGCCCGCCGGCCCGGCCCGCCAGACCGCGCAGTACCGACCCTGGAGTTGTTTCCCGCATGCGTGCCCAGTTCGTCCTGTCGGAGATCGGTGTGGGTCTCCGACGCAATCTGACCATGACCATCGCGGTCGTGGTCAGCGTCGCGCTCTCCCTCGCCCTCGCCGGTTCCTCGCTCCTGGTCCGCGACCAGGTGAACTCCATGAAGGGGTACTGGTACGACAAGGTCGAGGTGAGCATCTACTTCTGTACCAAGGCGGATGCCCGCAACTCGCCCCAGTGCGACAAGGGCGCGGCCACCGACCAGCAGGTCCAGGACATCAAGGACCAGCTGGACAAGATGAGTTCGGTCGTCCAGTCGTCCACGTACGAGAGCTCCGCGGAGGCGTACAAGCACTGGAAGGACATGAACCCGGACAACCCGCTCATCTCCGTCCTGGGCCCGGACGCCATGCCGCAGTCCTGGCGGGTCAAGCTCAACGACCCGACCAAGTACGACGTCATCCAGAGCGCCTTCGCGGGCAAGCCCGGCGTCAAGTCGGTCGAGGACCAGCGGAAGATCCTGGAGAACCTGTTCGGCCTGCTCAACGGCCTGCAGACGGCGGCGTTCGTGATCATGGTGTTGATGCTGTTCGTCGCCTTGCTGCTGATCGTCAACACCGTCCGGGTGTCGGCGTACAGCAGGCGGCGCGAGACCGGCATCATGCGCCTGGTCGGTGCCTCGAACTTCTACGTCCAGATGCCGTTCATCGCCGAGGCCGCGTTCTCCGCGCTGCTCGGCGCGGCGCTGGCCTCCGGCCTGCTGGTCGGCGGGCACTTCTTCGTCCAGGGCTGGCTGGCGGACCGGGTGCAGTTCATCCACTTCATCGGCCTCGGCTCGGTGCTGGCGGTGATCCCGCTGCTGGTCGTGGTCGGCATGGGCATGGCCGGCATCGCGGCGTTCTTCACCCTGCGCAAGTACCTCAAGGTCTGACCCCCGGAGGTTGCTTCGGCCCCGTACGGCACTGCGCCGTACGGGGCCGTCGCCGTTCCGCGCTCCGTCGTTCCGGCCCGCCGCGCGGGGTGCGGTGTCTACACTCCGTTGCCATGCTGCAAACTCCGCGCAGGGCACGTCAGGTGGCCGCCCTCAGCCTGGTGTTCGGTGCCGTGCTGCTGGGCGGCGCCGCCACCGGTGCCTGGGGCGGCCCGGGCGACCCGCCGCGCCGGGCCTCCGCGGACCTGGCCCCGGCCGCCGCCGGGCTCCCGGCGGACCCGGCGGGCGCCGCGCTGTCCGAGCAGCAGGCCGAGCACCTGCTGGCGGCCGGCGGCGACCGCTGGGGCGCGTACTACAGCGCCCAGGAGTACGCGGAGTTCAGCCAGGGCCTGGACGGCCGCTATCCCGGGGTCGGGCTGTCGGTCGGTCGCGGCGAGGACGGCGTCACCGAGGTCTCCCAGGTCACCCCGGCCGGACCGGCCGCCGAGGCCGGGATCGCCCCCGGCGACCGGCTGCTGCGGATCGACCGGGACCAGGCCGACCGGCTGCCGGTCACCGAGGTGGTCGCCCGGCTGCGCGGGCAGGGCGACGAGCGGCGGGCCGGCTCCGAGGTCACCCTGGCCGTCCAGCGCGACGGCGGCGAGGTGCGCGAACTGCGGCTGCGGCGGGTGCTGCTGGACAGCCGGCAGGTCACCGCGGAGCACCTGGACAAGGGCGTGCTGCGGATCACCGTCCGGGCCTTCACCAGCGGCGTGGCCGACCAGGTGCGCGCCGCGCTGCGCGCCCCGCACGCCGGTGTGGTGCTCGACCTGCGCGGCAACTCCGGCGGGCTGCTGGACGAGGCGGTCGGCACCGCCGGGAGCTTCCTGGACGGCGGCGCCGTCGGCTCCTACCAGGAGCGCGGCGAGAAGCGGGAGTTGACCGCCCCGCCCGGCGGCGACCGGCGCAGTCCGCTGGTGGTGCTGGTGGACGGCGGCACGATGAGCGCCGCCGAACTGCTCGCCGGGGCGCTCCAGGACCGCAGCCGTGCCGTGGTGGTGGGCTCCCGGACCTTCGGCAAGGGCACCGTCCAGCAGCCCAGCCGGCTCGCCGACGGCGCGGTGCTGGAGCTGACCGTGGGCCGCTACTACACCCCGGCCGGACGCTCCCCGGACGGCACCGGCCTGGCCCCGGACGTCCCGGCCGCCGCCGGCGAGGACGCCGACGCGCTCGCCCTGCGGGTCCTGGCCGGCCTCGGCACCCAGTCCTGACCCGGTCGCCCGGCGGTAAAGCGGCTGCCCGAACCGGCGTCGAAGTGCGAGAATGGCCGCGCTATGGCAAAGGAAACCGGACACAAGCTGATCGCGCAGAACAAGAAGGCGCGACACGAGTACACGATCCTCGACACCTACGAGTGCGGCCTCGTGCTCACCGGCACCGAGGTCAAGTCGCTGCGTGAGGGGCGGGCCAACCTGGTCGACGGCTACGCCTACATCCAGAACCGCGAGGCCTGGATCGACAACGTCTTCATCCCCGAGTACACCCAGGGGACGTGGACCAACCACGCGGCCCGGCGCAAGCGCAAGCTGCTGCTGCACAGGATGGAGATCCAGAAGATCGAGACCAAGGTCCGCGACGCGGGCCACACCCTGGTCCCGCTGTCCCTGTACTTCAAGGACGGCCGGGTCAAGCTCGAACTCGCGCTGGCGGTCGGCAAGAAGCTGTACGACAAGCGCCAGACGCTGCGGGAGAAGCAGGACACCCGCGAGACGGCCCGCGCGGTGGCGGCGGCCCGGCGACGCCAGGGTTAATCCGCTGGACCCTCGCCCGTCGCCTCGCGTACTATGGCGGCAGCAACACGGACGGTCATCGTCCGAGCTGTTTCTCAAAAAAACATGGGGATGATCGGTTTCGACAGGGGATGTTGAAACAGGGGAAGCGAGCCGAGGAACGCGGCAATGATCTCGTTAACCACGTGTCGCAAAAAAATAATCGCCAACTCTAAGCGCGATTCCCAGCAGTTCGCTCTCGCTGCCTAATAAGCACCGATAGCGCTTGGGTGTCAGACCGGGGAGTTCCCGACCCGGACCCTGGCATAATCTAGGGAACTCAACCGTCCGCCCGGGCTGCGAGGGTGGATGGGAAATCAAACAGCAGCTGGGCCTGTTGGCGGCTTGTCCGTGTGACCGCCAGGGCCGAGAAAATCACAGCGGACTGCGCTCGGAGAAGCCCTGAATTAACTCCACTGGACCCGGGTTCGATTCCCGGCATCTCCACCACCCCATGTTCACACCGAAGGCCGTCCACCGCTGATGCGGAGGGCGGCCTTCGGATTTTGTACGTTCCGGAGCAGCGCGTGCGGGGGGTCGCGGCGTAGGATCATCCGTCCGCTCGTTTTCCGGAGCCGGATTCCGTCGCAACCACCGAGGCCATGCAGAGCAACACGGACACCACCCCCACCGCCGATCACGAGACCGTCCGCGCACGTGAGATCGCCGGTGAGCAGCAGCACCTCGACACCGTCTACCACCGGTTGGAGGAGAAGCTCGCCGAGGCGGAGTACATCCTGGAGGACGCCGCCAAGCGGGTCCAGGTCGGCACTCCCGGCGCCCTCGCCGAGCGCGACGCCCAGGTCTACCGGGCCGGCGCGCACCTCCAGCGGCTCAACAACGAGTTCGAGGACTTCCTCTTCGGCCGGATCGACCTCCAGCGGGCGGACGCCCCGGAGGAACACGGCATCCCCTCCGACACCCCGCTCGACCCGGCCGACCCGGCCGTCGCCGAGACCCTGCACATCGGCCGCCTCGGCGTGCTGGACGCCGAGTACGGCCCGCTGGTGATCGACTGGCGGGCCCCGGCCGCCGCGCCGTTCTACCGCGCCACCCCGGTGGAGCCCGGCCGGGTGATCCGCCGCCGGGTGATCCGCTCCAAGGGCCGCAAGGTGATCGGCGTCGAGGACGACCTGCTGCGCCCCGACCTCACCCCGACCCTGGGCGGCCGGGAACTGGCCGTGGTCGGCGACGGCGCGCTGATGGCCTCGCTGGGCCGCGCCCGCAGCCACTCCATGCGCGACATCGTCTCCTCGATCCAGAAGGAGCAGGACGAGGTGATCCGGGCCGCCGCGGCCGGGGCCACCCTCGTCACCGGCGGCCCCGGCACCGGCAAGACCGCCGTCGCCCTGCACCGCGCCGCCTACCTGCTCTACCAGGACCGCCGCCGCTACGCCGGGGGCATCCTGGTGGTCTCGCCCACCGCGCTGCTGGTCTCCTACACCGAGGGCGTGCTGCCCTCGCTCGGCGAGGAGGGCCAGGTCGCGATCCGCGCGGTCGGCTCGCTGGTGGACGGCATCGAGGCCGGCACCTACGACGCCCCGGAGGCGGCCCGGGTCAAGGGCTCGGCCCGGATGGTCCACCTGCTGCGCCGGGCCGCCCGGGCGGCGCTGGAGCTGGGCGCCCCGCAGGAGCTCAAGGTGGTCGCCCGCGGCGAGGTGCTGAAACTGGACGCGGGCCGGCTCAAGGCCGTCCGCGGCAACGTGGTGGGCTCCGGCGGCACCCCGCTGAACCTGCTGCGCCCGCGCGCCCGCCGGCTGCTGCTGGACGCCCTGTGGCAGGAGGCCACCAGGCACCTGCCCAGGCCGACCGACCACTACGCCCGGGAGCAGCGGCAGGAGGAGAAGGAGTCCTTCGACGACTACGTCTCGGACGAGTCGTCCTTCCTGGCCTTCCTGGACGCCTGGTGGCCCGCGCTGACCCCGCGCCGGGTGCTCGGCACGCTCAAGCAGGCCCGGCACACCAACCGGATCGCCCGCCGTGCCGTCACCCCGGACGAGGCCAGGCTGCTGGCCGCCTCCTGGCGCCACCTGTCGCCGCAGGGCGAGGGTGAGCTGTCCGCGCACGACGTGGCGCTGGTGGACGAGCTCCAGGTGCTGCTCGGCGAGCCGGCCCGCCCGAAGGTCCGCGAGGTGGACGCGGTGGACCTGCTGAGCGGCCTGGAGGAGGTCACCACCTTCGCCGACCGCAACTCCCGTCAGCGCGAGCGCCAGCCGGTGGAGCGCAAGGAGTACGCGCACGTGATCGTGGACGAGGCCCAGGACCTCACCCCGATGCAGTGGCGGATGATCGGCCGGCGCTCCCGGATGGCCACCTGGACGATCGTCGGCGACCCGGCGCAGTCCTCCTGGCCGTTCCCGCAGGAGGCCCAGGCCGCGCTGGACGAGGTGCTGGCGGGCAAGCCGCGCCGCCGCTTCACGCTGACCGTCAACTACCGCAACCCGGCCGAGATCGCCGAGGTCGCGGCCAGGGTGCTGGCGCTGGCCGCGCCGGGCACGCCCTCGCCGAGCGCGGTGCGCCACGTGGGCGTGGAGCCGCGTTTCGCGGCCGTCACCGACCCCGCGCCGGAGGCCTTCGGCAAGGCGGCCCGGGGCGAGCTGGAGCGGCTGCTGGGCGAGGTGGACGGCACCGTGGCGATCGTGGTGCCGATGGACCGCCGGGCCGAGGCGGCCGGCTGGGCCGAGGGCCTGGGCGAGCGCGCGGTGGTGCTGGGCAGCCTGGAGGCCAAGGGCCTGGAGTACGACGCGACGGTGGTCGCCGACCCGACCGGCATCGCCGGCGAGTCGGAGGCGGGCCTGCGGGTGCTCTACGTGGCGCTCACCCGGGCGACCCAGCGGCTGACGGTGCTGTCCGGACCTGACGACCTGCCGGACGCGGCCGGCGTGCCCGCGCTGCTGCACGGCTGACGCCCCCACGACGAAGGCCCCTCACCACTGGTGAGGGGCCTTCGGACGTTGACGACACCGACCCGCCATGCTCGCCTCGCGGCAAGTGGTCCCTCTGAGGGACGAAGGTTGGGCCCGGGGGCTTGGATCGAGCCGGTGTCCCGTCCAATGTAACGCATCGGCCGGGAGAGGCAAGGAGTGTGCGCCCGGAGACTGTGGGCGACGTGGTCGGCTTGTCGGATCCGCACACTCAATGAACGTTATTTCTGGCAACCCCTTGGAAGGTGCGACGATCGAGGTCTAGCATGCGCAGGCGATGCCTTCAACAAAATGTTGAGCCTGCGGGACAGACGGAAGAAGGAAGCGTCGATGGCGACGGTGCCCAGTGTCTCCAACTCGATCACGGTGCGACTGGAGGTCCCGGCCCGCGGCAACGCGGTCAGTGCGATCACCACGGCAGTGGAGTCCTCCGGCGGATCGGTGACCGGTCTCGACGTCACCGCCTCCGGTCTGGAGGCGCTGCGCATCGACGTGACGGTCGCGGCCTCCTCGGTGGCGCACGGCGAGGAGATCGTCGAGAAGCTCCGGGCGATCGACGGCGTGTCGATCGGCAAGGTCTCGGACCGCACCTTCCTGATGCACCTCGGCGGCAAGATCGAGATGTCCTCGAAGCTGCCGATCCGCAACCGCGACGACCTGAGCATGATCTACACCCCGGGCGTGGCCCGGGTCTGCATGGCGATCGCCGAGAACCCCGAGGACGCCCGCCGCCTGACCATCAAGCGCAACAGCGTCGCCGTGGTCACCGACGGCTCGGCGGTGCTGGGCCTGGGCAATATCGGTCCGGCGGCCGCGCTGCCCGTCATGGAGGGCAAGGCGGCCCTGTTCAAGCGCTTCGCCGGGATCGACGCCTGGCCGATCTGCCTGGACACCCAGGACACCGACGAGATCGTCGCCATCGTCAAGGCGATCGCCCCGGGCTTCGCCGGGATCAACCTGGAGGACATCTCCGCGCCGCGCTGCTTCGAGATCGAGGCCCGGCTGCGCGAGGCCCTGGACATCCCGGTCTTCCACGACGACCAGCACGGCACCGCGATCGTGGTGCTGGCCGCCCTCACCAACGCGCTGAAGGTGGTCGGCAAGGAGATCGGCGACATCCGCGTGGTGATGTCGGGCGCCGGCGCGGCCGGCACCGCCATCCTCAAGCTGCTGCTGGCCGCCGGTGTCGAGCACGCCACCGTCGCCGACGTGCACGGTGTGGTCCACCTGGGCCGTGAGGACCTCAACGACAGCCTGCGCTGGATCGCCGAGCACACCAACCGCTCGGGCCGCACCGGCAGCCTCAAGGAGGCCGTGGCGGGCGCCGACGTCTTCATCGGCGTCTCGGCCCCGAACGTGCTGGACGGCGACGACCTGGCCACCATGGCGGAGCGGTCGGTCGTCTTCGCGCTGGCCAACCCGGACCCGGAGGTCGACCCGGCGGTGGCCCGGCAGACCGCCGCCGTGGTGGCCACCGGTCGCAGCGACTTCCCGAACCAGATCAACAACGTGCTGGTCTTCCCGGGTGTCTTCCGCGGCCTGCTGGACGCCCAGAGCCGCACGGTCAACACCGAGATGATGATCGCCGCGGCCCGCGCGCTGGCCACCACCGTCGCCGACGACGAGCTGAACGCCAACTACATCATCCCGAGCGTCTTCCACAAGGACGTCGCCAAGACCGTCGCCGCGGCGGTGCGCGAGGCGGCCCTGGCGGACGCCCAGGAGGCCGCGCCGGCCCGTCCGACCCCCGGCATCGTCGGCACCCTGGACACCTCGGCCTTCCCCACCGTCAAGCTCTGACGGCCCCGGCCGGGCGCCGGACGGCCCGACTCGCGGGCCGGTCGCCGGTCGGTCAAATGTCCGATTAGCGGCCATACCCGCCCAAGCGCGCCCCGAACCCTTGCGACACAAGGGCGAGGGGCGTGTTTGGGCTTGTCGTGCCTAGGGCGTACGGTAGCCCTGCACGGGGCAGGCGTGTCCGACAAGTACGGAACGTCCCCCTGGTCTTCCGGCGTGTCGTCCCGACCGCCGTCCGCGCCCGGTCCGCCGGAGCCGACGGAGCGTCACACCTCCAACGGGCGGGCGATGTTCGGGTGGCTCGGCCGGGGCCCGATTGGCTTTCTCGGGGCCGGTCGGGGCAGGATTCGTTCCCAGGCAGGCGGCGGGCCTCTTCCACGGCTCCGGCGCGCGGCATACGGGTACGGACCCGGCCTGCGACCACGCATTGCCTGCATGAGCACAGTGTGCGGACCTGCGGCCTATCCGGGTGCCCCCCGGTGGGAGCACCGATGGGCCCCCGTACACCGCAAGCGAACAGACCACAGGAGTACACATGAACCGCAGTGAGCTGGTGGCCGCGCTGTCCGAGCGCGCCGAGGTGACCCGCAAGGACGCCGACGCCGTTCTGGCCGCCTTCGCCGAGATCGTCGGCGAGGTCGTCGCCAAGGGCGACGAGAAGGTCACCATCCCCGGTTTCCTGACCTTCGAGCGCACCCACCGCGCTGCCCGCACCGCCCGCAACCCGCAGACCGGCGAGCCGATCCAGATCGCGGCCGGCTACAGCGCCAAGGTGAGCGCCGGCTCCAAGCTGAAGGAAGCCGCCAAGGGCGCCTGAACCACCCCTTGAACGCCCGAGAGGCCGGGCTCCCCGCGGGGAGCCCGGCCTCTCGTCGTGTGCGCGGCCACTCGGTGAATGTCCCTACGCGTCGACCAGCTGCTCGCTGGGCAGCTCGACGTGGGCGCCGAGGTCCCGCAGCTTCTCCATGAAGTTCTCGTAGCCGCGGTTGATCAGGTCGATGCCGTGCACGGTCGAGGTGCCCTCGGCCGCCAGCGCCGCGATCAGGTACGAGAAGCCGCCGCGCAGGTCCGGGATGACCAGCTCGGCGCCCATCAGCTTGGACGGGCCGGACACCACCGCGGAGTGCAGGAAGTTGCGCGCGCCGAAGCGGCACGGGGTGCCGCCCAGGCACTCGCGGTAGAGCTGGATGTGCGCGCCCATCTGGTTGAGCGCGCCGGTGAAGCCCAGCCGCGACTCGTACACCGTCTCGTGGACGATGGACAGGCCGGTGGCCTGGGTGAGCGCGACCACCAGCGGCTGCTGCCAGTCGGTCTGGAAGCCCGGGTGCACGTCGGTCTCCAGGGCGATCGCCTTGAGCTCGCCGCCCGGGTGCCAGAAGCGGATGCCCTCGTCGTCCACCTCGAAGGCGCCGCCGACCTTCCGGAAGGTGTTGAGGAAGGTCATCATCTCCAGCTGGCGGGCGCCGCGGACGTAGATGTCGCCCTTGGTCGCCAGCGCCGCGCAGGCCCAGGAGGCGGCCTCCAGCCGGTCCGGCAGGGCCCGGTGGTTGTAGCCGTTCAGCTCGTCCACACCGGTGATCAGGATGGTGCGGTCGGTGCCCAGGGTGATGATCGCGCCCATCTTCTGCAGCACGCAGATCAGGTCGACGATCTCCGGCTCGATGGCCGCGTTGCGCAGCTCGGTGACGCCCTCGGCGAGGACGGCGGTGAGCAGCACCTGCTCGGTCGCGCCGACCGAGGGGTAGGGCAGCTCGATCTTGGTGCCGCGCAGCCGCTGCGCGGCGACCAGGTAGGTGCCCTGCGGGTGCTTCTCGATGGTGGCGCCGAACTGGCGCAGCACCTCGAAGTGGAAGTCGACCGGGCGGCCGCCGATGTCGCAGCCGCCCAGGCCCGGGATGAAGGCGTGGCCGAGGCGGTGCAGCAGCGGGCCGCAGAACAGGATCGGGATCCGCGAGGAGCCCGCGTGGGCGTCGATGTCGGCGACGTTGGCGCTCTCGACGTGCGAGGGGTCGAGGATCAGCTCGCCGTCCTCGTCGCCGGTGCGCACGGTCACGCCGTGCAGCTGCAACAGGCCGCGGACCACCTTGACGTCGCGGATGTCCGGGACGTTGCGCAGTCTGCTGGGGCCCTGGCCGAGGAGGGCGGCGACCATGGCCTTGGGGACCAGGTTCTTCGCACCGCGGACGCGGATCTCGCCTTCGAGCGGGTTTCCGCCGTGGACCAGCAGGACGTCGTCGGTCATCGTTCTCGCAATCCGGGGTGCCAGAGGAGTGGGAACGGCTCCGTTACGGAACCGCTGGTGGACCGGTGGTACGGGCGTACGGGCGCGTTCGGGCCCCCGGAGAATCCGAGTCGGCACCGTAGAGGGGCGTCCACCATCCGTAGATGGTAGTGGGCGTCCCGGTGGTTCCCGTTTACCTCTCCCGTGATGGTGCTCTCTTCGGCCCCGCGCCCGCCCGCCGGTACGGCCGTACGGGTGCTCGTCCGGCGTGGCGGGGTTTCGGGTGTTGCGGTGTCCGACCGGTGCCGTTCTGCGGGATCATGTGTGGCATGACGGCGGCCCATTCGCACGGAGGCCGGTCACACACCGGCCGTCTGCTCGTCGCGACGCCCATGCTCACCGACCCGAACTTCGCCCGGGCGGTGGTGCTGCTCCTCGACCACGACGCCGAGGGGGCGCTCGGCGTGGTGCTCAACCGGCCGACGCCGGTCGAGGTGGGCAGTGTGCTGGACGGCTGGGGCAGACTCGTCGGGCAGCCCGCGGTGGTGTTCCAGGGCGGGCCGGTGGCGCTGGACTCGGCGCTCGGCCTGGCCGTCGCGCCGGGGGAGCCGGGCACCGGGGAGCCGCTCGGCTGGCGCCGGGTGCACGGCGCGATCGGCCTGGTCGACCTGGAGGCGCCGCCCGAGGTGCTGGCCGGGGAGCTGGGCAGCCTGCGGATCTTCGCCGGGTATGCGGGCTGGTCGCCGGGCCAGCTGGAGTCGGAGCTGGGCAGCGGTGCCTGGTACCTGGTGGACTGCGAGCCCGGGGACGTCTCCAGCCCGGAGCCGGAACGGCTGTGGCGCTCGGTGCTGCGCCGCCAGCGCAGCCCGCTGGCCCTGCTGGCGACCTACCCGGACGACCCGACGATGAACTGAACGGGAGGCCGAGGAACCCGGGCCGCCGCGTGACACTGGCCCGGTTTCCGGAGGCGCCCATAGACTTGGCACCCATGAGCACTCTTGAGCCCGAGCGCGGCCTCGGCACCGGCACCCTGGTCGAGCCCGTCCCGCAGGTGTCCCACGGGGACGGCGACCACGAGCGCTTCGCGCACTACGTCCAGAAGGACAAGATCATGGAGAGCGCGCTCTCCGGATCACCGGTGGTGGCGCTGTGCGGCAAGGTGTGGGTGCCCGGGCGCGACCCGAAGAAGTACCCGGTCTGCCCGATGTGCAAGGAGATCTACGACGGCATCGGCAAGCCGCAGGGCGGCGACGGGGACAACGGCGGCAAGTAGTCCGCCGCCGTCTGCAGGGCGCCGTTTTGCATAGCACCGCGTTTCCGAGGTGGTCTATGCCAATCGTTCCGGGCCTGGGCAGGATGTCGGAATGGACCTCATTCCCGCACCTACGAGTGCCGTCCGGCGCCCGGACGGGGACTTCCCGCTCGACGCCGCCACCACGCTGACCGCACCGCCCGCACTGGCCGACGCCGAGCGCTGGCTGCGCGGCACGCTGTCCGCCGCCACCGGGCTGCCGCTCGGTCCGGGCCGGCCGGGCACGGGCATCGAGCTGGTCCTGGACGACACCCTGGCCGCCGAGGCGTACCGGATCGCGGTGCGCCCCGGCCACGCCCTGCTCACCGCCGGCGGACCGGCCGGCGCCCTGTGGGCGGCCCAGACCCTGCGGCAGCTGCTCGGGCCGGACGCCTACCGCCGCTCCCCGCTGCGCGCCGACGGCTGGGTGCTGCCCGGCGCGGACATCGCGGACGAGCCCCGGTTCGGCTGGCGCGGCGCGCTGCTGGACGTCGCCCGGCACTTCCTGCCCAAGTCCGACCTGCTGCGCTTCGTCGACCTGCTGGCCGCGCACAAGCTCAACGTGCTGCACCTGCACCTGACCGACGACCAGGGCTGGCGGGTGGAGATCAAGCGCTACCCGCGGCTGACGGAGCGCGGCGCCTGGCGGGAGCGCTCGATGGTCGGCTACCGGGCCGGGCAGCGCCGGGACGACCGCCCGCACGGCGGCTACTACACCCAGGACGACCTGCGCGAGATCGTCGCCTACGCGGCCGCGCGCGGGGTCACCGTCGTCCCGGAGATCGACCTGCCCGGCCACACCCAGGCCGCCGTCGCCGCCTACCCCGAGCTGGGCAACACCGACGTGGTGGACACCGCCGCGCTCGGCGTCTGGACCGACTGGGGGGTGAGCCACCACGTGCTCAACGCCTCCGAGGAGACCCTGCGCTTCTTCGAGGGCGTGCTGGAGGAGGTCCTGGAGCTGTTCCCGTCCGAGTTCGTCCACCTCGGCGGCGACGAGTGCCCCAAGGAGCAGTGGAAGGAGAGCCCCGCCGCCCAGGCCCGGATCCGCGAGCTGGGCCTGGCCAACGAGGACGAGCTGCAGAGCCACCTCATCCGGCACTTCGACCGCTGGCTGGCCGAGCGCGGCCGCCGGCTGATCGGCTGGGACGAGATCCTGGAGGGCGGGCTGGCCCCCGGTGCCGCGGTCTCCTCGTGGCGCGGCTTCGGCGGCGGGATCGCGGCCGCGAAGGCCGGGCACGACGTGGTGATGTGCCCCGAGCAGCACGTCTACTTCGACCACCGGCAGGCGGACGGGCCGGACGAGCCGATCCCGGTCGGCTTCGTCCGCACGCTGGAGGACGTCTACCGCTTCGAGCCCGTCCCCGAGCAGCTGGACGGGGAGGCCGCCCGGCGCGTCATCGGCACCCAGGCCAACCTGTGGAGCGAGTTCACGGACAACGCCCGGGACATCGACTACCGGGCCTTTCCCCGGCTGGTCGCCTTCGCCGAGGTCGCCTGGTCCGCACTGCCCGCCGTACCCGCCGAGCGCGACTACGCCGGCTTCGAGCGGCGGCTGGCGGGCCACCTGGCGGTGCTGGACGCGCTGGGCGTCGAGTACCGGCCGGCCGACGGGCCGCACCCCTGGCAGCGCCGGCCGGGGGTGGCGGGGCGGCCGATCGAGGGGCCGCCGCCGGTGCGCTGAGGTGGTGCGCGCGGTGCGCTGATGTGTCCCTCGGGAACTTATGGGCGGTCATCTGACGTCAAGAAGAGATGAACATCTGCCCCGGTCCCGTTCGGGTCGGGGCAGATACCGCCCGGTATCCGTCCCAAACGGGCAGTCCCGTTCACCGGTCCCGAAATGATCATCGAGCATTGTGTGCCAGAGTTGCCCAACCCGGCCCGATCGCCCGTACCCTACGGCCAGGCCGGGCTGCTGACGCGGACAGTGCAGAGCGGCCACGGCCGCGGGCGGCAGACGATCGATGAGCAAGTGGAGCACGGTGGGACCCAGGTGAACCGGACGATCATGCTGCCGGCCTCGCTCGACGAGGCCGTCGACGCGTTGGCCGCCGCCCCGGCCGCGGTACCGGTGGCCGGAGCCACCGACCTCATGGAAGCCGTCAACGCCGGACGGCTGCGCCCCGCCGCCCTGGTCGGCCTCGGCCGGATCACCGAACTGCGCGGCTGGCGCTACGAGGACGGCGGCACCGCGGTGCTCGGCGCCGGACTCACTCACGCCCGGATGGACCGCCCCGACTTCGCCGCCCTCATCCCCGCCCTCGCCGACGCCGCCCGCACCGCCGGCCCGCCGCAGGTCCGCAACGTCGGTACCCTCGGCGGCAACATCGTCACCGCCGCCCCGGCCGGCGACACCCTCCCGGTGCTCGCCGCCCTGGAGGCCACCGTCACCCTCGCCCGGGCCGGCGGCAGCCGCGAGGTGCCGGTCAGTCACCTGCTCACCGGACTCGACCCGGTGCGCCCCGGCGAACTGCTCACCTGGGTGCGGGTCCCGCTGCTGCACGCGCCGCAGGTCTTCCTCAAGGCCACCGGCCGCAGCGGCCCGGCCCGCGCCACCGCCTCCGTCGCACTCGTCCTCGACCCGGCCCGGCGCGCCGTGCGCTGCGCCGTCGGGGCCGTCGCCCCGGTGCCGCTGCGCCCGCTGGAGGCCGAGGCCTGGGTGGCCGGCTGCATCGACTGGGACGGCAGCCGGGAGATCGACCCGGCCGCGGGCGCCGCCTTCGGCGAGTACGTGGCCGCCGCCTGCGTCCCCGACAACTACGGTGCCGAGGGGGCCTGGGAGGCCGTGACCGAGGGGCCGACCGCGGCCGCCGTCCGGCTGCGGCGTACCGTATCGGTGCTGGCCCGACGGGCACTGGGAAGGGCGCTGAAGTGACCACAGACCCCATCGAGACCCTCGACGCCGACCCGCTCGGCCTCACTCCGCAGGTCAGCCGGGAGCTGCGCCCGTGCGCCTCCTACACGCTGCGGGTCAACGGTTTCGAACGGCCCGTCACCGACGCCTGGATCGGCGAGAGCCTGCTCTACGTGCTGCGCGAGCGGCTCGGCCTGGCCGGCGCCAAGGACGGCTGCGAGCAGGGCGAGTGCGGGGCCTGCTCGGTGCAGGTGGACGGCCAGCTGGTGGCCGGCTGCCTGGTGCCCGCCGCGCTGGCCGCCGACAGCGAGATCAACACCGTCGAGGGCCTCTCGGCCGGCGGCGGCGCGAGCGACGTCCAGCAGGCGCTGGCCGCCTCCGGCGCCGTGCAGTGCGGCTACTGCACCCCCGGCATGGCGATGGCCGTGCACGACCTGCTCCAGCGCAACCACCGGCCCACCGAGGTCGAGGCCCGGCAGGCGCTGTGCGGCAACCTGTGCCGCTGCACCGGCTACCGCGGGGTGCTGGCCGCCGTCCAGACCGTCGCGGACGCCCGCGCCCTGGAGGTCGAGGAGGCCGAGGAAGCCGCCGCCGCGGCCGCCGAGGGGAACACCGCCGCCCCGGCCGCGGAGACCGGCACCCGGGCCGCCGCCGTCGAGCCGGAGCCGGTCGTCGAACCGCCGGTCTACGCCGACTCCGAGGCCTGGATCGAGCACGTCCCGCAGCCGCCCGTCGAACCGGCCCCCGCCCCGGTGCCCGCCGAGGCCCAGGCCCCGCTGCCGGCCCAGGCCCCCGCCGAGCAGCCGTACGGCGACGGCGGCTACGACACCGGCGTGTACGACACCTCCGCGCTGACCGGGATGCAGCCCGGCATCCCCGCCCAGGCCGTCGGCGACCAGGTGTACTACCCGCAGGGCTACCCCGAGCAGCCCTACCAGGCCACCCCCGCGCACGGCACCTACGTGCCGGCCGGCTACCCGGACGGCCACCAGCAGCACACCGGCTACGACACCGGCTACGACGCCCCGGTCTACGAGCCCACCCCCGCGCACGGCACCCCGCTGCCCGACGCCCTCCACGACGGCACGCCCCCGCACGGCACCCCGTACGCGGACCCGCACGGCAGCCCGGCCGAGGCCGGCGTCCCGACCACCGGCGTCCCCTACGGCGCCACCCCCGCCCACGGCATCCGGCTCCCCGAGGACGACCACGCATCATGACGTCGCCTACCGACATCGGCGCAGCACTCCAGCAGGACGGCGGCGAGGGCGGCGCCGCACCGGAGCCCTTCGGCCTGGGCAGCTCCCCGCTGCGCAGCGACGCGCTGCCCAAGGCGCTCGGCATCTACCCGTACGCGGCCGACCTCTGGGCCGAGGGGCTGCTGTGGGGCGCGGTGCTGCGCTCGCCGCACCCGCACGCCCGGATCCGCGGCATCGACACCTCGGCCGCGCTCGCCCTGCCCGGGGTGCACGCCGTGGTCACCGCCGCCGACCTGCCGGCCGGCCCGGACGGCCTGCCGGACGGCGCCCCGGCCGGCCCGATCGTCTCCGACCGCCCGGTGCTGGCCGCCGGTGTGGTGCGCCACCACGGCGAGCCGATCGCCGCGGTCGCCGCCGACCACCCCGACACCGCCCGGCTGGCCGTCGGCCTGATCGCGGTCGACTACGAGCCGCTGGAAGCGGTCACCGACCCCGAGCAGGCCTTCACCGCGCCGGCGCTGCACCCGGACGGCAACCTGTTCCGTCACCTGCCGCTGCGCACCGGGGACCCGGACGCGGCCGGCGAGATCATCGTCGAGGGGCTCTACCAGGTCGGCCGGCAGGACCCGGCCCCGCTCGGCGCCGAGGCCGGGCTGGCCGTGCCGCGCCCGGACGGCGGCGTCGAGCTGCACCTGTCCTCCACCGACCCGCACGGCGACCGCGACCGCACCGCCGCCTGCCTGGGCCTGGAGCCGGACCGGGTCCGCCTGGTGGTCACCGGCGTGCCCGGCGCCACCACCGACCGCGAGGACCTCTCCTTCCAGGTCACCCTGGCGCTGCTGGCCCTGCGCACCGGCCGCCCGGTGAAGATGACCCTCACCCGCGAGGAGTCCTTCCACACCCACACCTCGCGCCACCCCGCGCTGCTGCGCTACCGCCACCACGCCGACGCCGACGGCACCCTGGTGAAGGTGGAGGCGCAGATCCTGCTGGACGGCGGCGCCTACGCCGACGTCTCC
Source organism: Kitasatospora sp. NPDC040550 (assembly GCF_055594965.1). Lineage (NCBI taxonomy): Bacteria > Bacillati > Actinomycetota > Actinomycetes > Kitasatosporales > Streptomycetaceae > Kitasatospora > Kitasatospora sp. NPDC040550. The sequence goes on along the minus strand of NZ_JBVIWC010000011.1, from coordinate 191,201 downwards.
GCCGAGGCGCTGGCCGCCGCGACGGCCTTCTCGGTCGGCCCGTACGTCTGCCCGAACGTGTTCGTGGACGCCTGGGCGGTGCGCACCAACAACCCGCCGGCCGGGCGGATGCGCGGCGAGGGCGCGCTCCAGGCCTGCTTCGCGTACGAGTCCCAGCTGGACCAGCTGGCCGCCCGGGTGGGCGTGGACCCGGTGGAGATCCGCCGCCGCAACGCGATGTCCACCGGCGACCCGCTGCCCACCGGACAGGCCGTCACCTGCCCGGCCCCGGTGAAGGCGCTGCTGGACGCGGTGGCCGCCGAGCCGCTGCCGGCCCTGCCGGTGGACGACCCGGACGCCGAGTGGCTGCTGCCGGGCGGTCCCGGCGGGGCCGGGGACCCGGCCGCGGTGCGGCGCGGGATCGGCTACGCCGTCGGCATGGTGCACATGCTGGGCGCCGAGGGCGAGGACGAGGTCTCCACCGCCACCGTGCGGGTCAGCGGCGACCACGCCACGGTGATTTGCGCGGCCGTCGACGCCGGGCAGGGCTTCGCCACGCTGGCCCGGCAGATCGTGCAGACCGTGCTGGGCGTCAGCGAGGTCTACATCGCGCCGGCCGACAGCGACCAGTCGATCGCCGGGCCCTCCGCCCGGGGCCGGCACACCTGGGTCTCCGGCGGGGCGGTCGAGCGGGCCGCGCTGATGGTCCGCCACCAGCTGCTGCAGCCGATCGCGGCCGACTTCGGGATGTCGGTGGAGCTGCTGCAGATCGCCGACGGCAAGATCACCTCCTACGACGGGGTGCTGGGCATGCCGGTCGCGGAGGCGCTGGAGGGCAAGGAGCTCTGGGCCACCGCGCAGTGCCGCCCGCACCCGACCGAGCCGCTGGACGAGTCCGGGCACGGCGACGCCTTCGTCTCCATCTCCTTCTGCGCGATGCGCGCGGTGGTGGACGTGGACATCGAGCTGGGGGCCGTCCGGGTGGTCGAGATGACCGTCGCCCAGGACGTCGGCCGGGCGCTGAACCCGCGCCAGATCGAGGACCGGATCGAGGCGGGCGTGGCCCAGGGCGTGGGACTGGCGCTGATGGAGGACCTGCAGACCACGGGCGGGGTGATGACCAACCCCTCGCTCACCGGCTACCGGCTGCCGACCTCGCTGGACACCCCAGAGGTGCGGATCGCCGCACTGCTGGAGGAGCGGGACGTGGTCGCCACCTTCGGGGCCAAGGCGGTCAGCGCCGTGCCCGCGGTGGTCGCCCCCTCGGCGGTCGCCGCCGCCGTCCGGGCCGCCACCGGGCTGCCGGTGGGCCGGCTGCCGATCCGCCCGGAGGACGCCGTCACGGCCTGAGCCGGCGCCCTCGGCCGCCGCGCCCGGCGCGGCGGCCGTCGCACCCGCCGTCGCGGTGGCCGTCGGGCCGGGCCGATGCTTCGGGCCGGAAACGAAAACGGGAAATGCCGAATTGCCGGTCGACTTCCGGTCGACCGGCAATTCCGCTTTCGAGGCCGTGGCGGGAATTGAACCCGCGTACATCGCTTTGCAGACGATTCCCTGAGCCACTCGGGCACACGGCCAGTGAATTCAGGATGGCTCACCGGCCGAATGGGGTCAATGACGTTGTGTAAATTCTGTGTGGCAATGTGTGCTACGGTCGGAGCAGGTGGTTGATCACCCCGCCACCCCGGACGAGCGCGTCGTACCCGGTGACGACAAGACGGCGCAGTTCAGCGGCAATCCGGCCGCTGTGGACTGCGGAGGTACGGCCGTCATGGCTTGGCTCGTTCTGATCGTCTCGGGTCTCCTGGAGACCGTCTGGGCGGTGGCCCTGGAATCGTCCAAGGGCTTCTCCCGCCTCGTTCCCAGCCTCGTCTTCGGCGTCGCGCTGCTGTTCAGCATGGGCGGGCTGGCGTACGCGATGCGCACCATCCCGATCGGCACCGGCTACGCGGTCTGGGTCGGCATCGGCGCGGTCGGCACCGCGCTCTACGGCATGGCCGTCCTCGGCGACGCGGTGACCATGGCCCGGATCGGCTGCCTGCTGCTGATCGTCTGCGGCGTGGTGGGGCTCAAGGTGCTGCACTGACGCCCGCCCCCGGGGCCGGTCCTAAGCCCTGCGACGGATCCGACCAGGGACTCCGGTCAGGAGTCAAGGACGCGGACGGCTCTTACGATGTTACGTATGACCACTGCCTCCCCCACCTCGGTCGACTCCCCCTCGATACCCTCCGGAGCTGACCCCGGGGGCGGGGTGATGAGCGGACGCTTCCGGGCCCTGACGCTCGGGATCGTGTCGGTGGTGCTGGTGATCGCCTTCGAGGCGACCGCCGTCAACACCGCGATGCCGACCGCGGCCCGGCAGCTGGACGGCCTGGGGCTGTACGCCTTCGCCTTCTCCGGCTACTTCACCACCACGCTGTTCGCCCTGGTCGTCTCCGGCCAGTGGTGCGACCGGCGCGGCCCGCTCCAGCCGCTGTTCACCGGCATCGCGGTGTTCGGCGCGGGCCTGGTGGTGGCCGGGACGGCGCCGGGCATGTGGGTGTTCGTGGCCGGGCGGGCGATCCAGGGGCTGGGCGGCGGGCTGGTGATCGTCGCGCTGTACGTGGTGGTCGGCCGGGCCTATCCGGAGCGGCTGCGGCCGGCCGTGTTCGCCGCCTTCTCCTCGGCCTGGGTGCTGCCCTCGATCGTCGGGCCGCTGGTCTCCGGGGCCGTCACCCAGCACCTCGGCTGGCGCTGGGTGTTCCTGGCCGTGCCGGTGCTGATCCTGCTGCCGCTGGCCGTCATGGGCCCGGCGCTGCGCCGCTCCGAGCGCGAGCACCCGGTGCCCAAGGGCGCCGACTTCGACCGCCGCCGCACCCTGCTGGCCGCGATGGCGGCGGTCGGCGCCGGCCTGCTGCAGTACGCCGGCCAGCGCCGGGACCTGGTCGGGCTGCTCCCCGGCGTCGCCGGAGCGGCGCTGCTGGCCCCGGCCGTGCTGGGGCTGCTGCCGAAGCGGACCGTGCGGGCCGGGCGCGGGCTGCCGACGGTGATCCTGCTGCGCGGGCTGGCGGCGGGGGCGTTCCTCGGGGCCGAGGCCTTCGTCCCGCTGATGATGACCACCCAGCGCGACCTCTCGCCGACCCTGTCCGGGCTCACCCTGACCAGCGGCGGGCTGACCTGGGCGCTGGGCTCCTGGCTGCAGGGCCGCCCGGGGGCCGAGCGGTACCGCGAGGCGATGATCCGGGGCGGCTTCGTGCTGACGGCGGTGGCGATCGCGGCCGCCGCGCTGGTGCTGGTCCCGGCGGTGCCGGCCTGGGTGGCCTCGGTGGCCTGGGGCGTCGGCGGCATCGGGATGGGGCTGACGGTCGCGAGCGTCAGCGTGCTGATGATGAAGCTCTCCGCGCCCGAGGACGCCGGGGCCAACTCGGCCGCGCTCCAGATGAGCGACGCGCTGGGCAACGTGCTGCTGACCGGTCTGGCCGGGGTGCTGTTCGCGGCGCTGGGCGGCGGGTCGCCGGCCGCGGCGCACGAAGGCGCCGGGGCCGACGGCTCGCCCGGCGCCTTCGCGGTGATCCTGCTGGTGATGGCCGCGGTGGCGGCGCTGGGGGCGCTGCTCGCCGGGCGGGTGCGGGTCCGGGCCTGACCGGCGGTCAGGACGCGGTGGCGGTGGCGGTGGGGGAGGCGGGCGGCGGCGCGGCCGGGGTGCCGAGGAAGGCCTCCCAGCCGCCGGCCGGGGACTGGCCCGGGCCGAGGCCCTGGAGCTTGCGCAGCACCGCCGGGTCCTGGGCGTCCAGCCAGTCCACCAGCTGGCGGAAGGAGACCAGCCGGACCTCGGGCTTGCCCGCGATCGACTTGAGCACGTCCTCGACGGCGTTCATGTAGATGCCGCCGTTCCACTCCTCGAAGTGGTTGCCGATGATGTACGGCGCCCGGTTGCTGTTGTAGGTGCGGTCGAAGCCCATCAGGTAGGAGTCCCGGGCCTGGGCCTGGAAGCCCGGGTAGAGCGCCGGGTCGGCCTTGGTGTTGGGGCCGCACTGGTTGAACATGATGTTGTAGTCCATCGACAGCACCTGGAAGGTGTGCCCGGGGAAGGGGATGGCCTGCAGCGGGAGGTCCCACAGCGCGCCGCCCTGGATCTTCTGCGGCCAGACCTGGGTGCCGTTGCCGCTGCTGTCGTAGCGCCAGCCGCGCTTGACGGCGGTGGGCAGCAGGTTGCGCTGGCCCTCCAGGCAGGGGGTGCGGCTGCCGATCAGCTCCTTGCGGTAGTCGAAGGGCAGGGCCGGCAGGTCGGTGAAGCCGGTGTTGGTGCGCCAGCTCGTCACGAACTCCATCGCCTGCTGGATCTCGCTCTCCCACTCCTCCGGGGACCACGCGCCGACGCCGGTGGGGCCGCAGAAGTGCCCGTTGAAGTGGGTGCCGATCTCGTGGCCCTCCAGCCAGGCGGCGTGCACGTTCTCCAGGGTGTCGTGGATGTGCTGGTCGCTCAGGTAGCCGATCTCGGAGGCGCCGACCTTGTGCTGCGGCGGGCGGTACAGGTCCTTCTTGGACTCCGGCAGGAGGTAGAGCCCGCTGAGGAAGAAGGTCATCGACGCGTTGTGCTCCTGGGCCAGCCGGCGGAAGCGCGCGAACAGCCCGTTGTCGAGCTCGCCGGCGCCGTCCCAGGAGAAGACCACGAACTGCGGGGGCCGCTGGCCGGGCTGGAGTCGGTCCGGGACGGGCTGGTGCGGCTGGGGGCCGGTGTCCGAGGTGGAACCGTCGCCGAGCAGGACGGCCTGCGGCTTCTGCGGGACCGCGGCCGGGGTGGCGCTCTGCCCCTCGGACGCCGGGGTGGCCGGGGCCGCGCCGCCGGCCGCGTGCTCCCCGCCCCCGCCGGCCCGGTCGCTGCCGCAGCCCGCCGCCAGGGTGGCGGCGGTGGCCGCTCCGGCGGCCAGCAGGGTTCGGCGGGAGAGCGCGTCCATGGTCACTCCGTTCGTGAGGTGTTCGACGGGCGGGCGGAGTCCGGCAGGCGTGCGGGGTGGGTGCGGCGCGTGGAGGTCCGGTCGGCCCGGAGGGGGGTGGAGCCCGTGACCGGGTCAGGATGGCATGTGGGCCAGAACGGTCGTAGAGGCGCAGCGAACGGTCGCGATCGATCGCCCGATTGACGCAACCGAAACGGCGGGCCGAAACGTCGAAGGTGTTCGTACGGGTGGGGGTGCCACCCCCGGACGCGGGAGCGGAATGTCACGTTCCGTGGCCGCTCACCCACTCCGTGCAGGTCCGGAGCCGCCATCCCTGCCGATCGGCGGGTGCGGATAGGGCCGTCGTGGGGACGTGCCTCAGGGTCCGATCCGATTGAATGAGTTCCCAGCAAACTCTCAGGAATGGGATCCGGGCCGGCAGAAGGGAGCACCCGTGGGCGTCCAGCAGAGCAGGAGCCCCTGGCCGGGCACCCTGGCGGCCGGCGCCGCCCTGGTGCTCGGGGCCTGGCTGCTGCACGACGGCGGCTCGCCCGTGCTGCCGCCCGCGCCGAGCGGACAGACGCTGTCGGGCTTCGCCCCGGTCTCCGTCGTCCCCCCGCTCGGCCCGTCCGCCCCGACCCGGATCCGCATCCCGGCGGTCCGCCTGGACGCCCCCGTCACCGAGCTGGGACTGGACCCCGACGGGCACCTCCAGGCCCCGCCCGCGGCCGACCGCAACCTCGCGGGCTGGTACCGCGGCGGCGCGAGCCCCGGCCAGCGCGGCACCGCCATCCTGGCGGGCCACGTCGACAACAAGGCCGGACCGGCCGTCTTCTACCACCTGGGAGCACTCCACCGGGGCGACCGGATCGAGATCGCCCGCGCCGACGGCGCCACCGCCGTCTACCAGCTGTACGCCATCGAAGTGCACGACCGAAAGGACTTCCCGGACGACCGGGTGTACCGCCAGGCCGCCGACGCTCAGCTGCGGGTGATCACCTGCGGCGGCGCGTACAGCGAGGAACACGGCTACGAGGGAAACGTCGTCGCCTACGGATTCCTGGCCGACACCACACCGCCGGGCAAAGCCGCATGACCACGCTCACCCTCGCCAGCCGCTGGAACCCGATCGACTGGCCGCTCACCCACGGCCCCATCCCGCACGCCGTCCTGCTGGCCGGCTGGGCCGCGCTGGCCCTGCTGGCGCTCTCCCGGCACCCGCGGTGGCGCGCCCCGCGCATGCTCGGCGCCCTGGCGCTCGGCGCCGTGCTGACCGTCCTGGTGAAGATCGTCGTCGACGACTGGTGGCACCCGTTCCCCGAGGGCACCCCGGACTTCGTGCTGCGCTGGACAGCCGTCGCCCTGTTCGGCACAGCCCTGCTCTGCTTCCGCGCGTCGCTGTTGACCGTGCGCCGCCGATGCTTCGCGGTCGGCCTCGTGGTCCTGGTGGTGCTGATGGCCGCCTCGCAGATCAACCGGGGCTTCGACCAGTACCCGACCGCCCGGGCCATGCTGGCCCCGCACACCGACGAACTGGCCGCCGGAAAGGTGGCCGCCACCGTGCAGGGCGTGTCCGACCGCCCGCTCGCCGAGGTCTGGCACGCGCCGCCCGGCCTGCCGGCCAAGGGCACCCTCTCCACCGTGACCGTCCCCGGTACCGCGTCGGGCTTCTCCGCGCGCCCCGGGTACGTCTACCTGCCGCCCGCCTACCGGGCCACCCCCCGGCCGCTGCTGCCCGTGGTCGTCCTGCTGGCCGGCCAGCCCGGCGGGCCCGAGGACTGGGTGAACTCCGGTGCCGTCCGGCAGACCCTGGACGCCTTCGCCGGCCAGCACCAGGGCCTCGCGCCGATCGTGCTGGTCGTCGACCAGACCGGCGGCAACTTCGCCAATCCGCTCTGCATGGACTCCCGGATCGCCAAGTCGCAGACCTACCTGGCGGTCGACGTCCCGAACTGGATCCACCACAACCTGCAGACCGCCACCGGCCGCAGCGCCCTCGCCATCGGCGGGCTCTCGCTGGGCGGGACCTGCGCGCTGCAACTGGCCGTCAACGCGCCCGAGGTATACGGGACCTTCCTGGACATCTCCGGACAGGAGGAGCCGACCTTGGGGAGCCACCAGGAGACCGTGGACAAGGCCTTCGACGGCGACGAGGCGGCCTTCGCCGCCGTCGACCCGGTGCACGTGATGGCCCGCAAGAAGTTTCCCGACACCGCCGCCATGATCGTGGTCGGCGCCGACGACCCGTGGTTCCGGCCGGGCCAGGAGAAGATCCACGTGGCCGCGCAGGAGGCCGGGATGAAGGTCGGCTACCAGACCATCCCCGGCGGGCACAGCTGGGTGGTGTTCCGAAAGGCCCTGGAGCAGAACCTGCCCTGGCTCGCCCAACAGACGGGACTGGTCCGGTGACCCGACTGCTCGCGGCGCCGACCGCACCGCCGTCGGCCGCATCGGACGCCCACCTTGCCCCGGTCACCCCGACGCCGGAGGTCGGGCCGCAGCGGATCCGCCGGGCCGTCCGGGTGCTCGGCGACCGGCTGCGCTCGGCGCCGCTGACCCTGGCGCTGCTGGCCGGGTTCTGGGCCCTCGGCGCGGCGACCGGCAGCCTGTCCGGCGGGCCGTCCGGGCGGCTGCTCGCCCGGGTCGGCGTCGGCCTGCCCACCCTCGGCGAGGGCCGCTGGTGGACGCCGGTCAGCTCGCTCCTCTTCTCCACGGGCATCGGCTCGTACGTCTTCACCAGCCTGCTGCTGCTCCTGGTCGGCCCGGCCGCCGAGCGCCGGTTCGGCCGGCCGCGCACCCTCGCGCTGCTGGTCGGCGGGCAGGTGGCCGGCACCCTGCTGGGCACCGGGCTGGTCGCGTTCGGCTCCTCGGCGGGGGAGCAGTGGACCGCCTCGGTGGCCGACCAGACCTCGGTCGGGCCCGCCGTCGGCCTGTTCGCCGTGGCCGGGGTGCTCGGCTACCGGCTCACCGTGCTCTGGCGCCGCCGGCTGCACCTGCTGGTGCTGCTCGTCCCGCTGGTCATGACCCTGTACGTGGGGCACCTGCAGAGCGTCCAGCGGTGCGCCGGCGCGCTGTTCGGCCTCGGCCTGGGCGCCCTGCTCAGCCGCGGCCGGCCGTACCTGCGCACCCACCGCTCCTCGCACGGCGAGACCCGGGTGCTGGTCGCGCTCTGCCTGGTCGCCGCCGCGTGCGGGCCGCTGATCGCCTCGCTGTACGACAACGCCAGCGGGCCGTTCAACACCTTCTCCGAGCTGTACCTCTCGCACCGGCTCGGCCCCGAGGAGGTGGCCGACTTCTGCGCCGCCTCGGCGCACGACTGCGCCCGGGCGCACGCCGTCGAGCGGATCTTCGACACCCCCGCCCGGCTGATGGCCGCGCTCTTCCCGGCTCTGCTGCTGGTGCTCGCCGAGGGGCTGCGCCGGGGGCTGCGGTTCGCCTGGCGGATCAGCGTCGTCACCGAGGTGCTCTGGGCCGCGCTGCTGGCCTGGCTGTACTTCGAGGCCGGGCCGGTGAGCGGGGACGCGGTGCAGTACTTCGTCGAGGCGATGCTGCTGCCGCTGCTGACCACCGTCCTGCTGCTGGCCACCCGGCAGCGGTTCCGGCTGCGGCTGGCCGGCCGGGCGGTGCGCCGCCTGGCCGCCGTGGTCGGCGGGGCCGCGCTGGTGGCGGCCGCCGCGTACGTGGGCCTCGGCCGGCTGGTGGCCGGGCAGTTCGAGCCGGGTGCGGGCGTGCGCGGGCTGGTGAACGGGCTGCCCGCCCAGTTCCTGCCGCCCGCGTACAACGACCTGCTGCCGGACTACCCGATAGCGGTCGGCCCGATGGCGCTGTTCCTGGAGACGTACTGCGGGCCGGCGTTCTGGGTGGTCGCGCTGCTCGCGCTGCTGTCGGCGTTCCGCCGTCCGGTGCTGCGCACCGACACGGCGGCGGCCGCCAGGGCCCGGGCGCTGCTCGCCGAGCACGGCGGCGGGACGCTCTCCTTCATCACCACCTGGGAGGGCAACCACTACTGGTTCGACGAGCGGGGCCGCGCGGCCGTCGCCTACCGGGTGGTCGGCACCGTGGCGCTGACCACCGGCGACCCGTTCGGCGCCCCGGAGGAGCGGGCCCGGGCGGTGGCCGGATTCGCCCGCTACTGCGACGCCCGCGGCTGGACGCCGTGCTTCTACAGCGTCTGCGCCGAGACCAGGGCGGCGGCCGCGCAGCTGGGCTGGCGCTCGGTGCAGGTCGCCGAGGACACCGTGGTGCCGCTGCCCGAGCTGGCCTTCACCGGCCGCAAGTGGCAGGACATCCGCACCGCCCTGAACAAGGCCGGCAAGCAGGGCATCACCGCGGAGTGGTGGACCTACCAGGACGCGCCGCTCGCGCTGCGCGACCAGATCCGGGCCATCTCCGAGGAGTGGGTCTCCGAGAAGGGCCTGCCCGAGATGGGCTTCACGCTCGGCGGCCTGGAGGAACTGGACGACCCGGACGTGCGGGTGCTGATCGCGGTGGACCAGGACCGGGTGGTGCACGGGCTCACCAGCTGGATGCCGGTGTACGAGGACGGCGTGCCGGTCGGCTGGACGCTCGACTTCATGCGGCGGCGCTCGGACGGCTTCCGCGGCGTGAACGAGTTCCTGATCGCCTCGGCCGCGCTCGGCTTCAAGGGCGAGGGCGCCCGCTTCCTCTCGCTGTCGGGGGCACCGCTGGCCCGCGCCCGGCAGGACGAGGAGCCCGCCGGCCTGCAGCGGATGCTGGACTGGATGGGCCGGGTGCTGGAGCCGGTGTACGGCTTCCGCTCGCTGCTGGCGTTCAAGGCGAAGTTCCAGCCGGAGTACCGGCCGATGTACATGGCGTACCCCGACCCGGCCGCGCTGCCCGGCATCACCAGGGCGATCGGCAAGGCCTACCTGCCGCACCTCACGGCGGCGCAGGGGGTCCGGCTGATGCGCAAGCTGTCCGGCTGAACCGTCCGCCCCCGAAGGCGGGCGGGCGAGCAGCAGTCAGCCGAGCAGCTGGGCGAGGGCGCGGTCGGCGTCCAGGTGCAGGTGCTCCTCGCCCTCGGGGACGAGCAGGCGGCTGCGCCACAGGAACCGGCGCAGGTCCCCGGTGTCGAACCGGAGCAGTGCGGTGCCCTCCGGGGCCCGCAGCTCGACCATGGTGCGCCGGCCGAGGGTGGGGCGGACGTGCACGTCGCCGACGCCGGCCGGCAGCTCCAGGCCGGCCGAGAGCAGCTGGCGGGCGAACACCCAGACGATGTCCTCGCCGGCCGGCTCGTCCGCGGGCCCGTCCAGCGAGAACTCGGCCGGGAAGGCCATCCGGACCGCGTACGGGTCCTCCGGCAGGTACGACAGGACCACGCGCAGCCGGGCGGAACGCTGCGGGGAGAGGATCAGACGGGCCTGGACGGTCTCTTCGACGGCGGAGTACAAGGGGTGGGTCCCTTCGTTCGGTGCGGGCCGCCCGACGGCAGGTGGGGTTGGGGCGGCCTCACCCTGGTGAGAGTGCCGGGGACGGTGGGGATTACCCGGTTCCACGGGTGAATCGACGTGACCTGTGTCACATCGATTTCCGGCCGCCCGGGCCCGGCGCGGAGCCCGGGCTGGAGGCCCGAACGGCGCCGGGCCGGTACGCTGGGCGGGTTGTCCGATCGCCGCCCGACCGCGGGCCGAGGCCGCAAAACCGCCTCTGACCTGCGATGATCCCCCCTCGGAGACCGTGAGTACTGCCGCCGCCTCCTCGATGCCGCTGTTCTCCGACGCACCGGAGCAGCAGGAGCCCGCCCGGGCCGCCGGCCACGCCGCGCCCGCCGCCTCGCACCACCTCTCCCCGGCCTTCCCCGGTCGCGCCCCCTGGGGCACCGCGGGCAAGCTGCGGGCCTGGCAGCAGGGTGCGCTGGACAAGTACATCGAGACCCAGCCGCGGGACTTCCTCGCGGTCGCCACCCCGGGCGCCGGCAAGACGACCTTCGCCCTCACTCTGGCCTCGTACCTGCTGCACAACCACCTGGTGCAGCAGGTGACCGTCGTCGCCCCGACCGAGCACCTGAAGAAGCAGTGGGCCGAGGCCGCCGCGCGGATAGGCATCCGGCTGGACCCGGCGTACTCCTCCGGCCCGCTCTCCCGGGACTACCACGGCATCGTGGTCACCTACGCGGGCGTCGGGGTCAACCCGATGCTGCACCGGAACCGGACCGAGGCCCGCAAGACCCTCGTGATCATGGACGAGATCCACCACGCCGGTGACTCCAAGTCCTGGGGCGAGGCCTGCTTCGAGGCCTTCGAGCCGGCCACCCGCCGACTGGCGCTGACCGGGACGCCGTTCCGCTCGGACACCAACCCGATCCCCTTCGTGGCCTACGACGCGGGCAGCGACGGCATCCGCAAGTCCATCGCCGACTACACCTACGGCTACGGGCACGCGCTCGCCGACCACGTCGTCCGCCCGGTGATCTTCCTCAGCTACAGCGGCAACATGCGCTGGCGCACCAAGTCCGGCGACGAGCTGGAGGCCCGGCTCGGCGAACCGATGACCAAGGACCTGATCGCCCAGGCCTGGCGCACCGCGCTGTCCCCGCAGGGCGAGTGGATCCCCTCCGTCCTCCAGGCCGCCGACCGCCGGCTCACCGAGGTCCGCAAGGCGATCCCGGACGCCGGCGGACTGGTGATCGCCACCGACCAGAACGTGGCCCGCGCCTACGCCAAGATGCTGCGCGAGATCAGCGGCGAGAAGGTCACCCTGGTCCTCTCCGACGAGGCCGAGGCCTCCAAGCGGATCTCCGACTACGCGGAGGGGACCTCGCGCTGGATGGTCGCGGTCCGCATGGTGTCCGAGGGCGTCGACGTGCCCCGGCTGTGCGTCGGGGTCTACGCCACCTCGATCTCCACCCCGCTGTTCTTCGCCCAGGCCGTCGGCCGCTTCGTGCGCGCCCGCAAGCGCGGCGAGACCGCTTCGGTGTTCCTGCCGACCATCCCGATGCTGCTGGGCTTCGCCAACGAGATGGAGCTCCAGCGCGACCACGTGCTGGACCGGCCGAAGAAGGAGGGCGACGGCCTCTTCGACGAGGAGGACCGGCTGCTCGCCGAGGCCGAGCGCGCCAACGACGGGCCTGACGGCGCGGGCGGCGAGGAGTTCTCCTACGAGGCGCTGGGCTCCGAGGCGGTTTTCGACCGGGTGCTCTACAACGCCATGGAGTTCGGCATGCAGGCCCACCCGGGGAGCGAGGAGGAGGAGGACTACCTCGGCATCCCGGGCCTGCTGGAGCCGGACCAGGTGCAGATGCTGCTCCAGAAGCGCCAGCACCGGCAGATCCAGCGCAGCAAGACCAAGCCCGCCGAGGAGGCCGACCTGCTGGAGCTCCCGGCCGAGCAGCGGCCGGTGGTCACCCACCAGGAGCTGCGCGAGCTGCGCAAGGAGCTGAACGCGCTGGTCGCCGCCTGGCACCACCGCACCAACCAGCCGCACGGCACTGTCCACAACGAGCTGCGCCGCCAGTGCGGTGGGCCGCTGACCGCGCAGGCCACCGCCAACCAGTTGAAGGCGCGGATCGCCAAGATCCGGGAGTGGGCGAAGTAACGGTCCGGCAGGCGGATCCGGGCCGCCAGGGCAGTTCCAGGGCCCGGACCGCCGCGCCCCGGGGTGTCCGGACATCGGACCGGGGTCGAACTGACGCCCTGGTCGGGCCGGTGGATCGGCAGGTTTTGTCCCGATTCCCCGGTGGTGGCGATGCCGATCACGACCGAATTTTGGACAACCACTTCCGCCGCGGGAATTCCTTCACTACCTTTCCCCCACGCTCTTCCACCGGGCAACCCCCGCGGGACGGGCTCCGCAGGACCGTGCGGTCGTCAAGGACGACGCCGCACGGCCCGAGCGCGGCCACCCCCACCTGCGTGCGACACCGACCTTCTGGCCCGGCGCCGCACGCCCCGCGAGCGCCGCGGAAAGGACTGCCCGTCGTGACAGCAGAGACCTCCCAGACGTTGGACCGCGGCGTCCGCGTCCTCAAGCTCCTCGCCGACTCCGAGCGCGGGCTCACCGTCACCGAGCTGGCCGCCCGGCTCGCCGTCAACCGCACCGTGGTCTACCGGCTCCTCGCCACCCTGGAGCAGCACGGCCTGGTCCGCCGCGACATCGGCGGCCGCGCCCGGGTCGGCCTCGGCGTGCTGCGGCTGGCCCACCGGGTGCACCCGCTGCTGCGCGAGGCCGCGCTGCCCGCCCTGCGCAGCCTCGCCGAGGACCTCGGCGCCACCGCCCACCTGACCCTGGTGGACGGCAACGAGGCCCTGGCCGTCGCCGTCGTCGAGCCCAGCTGGACCGACTTCCACGTCGCCTACCGCACCGGCCTGCGCCACCCGCTCGGCGAGAGCGCGGCCGGCCGGGCGATCCTGGAGGCCCGCACCTTCCCCAGCCAGCGCCGGCCCGAACAGGGTTTCGTCATCACCCGTGCGGAGGAGCAGTCCGGGGCCAGCGGGGCCGCCGCCGCGCTGCTCGGGCTGAGCGGCATCGAGGGCAGCGTCGGCGTGGTGATGCTCAACGGGCTGGTGCCCGAGCGGGTCGGCCCCCGGGTGGTGGAGGCGGCCACCGAGGTGGCCGACGCCCTGAGGTAGCGCTCGCGGGGGGTGTCCGGTGTGTTTGGATTCCCCTTGTGTCCGACACCAAGCTGCCCAAGGCCCTTCCGTCCCCGCGGACCCGCTCGCTCGCGCTCTGCGGGGTCCTGGTCGCCGCGCTGTTCGGCGTGGCGGCGTTCGTCCCGCTGCCGTACACGATCACCTGGCCGGGCCTGACCGCGGACACCCTCGGCAGCTACCAGGACCGGCCGGTGCTCACCATCACCGGGGCGCCGCTGCGCAGCACCGAGGGCGAGCTGCGGATGGTCACCATCTCGGCCACCAACCCGGGGCAGAAGACCACGTTCTGGCGGGGGCTGCGCGCCTGGTTCGACCCGAAGGAGGCCGTCCGGCCGACCGAGACGGTGTACCCGCAGAGCAACCCGGCCAAGGCGGAGCAGGTGACGGCCCAGCAGATGGCCGAGTCCCAGGACAGCGCCACCGCGGCCGCGCTCGGCTACCTCCACCTCTCGCCGGCCCAGGTGAAGGTCAAGGTCGACCTGGGCGACGTGGGCGGCCCCAGCGCCGGACAGATGCTGGCGCTGGGCATCGTCGACAAGCTCGCCGGCGACGGCAAGGGCGGCGACCTCACCGGCGGGCTCAGGATCGCGGGCACCGGCACCATCGCGGACGACGGCACCGTCGGCCCGGTCGGCGGCGTCCCGTTGAAGACCCAGGCGGCGGCCCGGGACGGCGCCACGGTGTTCCTGCTGCCCAAGGAGGAGTGCACGGACGCCAAGGTGAACACCCCCACGACGCTGCGGCTGGTGCCGGTGGGCACGCTCGCCGAGTCGGTGCAGGCGCTGGAGGCGTTGAAGAGCGGCGGCAGCGTTCCCAGCTGCTGAGCGGGCCCCGGACTACTCGGCGGCCGCCTGGTCCACCAGCGGCAGGATCCGGTAGGGCACCGGGTTCTCCAGCACGATCGCGGTGGAGGAGCGGACGATCCCGTCGAAGCCCACCACCCGGTCGATCACCCGCTGGAGGTCCGCGTTGGAGCGGGCCACGATCCGCACCAGCATGTCCCCGATCCCGGTGATCGTGTGCAGCTCCAGCACCTCCGGCACCCGCGCCAGGTGCGCCCGCACGTCCGCGCCCTGGCCCTGGGAGATCTCCAGGGTGGCGAAGGCCGTCACCGGGTAGCCGATCGCGGCCGGGTCCACCTCCGGGCCGAACCCGCTGATCACCCCCTTGGCCTGCAAGCGGTCCAGCCGGGCCTGCACGGTGCCCCGGGCGACCTGGAGCCGGCGCGAGCACTCCAGTACGCCGATCCGGGGCTCCTCGGCGAGCAGCCGGATCAGCCGGCCGTCCAGGGCGTCGATGGTGTCGTTGCCGCCGCCGGCGGCCGGGGCCGCGGGGGCGCCCTGGGGGGCGGCCGGGTCGGGGGAGCCCGGAGCGCTCGGGGAGTGGGCGGGGGGCATCGCGGCTCGGTCCTCCGGTGGGCATTCTGTACAGCGGTGCCGCCGATTCTCCCGCTCCGGGGCGCAGCTTGACCAGGAGGAAACGGAACAGTTGCGCGCCGGTCGGCCCGGCGCCACCCTCCAGCCACGATCCCGTGCTCCGGGCCCCACCCCGGGCGCCGGGTGGTCCGTACGCCTACCGGGAGGGCCGTCATGACCGACACCGCCGCCGAATCCGTCCTGCTCGCCGCGGGCCCGGCCGGGGGACCGGAGGACCTCGGGCCGCTGCCGCCCGGCCGCGCCGACGCGGTGGTGTTCGTGGTCGGCGACGCCGAGCGGGCGGCCCGCCGCTACCTGGCGGCGCTCGGGCTGCGCTGTACCGCGTACGCCGGGCCGGGGACCGGCGACCCGGAGGCGGTCTCCTACGTGCTGGCCGGGCCCGGGACGCGGATCGTGCTCACCTCGCCGGTGCAGGTGATCGGCCCGCGCGGCCGGGAGCTGGCGGCGCACCTGGAGCGCTACGGGGACGGGGTGCTGGACCTCGCGGTCGGCGTGCCGGACGTCCCCTACGCGTACGACTACGCCGTGGACCGGGGCGCGCTGTCGCTGGCCGAACCGTACGAGGTGCGGGACCGGTACGGCTCGGTGGTGCTGGCCACCATCGCGGTGCCGGGCGGCTCCCGGCACACCCTGGTCGACCGGTCGGGGTACGCGGGGCCGTACCTGCCGGGGTACGAGGTCTTCGCGGGGTGGTGACGGGGGCGGTCGCGGGGCGGTGTCCGGGCCGGCGGGTGCGGGGACCTGTGCCGCGGCGGGTCAGCGGACCGCCGTCTCCACGACCGGCGGGTGGCCGTTCCAGTAGACGAAGACCGAATTGGCCTGGTTGTCCTTGGTGAAGTCCACCCGCATCCACTGGTCGCCGTTCCAGACCTGCATCTGCCAGCCCGGGTCCGGGGTGGCAGAGACCAGTGAGGCCCGGTCGGCGCGGATGTCCAGGGCGACCCGGCCGCCGGGGACCGGGTAGCTCTTCACCGCCGACGTCGGGGTGGTGGCGGTGGGCACGGGCTTCCTGGCCGGCGGGGCGGCCGCGGTGGTGACCGGGGAGTGCGCGGTGGTGGCGGCCGCGCTCGCGGTCGGGGAGGCCGTCGGGGACGGTGTGTCGCCGGTCGGCGTCCGGCCGGGGTCGGCGCTCGCTCCGTACGGCGTGCTCCCGGCCTTCGGGGAGGGCAGCGGCAGTGCGGTGGGCCGTTCGAACGCGGCTCCGCTGAGCACGGCGTGCACGCCGAGCCAGGACAGCGCCACCGCCGCCCCGGTGGCCGCCGCCCAGGCGCAGAGCTGTACCAGTCCGTTCCGCATCGTCCGCACATCCTGCCGTATTTCCGCGCAGGTGGTGATGGGTACCCCCGGTGTTCGGCAGGGGAGTTGCACAAGCTCCGGAGGCCGTGCCGAGCCACCCCCGAGGTACAGACCACTGCCCGCCGATGGCGTACCGTGCAGGGCCATGGCAACAGTGCTCGTGGTCGAGGACGACCCCTTCGTACGTTCCGCGCTCATCCGCCACCTGACCGACACCGGTCACGCGGTCCGCAGTGTGGGCACGGCCCTGGAGGCGCTGCGGGAGGTCGCCCAGGTCGGCTGCGACCTGGTGATCCTGGACCTGGGCCTGCCCGACCTGGACGGCAGCGAGGCGCTCAAGATGATCCGGGGACTGACCAACGTCCCGGTGATCATCTCGACCGCGCGGGACGACGAGGCCGAGATCGTCCGACTGCTCAACGACGGCGCCGACGACTACCTGGTGAAACCTTTCTCCGGGGAACACCTGAGCGCCCGGATGGCCGCCGTGCTGCGCCGACTCGGCGGCGGCGCCGCCCCCGTCGCCCAGGTGCTGCGGGTCGGCGGACTGGCCATCGACCTCCAGCGGCGCGAGGCCGTCCTGGACGGGCGGCTGCTCGACCTGACCCGGCGAGAGTTCGACCTGCTGGCCTTCCTGGCCGCCCGGCCCGGGGTGGTCGTGCCGCGCAAGGAGATCCTCGCCGAGGTCTGGCAGCAGACCTACGGCGGCGACCAGACCATCGACGTCCACCTCTCCTGGCTGCGCCGCAAGCTCGGCGAGACCGCCTCCAACCCCCGCTACCTGCACACCGTCCGGGGCGTCGGGGTCCGGCTGGAGGCCGCCACCGCGGGCACTGCGGACCCCGCGGGCCCCGCGGAGCACCGGACATGAAGCGGTTCACCCACTCGCTGCGCTGGGCCCTGATCAAGGCCGCCGTGGCCGGGACCACCATGGTCGCGCTGGCCTTCCTCATCCCGCTCGGCCTGATGGTCCAACAGACCGCCCGGGACCGGGCGTTCACCGCCGCCGAGCGGCAGGCCGCGGCGCTCGGGCCGGCCCTGGCGATCACCACCGACCAGGACGCCATCAACCGCGCGCTGGCCAGTACCGACGCCGGGGGCCAAGGCCGGATGGCGGTGCACCTGCCGGTGCCCGCCGGGGTGCCGGCCGTCGGGGACTCCGCGGCGCCGGGCGGCCCGACCATCGGGGAGGGGCGCGCCGCCGCGCCGGACGTGGCCACGGCCGGCAGCCAGGGCCGGGCCTTCACCGTCGCGGTGCCCGGCGGCTACGCGCTGCTCCAGCCGGTCGCGGTGGACACCGGGCGGACCGCCGTGGTCGAGGTGTTCGTCGCCGAGAGCGACCTCACCCGGGGCGTCTCCACCGCCTGGCTGGTGCTCTCCGCCGTCGCGCTCGGCCTGGTCGCCCTCTCGGTGCTGGTCGCCGACCGGATGGGCGGCCGGATCGTGGCCTCCGCCCGCCGACTCGCCGCCGCCGCCCGCTCGTTGGGCGCCGGGGACCTCGCGGTGCGCGTCCCGGTGACGGGCAAGCAGGTCGACGGCAGCCCCGAGGAACTCCGCGAGGCCGCCCACGCGTTCAACGCCATGGCCGACCGGGTGGTCCAACTCCTGGCCGCCGAGCGCGAGTTGGCCGCCGACCTGTCGCACCGGCTGCGCACCCCGCTGACCGTGCTGCGGCTCAACGCCGCCTCCCTCGGCGACGGCGACGCGGCCGACGCCACCCGGCACGCGGTGGCCCAACTGGAGCGCGAGGTCGACCAGATCATCCGCTCCGCCCGCCGCGCCCCCGAGGACGCGCCCGCTGTCGCGGTCGGCTGCGACGCCGCCGAGGTGATCCGCGAACGGGTCGGCTTCTGGTCCGCGCTGGCCGAGGACGAGGGCCGCCGCTGGCAACTGGCCGGCGCCGAACGCGCCGCACCCGTCCCCGTCCAGCGCGGCGACCTGGCCGCCGCCGTCGACGCCCTGCTCGGCAACGTCTTCCGGCACACCGCCGTCGGCACCGCCTTCTCGGTGGACGTCCTGGCCACCGACTCCTCGGTGATCGTGCTGGTCGGCGACGCCGGCCCCGGCTACAGCGACCCGGCCGCCGCCCTCAAGCGCGGCGAGGGCCACGGCGGCGAGGGCTCCACCGGCCTCGGGCTGGACATCGTCCGCAAGCTCGCCGAATCCACCGGCGGGGACCTGGCACTCGGCCGCTCCGCCGTGCTCGGCGGCGCGGAGACCAGGCTGCGGCTGCGCACCCGCCCGACGGAGGCCCCGACCACCCGGGCCGGCCGGCGGCGGACCAGGGGTGCGCTGTTCCCGAAGTGACGGCGGGTGGGGCGGGAGGGTCGTACGGGCCGCGCCCCGTGGTCGTGGTCTGCCGCTCGGCGGGCCTCTTCCTTAACTGCGGCCTAAGGGAGCTTCACCCCTCGCTCAGCCCACGGCTTCCGGCCCCCGGGCACGGCTAGCGTCGGTCGCGCCGGTCACCCGACCGAGCCGGGCCGGCCGCCCGGGACGTCCCCGCGCACCCCGTGCACCCCGCGCGGGCCGTCCGGACGGCGGCCGACCGCAGGCACCCGCGAACGGTGCCGACCGCAGGCACCCGCGGAGGTAACGCGCATGACCACCCGACCCACCCGCCGTTCCGGCCACCGCAGGCGCAGCCGCAAGGGGACGATCATCGGGGCCTCGGCGGTCGCCGCCGCCCTGGTCGCGGGCGGGACCGTGCTGCTCGCCTCCTCGGCCAGCGCCGCCCCGCTCGGCGCCGTGTACAGCCGGACCAGCAGCTGGGACGCCGGCTACACCGGCCAGTACCTGGTCACCAACCCGGCCGCCGACCCGATCGAGGACTGGACGCTCAGCTTCGACCTGCCGGCCGGCGCGAAGATCGACTCGCTCTGGAACGCCACCTTCACCGCCGCCGGGCAGCACGTCACCGTCAGGCCGGAGGCCTGGAGCAAGCGGCTGGACCCGGGGAAGAGCGTGGTGGTCGGCTTCGTCGTCCAGGGCGCCGGAGCGGCGCAGGCCGAGCCCGGGAACTGCCTGATCGACAACGCCTCCTGCACGGCCGGCGAGGGCCCCGCGCCCACCCCCTCCGGGCGTCCGACCGCCACCCCCACGGCCTCGCCCACCCCCACAGCCTCGCCCACCGCGACCGCCTCGGCCACGGCCACCGGGAAGCCGACCCCGACTCCGACCGCCACCGCGAAGCCGACTCCCACCGCCACCCCGACCGCCACCCCCACGGCGACCGGTGTGCCCGTACCCCCGGCCGGCGCCGGGGGCGGCTTCGCCCCGTACGTCGACACCTCGCTCTACCCGCCCTACGACCTGGTCGCCACCGCCAAGGCCGCCGGGGTGAAGCAGTTCACCCTCGCCTTCGTGGTCTCCGGTGGCGGCTGCGTACCCAAGTGGGGCGGGGTCAGCGACCTGTCCGCCGACGCGGTGGCCGCCCAGATCGGGGCCCTGCGCGCGATCGGCGGCGACGTCCGGGTCTCCTTCGGCGGCGCCAACGGCAGCGAGCTGGCCCTCGCCTGCGGCTCCACCGCCGACCTGGCCGCCGCGTACCGCACGGTGATCGACGCGTACGGCGTGACCCGGCTCGACTTCGACGTCGAGGGCGGCGCGATCGCCGACACCGCCGCCAACACCCGGCGGGCCCAGGCCGTCGCCCAGCTCCAGCGCGAGGCCGCCGCGAAGGGCAGGCCGCTCGACGTCTCCTTCACCCTGCCCGCGCTGCCCTCGGGCCTGACCCAGGACGGCGTCGACCTGGTCGCCGGTGCCAAGGCCGGCGGCGTCTCGATCGGTGCCGTCAACATCATGGCCATGGACTTCGGCGACGGCGTCGCCCCCAACCCGCAGGGGCGGATGGGCACGTACGCGATCGCCGCGGCCACCGCCACCCAGGCCCAGGTCAAGAGCGTGCTCGGGCTGGACGACGCGGCCGCCTGGCGGAAGGTCGCGGTCACCCCGATGATCGGCGTCAACGACGTCGCCAGCGAGGTCTTCACGGTGGCCGACGCCGAGCAGCTGGCCGAGTTCGCGGCCGGCAAGCACCTCGCCTGGCTGGCCATGTGGTCCGGCACCCGGGACAAGGCCTGCGCCGGCGGCGCCAAGGCCGCCGCGGACGCCAGTTGCAGCAGCATCGTCCAGCAGCCGCTGGACTTCACCCGGGCCCTCGGCCGCTACACCGGCTGAGGCCCCGGCCGGGGCCCGCCCCCTGGACGGCCCTGGACGGACCCGGCCCCCTGGACCGCCCCGGTCGCCCGTGCTCAGCCCGCAGCCGAGCACGGTCGGCCGGGGCGCTTTCGTCACCGTGAGTAGCCGATCGCGCCCAGGACGGGAAGGGTCGCATCCGGTATCGTCGCTGGTTGGCCGAGCGGTGGACGGAGTGGACAGTGACAGCGGTGCAAGACGAGCGCAGCCCGGTGCGGACGGTACCCGCCCCGCCGCCCGCTCCCCTGTCCGACCGGCTGCGCGTCGCGCTCGGTGCCCCCGTGCGCGCACTGCGTGAGGCCCCCCGCCGCCCGATGCTGATCGCCTCGTCCGTGGCGCTGCTGTCGCTGCTCGTGTACGCAGTGGTCCGCCACTTCGTCCACACCTCGATGGTCGACATGATCGTCTACCGGGCCGAGGGCGCCGCTGTCGCCAACGGCACCGACCTCTACGCGCTGCGCGTCACCGAGTGGAACCTCCCCGCCACCTACCCCCCGTTCGCGGCCATGCTCTTCGTCCCGACCACCTGGCTGCCGATCCCCGTCCTCCGCGTGGTGATCACTCTCGGCAACCTCGGGCTGCTCGCGCTGATGGCCCACCTGTCCTTCAAGCTGGTCGGCTGGCCGCGCCGCGAACTCCGGCCGATCGGCGTGGTGCTGATCACCGGCCTCGGCGTCTGGCTCGAACCCGTCTTCACCACGCTCCGGTACGGCCAGATCAACCTCGCGCTCGGCTGCCTGATCCTCTGGGACCTCACCCGGTCCGACGCCCACCGCAGCAAGGGCATCGCGATCGGCATCGCCGCCGGCATCAAGCTCACCCCCGGCCTGTTCGCCGTCTACCTGCTGGTCACCGGCCGGGTCCGGGCCGCCTTCACCGCCGGCCTCACCTTCCTCGGCACCTTCCTGATCGGCGCGCTCTTCCTCCCCGACGCCACCTGGGGCTTCTGGACCAAGTACCTCTACGACTCCTCCCGGGTCGGCAAGACCGAGATCGTCGACAACCAGTCGCTGCGCGGCGCCTTCGCCCGCCTGCTGCACAGCGCCGACCCCGGCTTCCTCGCCACCCTCGGGGCGGGCCTGATCGCGGTGGCCGGCCTCGCCGTCGCCGCCTGGGCCGTCCGCAGCGGCCGCTGGCTGCCCCGGGCCGAGGCCTGGGGCTTCTGCGTCACCGCCGTCACGGCCGTGCTGATCTCGCCGATCAGCTGGACCCACCACTGGGTCTGGTGCGTGCCCGTCCTCGTGCTGCTCGCCGCCGAGGCCTCCGTCGAGCGCGCCCGCCCGGCCGGCGTCCGCCGACTGCGCTGGCGGGCCGCGTTCTGGGCCACCCTGCTGGCCTTCCTGTCCTTCGCGATGTGGGCCGCCAAGCCGGTCGGCGCGGCCGTGCTCCACATGTCGCCGCTGAGCCAGCTGCCGACCTCGATCTATCCGTGGGTCGGCCTCTGCTTCCTGCTCGCCGCCGCCATCCGGATAAGGGCGCGTCGGCGCTCCGCCGGTGCCCCGCTGGTCCGGCTGCCCGGACAGCGCGACGGCGACGGCGGCCCGGACGCCGCCCGCGGTCGTCAGCAGGCCCCCGCGGCCCGCTGAGCCGGCGGGGGCTCCGTCGCTGCTGTGCCGGTGCTGCTGGACGGTCCAGTGCACGCTGCGGCGCACGACCCGCACGCCCCGCCCGTCCCGTACCTCCCGCACGCCTACGCGAGCAGCTCGGCGAGCGAGCCGTCCAGGTCGAGGGCGGCCAGCTCACTGCCCGGCGGCACCAGCCGGTGCGCCCGCTCCAGCCAGGCCGCGACGACCGGCAGCGGCGCCTCCAGCAGCGCGTCCCCGGCCGGGGAGCTCAGCGCCATGCACAGCACGCTGCGCCGGCCCGAACGGGTCGGCCAGATCCGCACGTCGCCCTGGCCGCACGGGCGGAAGGTGCCCTCGACCAGCAGCTCGCGGGCGAACACCCAGGTCACCGGGGAGCCGGTGTCCAGGTGGAAGGTGATGTACACGGCGTACGGGTCGTGGCTGCCGTAGGTCAGCCGGGCCGGGACGGGGACGCTGTGCTCCGGGGAGAGCACCAGGTTCAGCTCCAGCTCGTGCTCCACGACGCTGACGGGGCGGTCCATGGTCGTCTTCCTCTCTGCCTTCGGTTCGTGCCCGGTTCCGGGCCCTGTGACCGTTGAGAGGGCGGTTCGCGCCGGGTCTTACACACGTTTCCGGGATTTCTCCGGGAAGTTTCGGGCGGTGGGGGAGCGGCGGGGGAGCGGCGGGAGAGCGGCGGGGTGGGCTTCTGCCGTGCGTGGGCCCTTACCCCGCGCGTGCCTTCGCTGTCCGGGGAATCGTCAACTTTCCTTCGGGGCCCCGGCGAGGTACTACCCTTTGTGACTGTCCGGCGACTGTCCGCCTTCGGTGGTGCCCCCACACGCCCCGAGCGCCCCGTACGCCCCGGGGTGTGCGCGGGCGCGGCGTGGCCCTGTGCTCGGACCGACCCGGCTCCGAGCACGTTTCGATCTTTGGATCTGCCGAGGCCCGCCCCTCAACGGCCCTCGTCAAGGCCCGACAGGAGAGAAGACCCCCATGGCGGACCGCCCCTTCGCCGCCGACGGCGACCCGGCCGTCGCACCCGAGCCCGGCTACTACCCCGACCCGTCCATTCCCGGATACGTCCGCTACTGGGGCGGTGCGGCCTGGGTGCCGGGCACCAGCCGGCCCGCCCCCGTCGAGGGCGAGGTGCTGCAGCCGCCCCGGTACGCCACCCGGCGGGCCGCCCCCGACGTCGCGGCGGCGCGGGTGGTGCCGCCGCCGGTGGCGCCGGTGCCGCAGGCGCGGTCGGAGTCGCCGGTGCTGCCGCTGGTCGTGCCGGTGTCGGCGTCTGTGCCCGTGCCTGTGCCTGTGCCCGTTCCTCTGCCGGTGTCTGCGCCCGTGCCCGTGCCGGTGGTGCCCGCGCTGGACGGGCGGGAGGCTCCGGGGGCGGGGGACACCGGGCCGGTGTACCTGGACCAGACCACGGGCGGGGCGTCCTTCGTGGTCGGGCCGCGGGTCGCCGAGGTGATCGGCGGGCCGGTGTTCCGGACCGTCGAGCCCGCGCTGGAGGAGGGCCCCGGGGCGGGCGGGGGCGGCGAGGCCGGTGCCGGTGCCGGCGACCTCGGGGTCGACCTCGGAGTCGACCTCGGGGCCTCGGGGTGGCAGGCCGATCCGCGGGCGCAGCGGGGTCTGATGGAGACCGGTGGGGCGCCGCGCTGGGTGTCCTGGGGGGTGCTTCCGGGGGCGCTCGAGGAGGAAGAGGGGCGCGCGGAGGGGGAGCGCGCTGCGGTTGCCGTGGAGGTGGCGGCGGCCGTCGCGCCCGCCATGACGGGCGCGGTCCGCGAGGTGGCGGCGCCGACTGCCGAGGCAGCGGTCGAAGAGGTGCCCCGTACGGCGGTGCCTGCGGTGGCGGCGGTGCCCGCGGTGCCTGCGGTGGCGGCGTCGGCTCCGGTGTCGGTTTCGGGCGCTGCCCCGGCGCCGGGCCCGGCCGTCGTCGCCGCGTTGCCCGTGGCGCGGCCGGCTCGGGAGTCCGCCGTCCGCCGTCGGTCGGCACGCCCGGCACCCCCGGTGCCCGCCGGACTGGGGCGGCGGCTGGCGGCCCGGGCGGTGGACACCGCGGTGCTGCTGGTGGTCGCCGTCGCGGCCGGGATCCCGCTCGGCAGCTCGGTCTCCGACCACCTCCAGCAGAAGGTCGACCAGGCCAGGATGGCCAGCTCCCTCGCCCGCCGCCACGTACAGGTCTGGCTGGTCGACGACGTGGTGCTGGGCAAGCTCGCCGCCCTGCTCGGAATCCTGGTGTTCGCCAGCCTCGTCTACGAGGTGCTGCCGACCGCCCGGACCGGCCAGACCTTCGGCAAGCGGCTGGCCCGGATCCGGGTCGTGGACGCCGGTGCCCCCGGCGGGCGGACCGGACTGAGCCTCGGCCGCTCGCTGCTGCGGTGGGTCGTCCGGCAGCTCGGCACGGTGCTGCTGCTCGGCCTGGTCTGGCCGGTGTTCGACCGCCCGGCCCGGCGCGGCTGGCAGGACCGGGCGGCCCGGACCCGGGTGGTCCGCAGCTGAGCCGGCCGTTGCGGTCCCGGGTCCACGCACTGGGCCACTCACGGGTGCGCGACAGCAAAACGAACAAAATGTCCCAAAAGCTGAGAATCTACGATGTTCTACTCGGGGGATGAGCACCCACGACCCCTCAGGCCCCCAGCCGGAGGGGGGCGGTCAGCCCTCCTTCGACAAGCAGCCCCCCACCCCGGGCGGCGGCACGCCGGACGGCGAACCGCCACGCCCCGCCCCGTCCGGCGCCCCCGCCGAGGGCCCCGGCGCCTACCAGGGCAGCTACGGCGGACCGACCCCCGGTCAGAACCCCTACGGCCAAGCCCCCCACGGCGGGCAGCCCTACGACCAGTCCCCGTCCGGCCACGGCCCCGACTCCGCCCCGTACGGCACCCCCAGCGGCGGACCCGTCCCCGGTATGCCACCGATCGGCACCTGGCCCAAGCGGATCATCGCCCGCCTCATCGACTACGTCCTGATGCAGGCCATCGGCGTCATCGTCATCGGCCCCTTCGTCGACCTCAGCACCCGCGAGGGCACCACCGAGGCCTTCTGGCTCGGCTGCGCCGTCTACCTCGTCTACGAGGCGCTGATGCTCAGCCGGGACGGCCAGACCCTCGGCAAGAAGGCCATGAAGATCCGCGTCGCCATGCTGATCGACGGCAACTCGCCCACCCAGTCCGCCGCGTGGACCCGGGCCGCCGTCTACATTCTCCCGGCCGTGCTCTGCTGCGCCGCCCTGTGGTGGGTCATCGACGGCCTGTTCGGCGTCTTCGACAAGCCCTACCGGCAGTGCCTCCACGACAAGGCCGCGAAGACCGTCGTGGTCACCACCGAGATCTGACCGCGACCGCGGGAGGACGGCGCCCGGCGGCGGACCGGCGGATCAGCGCTGCCGGGCGTACTCGCGCCCGGCAGCGGCCGTGGAGGCCCCGGACCGCTCGCCGGCCGCGGACGAGCGGGCGGACACCGACACCGAGAGCACCGTCACCACGGTGCCGAGCGCCAGCGCGAACCCCACCAGCACCGCGACCTCCAGGACGCCCGCGGCGCCCGAAACGGCCAGCAGTGCCACTGTGGTGGCGACGACGGTGAACGAGCCGAGGCAGAACTGGGCAGCGGACGGACGTGGCATGGCGGGGGTCCTTCGCACGTCGGGGGAAACGGGCGGGAATGATGCCGGTGCCAGAAGTCCTACCCGGCAAGGGAGTTCGGCACGACCAGGCTAGCCCGCGAGGTCGGGGGCACAGGGGGCGCACGGGCTCACCCCGGGGTCGTCCGCACCCCTCGGTACGGTGGAGCCCGTCCGACACCACGCAGACCCGGGGGAACCGACCGTGCCCATCCCCACCGACTGGCCCACCACCGAAGCCCAGGCGCTCGCCGAACAGGAACGACTGCGCCCGCTCGTCCGGGCCCAGGACGACGGCACCCCCGGCCCGCTCATCGCCGGAGTCGACGTCGCCTACGACGACGGCCACGACCTCGTCGCCGCCGCAGCCGTCCTCCTCGACCGGGACACCCTGGACATCGTCGAGGAGGCCACCGCCGTCGGCCGGATCGCCTTCCCCTACGTCCCCGGACTGCTCGCCTTCCGCGAACTCCCCGCCGTCCTCGACGCGCTGGCCGCCCTCACCCGCACCCCCGACACCGTCGTCTGCGACGGCTACGGCCTCGCCCACCCCCGCCGCCTCGGCCTCGCCAGCCACCTCGGCGTCCTCACCGGACTGCGCACCCTCGGCGTCGCCAAGACCCCCTTCACCTTCGACCACCACGACCCCGAGGCGGCACGCGGCTCCTGCACCCCGCTCACCGACCCCACCACCGGCGAAGAGGTCGGCCGCGCGCTGCGCACCCAGCCCGGCGTCAAACCCGTCTACGTCTCCGTCGGCCACCGCATCGGCCTCGACACCGCCGTCCGCACCACCCTCGACCTCGCCCGCCGCTACCGGCAACCCGAGACCACCCGGCACGCCGACTCCCTCTGCCGCCGCGCCCTCGCCGAAGCCCTGCACAGCAGGACGCCCTCGAACTGACCGTGCACCGGGCGGGGTTCCGACCCGGTGTGTTAGACATGAGACACCGGGGCCCGGGCCCCGAAGGCCAGGAACGGACGCACGGGGGGCGCCGCAATGGGAACAGGGACCGGCTCGACCGGCGGAGCCAACCAGGGCTACCGGGTCGAGGTCGAACAACTGCGCACGTTCGCCGGGCAGGTACGGCTGCTGCTCAAGGAATTCGAGAAGGACGCCAACGGCAGCACCACCCACGGGCGCAGCGGCATCGGCAAGACCGCCTTCGGCACCTTCGCCGAGGCGACGGAGATCCACGGCCGCTACAGCAGCATGCGGGACGCACTGCGGGACGTGCTGAACCAGCTCCAGCAGGCGATCGATCAGGCCCAGAAGAAGGCAGAACTCACCGCGACCAACTACGAGGAGCAGGACCAGCACGTGAGCACGAAGCTCAAGCTGTCCGGCGACGGTTGGTCCGTGGCCGCTCCCTCGGCCACCAGCGAGGTCGCCTACCAGGCCAACCAGGTCCCGTCCCAGCGCGGCAACGCCACCATCTGACCGACCGCCCGACCGGAGGTGAACCAGCCGTGACCTACACCGATTTCACCAAGTACAGCCATGCCGATCTCCGCAAGATGGCACAGGCCCTCGACCCCGGCGCGGTGATGGCCGCCGGCGACCCCTGGCGCAAGGCGGCGACCACGCTCAAGGAGATCCGCAAGACCCTCACCAACGTGAGCACCGAGGCGGCCACCACCTGGGAGGGCACCACCAGCGACTCCTTCCACACCTCGATGCTGACCCTCGCCGCCAGCATCAACGAGGCCGCCGCGTACGCCAACGACGCGGCCAACACGCTGCACAACATGTCCGAGGCGATGGCGACGGCCAAGCGCACCATGCCCGAGGAACCGGGCACCTGGGACCAGTTCAAGGACAAGGTCGGGGACTTCTTCAGCAGCGAGGACGACCACATCCAGCTCACGGACCAGAAGAAGGCCGAAGCGGCGGCCGTCATGCAGACCCTCGCGATGCACTACCGCATCGCGACGCCGGCCTTGAAGGCTCCGCCGATGCCAGGCTCCAAGCCGCCGGCGAAGCCCGGGTTCTACGGCGAAGACACCCGTGACGTCGGATCGCAGAACGATCCGGGCGGGGCAGCTGCCATGGCAGCCGCAGTGATGTCGGGGACGTCGATCGGAGTCGGGGGGACGTCGGCGAGGTCGGCGTCCGGTGCCGCGCCGCAGCGATCGAGGTCGTCCATGCCGTCGGTGGCCTCCGGCGCGTCGTCGAGGAACGCGGCAGTTCCGACGGATTCTGGAATCAAGGGTGGGACGGCACAGGCTCCGCCGAAGTCGGCGACGATGACGAGCAGCACCCCCGAGGCGGGCATCTCGGGCACTCCGGCGCCGCGTCCCGGTGGAAATGCGTCCGGTCCTGTTACCTCCGGTACCCAGACGTCCGCCCTGGGCACCACCACGTCCGCAGGTCCTTCGAACGGACCGGTGGCCGGTGGAGGGGGACAACCTGTCGTCACGCCCACGGGGCCGGGCGTTCAGAGCACCCCGATCGGGCCTGACTTCGGCCAGGGCAAGACCGGTTTTGGCGGAAAGGAGGTTCCCGGCGGCGAGTACCCGGGCAGCGGTACCGGGGGCCGAGGAACGTCCGGAGCTCAGCAGGTGGGCGGCTCCTTGGCCCGGCCCGGTGGCGCTGTGCGGGGGGTATCGCCGGGCGCTGGAGCAGGCAGCCAGGCCTTCACAGAAGGCGGATCCGGGCTGGGGGCTCGTAATCGGGTCGGTACCGAATCCGGGCCCCGCGGGACTGGCGTCATGTCTCCCGGCATACCGATGAGTGAAGCGCAGCGCCGTAAGAAGGAACGGGGGAATGGCGGCAGGCGCCCGGACTACCTCGTCGAAGACGAGGAGACCTGGGCGTCGGACAAGCCGGCCAACCCGAACGTGGTGGAATGAGGCCGGTCCGTGGACGGACGGGTGAGCTGATCTCTGAGTTGGGGTGACCGGGTTTGACAAGCCACCTGTTGGCGCGCGGTACGGCGATTCTCGCCGCTGGGGCATTGGTTTGGGCCGCTGCTGCGCCTGGGGCGTGGGCTGACCAGATCAGGGACCATCAGTGGGCGCTGAAGACCTTCGACGCCGAGACGAAGATCTGGTCGGTCAGCGAGGGCGACAGGGTCGTAGTCGGCGTGGTCGACTCCGGAGTGAATCAGGATCACCAGGATCTGACTGGACAAGTCCTCCCCGGAGCCGACTACTCGGGTGGAAATTCCGATGGCCGTGTGGACAGCAAGGGCCACGGAACCGGAATCGCGAGCCTGATTGCGGGGCACGGGCACGGGACGCAGGAAGGAGTCATGGGGTTGGCTCCCAAGGCCAAGATCCTGCCCGTGAAGGTGGGGGCGGAAGGTGATGGCTCCGATCCCCAGCCGACGGGGTTCGCGGACGCGATCCGCTTCGCGATCGACCATGGTGCGACCGTCGTCAACTTGTCCCTCGGAGGAGGGTTTCGCCTTGATGCGGAGTTGCGGAAGGCCGTCAACTACGCAATCTCGAAGGATGTCGTGCTGGTCGCGGCGGTCGGAAACTTCGGCGAGGACGCGGAAGGTGTTCGATACCCGGCGGCCTTCCCCGGGGTCGTGGCTGTAGGAGCCGTGGACTCGAAGGGGGGCGTATGGGACCGTTCCACACCAGGTCCCGAGACCACAATCGTCGCGCCTGGTGTGGACATTTACCTCGCCACGGCCAAATCCTCTACGAGTTATGGAGCTGGAGACGGTACGTCCGAAGCCACTGCGTACGTTTCCGCCACTGCCGCGCTCATCCGCTCCAAGTACCCGAACCTGTCCGCCGGGCAGGTGATCAATCGGATGATCAAGACAGCCACCCCGCCCGCCGATGGGACGGTGGTGCCCAACAACCACTACGGCTATGGGATCGTCTCGCCCGCGAAGGCGCTGGAGGCGAACCCGGCAGTGGACAATGGCCCCCGGGAGAATCCGCTGGTGAAGCGGGCGGAATCGCACGGCACGCCACCGAGTGACGATGAGACCGATCCGGCGGAACAGCCCACCGTGGCCCCCGAAGCCAACGCCGGCGGTGGTGGCAGCGACGTCACCGGCCCGGTGGTCGTGGCCGGTGTCGTGGTGGTGGGGGCGGTGGTGGCCGGGGTGGTGGTGCGTCGGCGGAGGCGGCGGGGCGGTCAGTGAGTGCTGAGCCAGTCGTCGCGTAGGGCGGCCATGTGGAGGACGTCCCAGTAGCGGTCGTCCCAGTGGTGGGCTTGGCGGGCGCGGCCTTCGAGGACGAAGCCGGCTTTGGTGTAGGCGCGGGCGGCGCGTTCGTTGTACTCGAAGACGTCGAGGTGGACGCGGTGGAGGCCGATGGTGGCGAAGGCGTGGCGGAGGACGAGGACGGTGGTCTCGGTGCCGATGCCGCGGCCGACGCTGTCGGGGGTGAGGGCGATCCGGTAGTCGGCGGAGTTGTTGTCCGGGTCGACGTTGGTGAGGGCGGTGTCGCCGAGGAAGCGGCCGGTGGCGGGGTCCTCGACGGCGAGGTCGAGGCGGTCGGGCCGGTCGGCGCGGGTGGCGCACCACTGGGCGATCTGGTCGCGGGTGAAGGCGGTGCGGGTGCCGGTGAGGCGGTTGGTCTCCTGGTCGGTGCAGTGTGCCCACATTGGGTCGGTGTGCCGGGCCGCCAGGGGGACGAGGCGGATGGTGGGGCCGTGCAGGGTGGGTGTCACCGCGAGGGCTGAGAGGTCCGTGGCCATGGTGCCCAGGATGCCCGGTGGGGCCGGTTCGTGCCGGGATTTTCGGTGCGGGGCCTATTCGGCGACGGCGATCTGCTGCCGGTGGTGGGTGGGGGTGGTGAGTTCGTCGACGAGGGCGAGGGCGAGGTCGGCCTGGGCGATCCGGGGGCCGAGGACGTGGGGGCCGCCGACCCGGTAGTGGCCGGTGCCGGGGGCGGTGCGGTCGAGGTCCATGGGCGGGGTGACGACGACCCAGTCGAGGGTGACGGGGGAGTCGTGGAGCAGGTCGAGGGCGGCGGAGTGGCCGAGGGAGAAGGTGCGGTAGGCGTCGGGGAACGCGGGGTCGTCGTGGACGGCGACGCCGGGGGCGGTCTGCAGGGTGGTGGCGACGCCGACGCTGAGCAGCCGCGGGACGCCGGCGCGGCCGAGGCCGTCGACGAGGGCGCTGGTGGCGGCCCGGTAGAACTCGGTGGACGGGGTGTCGGGGGTATGGACGGAGCTGACGGCGGCGGGGTGTCCGGGGGCGGTGGCGGCGACGGCGGCCGGGTCGGTGACGTCGCAGCGCACCAGGGTGACGCCTTCCCCGGCGAGGTCGGCGTGCCGCTCGGGGTGGCGGACGGCGGCGGTGACGGTGAGGCCGCGGCGGCGGGCCTCGGTGATCACGGCGCGGCCGACCTGCCCGCCGGCGCCGTAGACGATGACGTCCGCGCGGTGCTGCTGCCGGGGCGTGGTGGTGGTCATGGGGGCCTCCGTGGTCGGGTCGGTGGCGGGCGTTGGGGCCCGCCGGTGCCGTGACGGTAGACCGGGGGGTGCCGGTTACTTCAACGGAACCGGCGCCGACGGTCGGCGACGGTCTGCCGCGGGGCCGGCCCGGCGGGTACGGTCGGGGCATGACGCAGACCGGGCCGGCGCCGTTGCCGGCGGACTTCTTCCCGGCCGACTGCCCGGTGCAGTCGGTGCCGGTGCTGGGCAGCCGCAAGTGGGCCTGGCGGATCATCCGTTGTCTGGAGGACGGGCCGCGCCGGTTCTCGGAGCTGCGGGTGCCGTTGGCGGGCATCACGGCGAAGGTGCTGACGGAGTCGCTGCGTTCGATGGAGCAGGACGGCGCGGTGGTCCGGACCGAGTACGCGGAGAATCCGCCGCGGGTCGAGTACGCGCTGACGCCGTTGGGGCGGACGCTGCTGGGGCCGATGGACGCGGTGTGCGAGTGGAGCCGGGAGAACCTGGGCAGCCTGCTGGCGGCCCGACTGGAGTACGAGCGGTCCGGGGGCTGACCGGGCGCTGACCGGGGCGGGCCGAGGCTGGCAGCATTTCGGCGGTCGCTGGCGGCCTTGCCGCTGGTGGGGCGGGGTGCGGGGCGGCCATGCTGGGCCCATGAGCACTCCTGACCAGCACCTCGCGAACCCCGCCGACGCCCTCGTCCCCGACACCAAGGACTGGACCTGGGTGCTCGAACGCGCCTGCCCCGACTGCGGGTTGGACACTCCGGCGGTGGTCCCGACGGACGTCGCCGCGATGGTCCGGGCGAACGCCGCGGCCTGGCTGGCGGTGCTGGCGGGGGACGAGGAGGGGCTGCGCCGCCGGCCGGCGCCGGGGGTGTGGTCGGACCTGGAGTACGCCTGTCACGTCCGGGACGTCTTCCGGCTGTTCCTGGTCCGGCTGGACCTGATGCTCGACCAGGACGGCCCGCTCTTCGCGAACTGGGACCAGGACGGGACGGCGGTCGCCGAGCGCTACCGGGAGCAGCGGCCGCAGGTGGTGTCCGGGGAGCTGGCGGAGGCCGCGGAGGCGTTGGCGGCGGCGTTCGGGGCGGTGTCGGGGGAGCAGTGGGGGCGGACCGGGAGCCGCAGCGACGGGGCGCGCTTCACTGTCGAGTCCTTCGCCCGCTACCTGATCCACGACCCGGTGCACCACCTGTTCGACGTGACGGGCGAGCGGGTCTGACCCGGTCGCCGCGGTTCACCAGCCGGAGGCCTCGCGGAGCATGGTGCGCCGGAGCCGGCCGGCGACGCTGGCGGTGTCGGTGCCGATGACGTCGGCGATCTCGGGGGCGGCGAGGCCGACGACGTAGTGCAGGATCGCCAGGTCGTCGTCGGCGGGGTGGCGGTCGGGGACGGGGGTCTCCTGCGGGGTGTGTTCGGCGACGGTGCCGCGCAGGATCTGCCAGGCGAGCGCGGTCGGGTTGGGGCTGGTGAGCAATTCCCGCCACTGGACGGCGATCTCGGCGAACGCCTGCTGGACGGCGGTGGCCGCGGCGGCGTGCTCGGTCAGCCACACCCGGGCGTAGCTGAGGTACCGGGGGCGGTGGAGTTCGCAGAAGGCCGCGAACTCCAGCGGTACGTCCTCCGGTTCGCCGGGCCCCGGGGGTGGCTCGGCGGCGCTTGTGTGACGGTTGGTCATCTCGTCTTCTCGGAAGGGGAGATGGGTTTCTGACGGTCGATCATCTGTGCTCACTCTACGGTAGGCCCTCGGTGCGCTGGGTGACCAATCCGATGGAATGCCTGGAACCCGCTGTGGCGCGTCCGGTTCCGGTGACGGGCGGTGCGGCGCGGCGGCGGTACTGCCGGTGGAGGCCGGTGAAGGGCCGGTCGAGGGCCGGTGGTGGGTCGGCCGGGGCCGCCGGGGCCCGGTCGGGGGAGTGCTGCACAGTGCTGCGGGGGACGTGGGTGCGAGCGTGTCGTAGCTGGTCAGGGTGTGGGACGGCAGGGGTCGCACGGCAGTTGAGGTGCCACCGTAGGGCCTGCCGGGTCCGGCGTCCACGCCCAGGGCGCGAAGCCGGTACCGCACAACCGTCTGCGCAACCGCACTCACGACGGGGGTTGCGCCGGGGCGGGTGGCGGTGGGTGCTTCGAAAGCGCCCCGGCGGCCTGCGGCGACCGGGGCGCGGATCGGGGCGGGAGGTGCCGCCCGGTCAGGGGTTCGGCCGGGCCTCCGTGGGGGCGATCAGGTCGTCGGCGGTGTTGCCGCGCTCGACCTGGGCGGGGAAGGACTCGGCGGCCCGGCGCCGGGCCAGCTGGGCGGCCGTCGCGGCCGCTGCCGCAGCAGCCGCAGCGGCTCCGGCGGCGGCCTCCTCGCGCTCGCACCGGTGGGTGCCGGGCGCGGCGGTGGCGTGTCCGGCCGAGGGGTGACCGGCGGTGGCGTGTGCGCCCGCCGGGTGCCCGCCGGCCTGATGCCCGCTGACCTGATGTCCATTGGCCTGATGCCCGTTGGCCGGGTGGCCGTTGGTCAGGTGGCCGTTCGTCTGATGTCCGTTCGTCTGATGTCCGTTCGCCGGGTGTCCGCCCGCCGGATGCCCGTTCGCTGCGTGGCCGACGGCGTGCTGCCCGGCGGCGTGCGTCGCGCCAGTGCGCGCCCCCGCCGCCCGTCGTCGGCGCCCGAGCTCGGCCCGCTCGGCGTGTTCCTCGGCCGCCTGTCTAGCGGCCAGGTAGGCCTGGACGGCGGCCATGCCGTAGACCGGCTGGATGAGCTGGTGGCCCTTGAAGAAGGGTCTGGCCGGGGCGAACCCGGCGGCGACCACGAGGTCGCGGATCTCTGCTATCTCGGCCTCGCTCCGGGCGGTGAAGCGGACCTCCCAGCCCTTCTTGTACGTATGGCCCTTCTCGCCGCTGCGGCGGGCCGGATCCGGGCGGCGGACGTACCCGGGCAGACGGCCGAGGCGGAGCTGGGCCGCGCGGAGGCCGGCGGTCTCGTCACGTGACATGACGTAAGCCTAGGCAATCCCGGAAGCGCGTTTGACGCCCCGGGGGTCCCTCGCCGTATGCCCTTGATCACTCTGGGTCAGACGGCCAGGTCGGCGATCGTTTTCAATCAAACCCGATAGCCATATGAACGTCATTTACTCCAAATGAGTGAGGGTATGAGGACTTTAGTGCAGGCTGGTCCCGGTTTCGCGACGGTTGAGTAACAGTGCGTCAGGCAGTGGCACGGGGGGCGTGGCGGTTGGGGATGGTGGGCGCATGAGCGAACGTAGTGAGCGATTCGTCGAGGGGCGCGCATGAACTACCGGATCCCCTCGCCGCCCCCGTCCCTGGAGGAGCTGGCAAAGCGTCAGCAGAACGTCGTCACCGCGAGCCAGCTGCGCGCCCGGGGCGTGCCGGCCCGGGTCATCACCGAGCACTGTCGCCACGGCGGTCCCTGGCAGCGACTGCTGCCCAGGGTCTACCTGCTCCAGTCCGGCGAGCCCACCCCGGAGCAGCGGATGTGGGCCGCGCTGCTGTACGCGGCGCAGAACGGCCGGGAGGAGGGCCGCCGGGAGGGTGCGGTGATCACCGGGGCGGCGGCGCTGGCGCTGTACGGCTTCGCCGCCGTGCCCCGGCTGCCCGCCGTGACCGGGGTGGACGTCCTGGTGCCCCGCCAGCGCCGGCTCAAGGACGCCGGCGAGGTGCGGATCCGGCGCACCGAACGGGAGTTGGTGGCCCGATCGGTGCACGGCCTGGCCTGTGCGCCGGTGGCCCGGGCGGTCGCCGACGCGCTGGTCGAGTGGACGGCGGACGGGCTCCCGGTGGACGCCCCGGTGCCGGTGCGCGAGGTGCTCCGGGAGGCCGTCGCCCGCCCGGAGAACCGGTGCACGGTCCGGGAGTTGGCCGCCGAGCTGGTCGAGTCCGGGCTGACCGGGGAGCCCCGGGTGCGCGCTGCCCTGGACGAACTCCTCGCTGCCGAGCGGGAGTTCGTGTTGGAGCGGGTCGACCGGCTGGTGGACGAGTGGCTGCTGCCCGCCCCGCTGGTCGCCCCGGAGCTGCGGATGCGCGGCGGCACCTACATCGGTGTCCCGGACCTCTACTGGCCGGAGCAGGGCGTCGCGGTGGAGGTGGACTCGGACCTGCGCTGCGTCAGCGAGGGCGAGGCCGCCTGGGTGCGCGGCGGCCAGCACCGGATGGAGTACCTGGGGATCCGGGTGGTGTACGTCTCCGGTGCCCGGCTGGCCGCGGACCCGGAGGCGGTCGGCGGCGAGTTGCGCGAGGCCTACCGGGCGGGCGGGACGGACGTGGTGGAGCTGATGGTGGTCTGAGCACCGGCCGCGCGCCCCGGCCCCCGGCCCCCGGGCCCCGGTCGGGCCCGGGCCGGGCTCAGCACGACGGGCTCACCACGGCGGGCTCACCACGGCGGGCTCAGCGCGGCGGGTTCAGCGGGCCGGTCTCAGTACAACGGCTCACGCCCGGCTCGCGTCCGGCTCACGCCGGCCGGACCACCGGCGCGCCGACCAGCTCGACCCCGGCCGCCCGCAGCTCCGCCAGTGCCGCGGCGGTGGTCTCCGGCGCCACCCCGGCGGTGAGGTCGAGCAGCACCCGGGTGGTGAAGCCGGCCCGGGCGGCGTCCAGGGCGGTGGCCCGGACGCAGTGGTCGGTGGCGATGCCGACCACGTCGATCTCGTCGACCTGCCGTTCGCGCAGCCACTCCACCGGGCCGCGGTTGTTCTCGTCCAGCCCCTCGAAGCCGCTGTAGGCCGCCGAGTAGGCGCCCTTGTCGAAGACCGCCTCGACCGCGCCGGAGATCACCGCGGGGGCGAAGTTGGGGTGGAAGCCCACGCCTTCGGTCCCGGCCACGCAGTGCACCGGCCAGCTGGAGACGTAGTCCGGCTCGGCGGAGAAGTGCCCGCCCGGGTCGATGTGGTGGTCCCGGGTGGCGATGATGTGCTGGTAGCCGGCGGAGGACTCGGCGATCAGGTCGGTGATGGCGGCGGCCACCTCGGCGCCGCCCGCGACGGCCAGGCTGCCGCCCTCGCAGAAGTCGTTCTGCACGTCGACGACGATCAGTGCCCGGTGCATGGCTCGCATCCTCGGATGTGGGGGCGGGTGCGCCCCGGTGGCGGGTTCCTCGCGAACGCCGGACGGCCGGGGAGGAACTCCAGGGGAACTCTACGGCTGACTCTAGGGAGTGGCGCGCGGCGGCGGAAGGCTTGGGGCCCGTCTTCGGGCTCCGGCCCGCGGGCCGGAGCCGGGCCGGTGGCCCGCCGCCGGTCCGCGCGGCCGTCCGGGGCGCCCCCGGGAGTCGGTCAGTCGATCAGGCCGGTCGGTCGATCAGGTCGGTCGAGTCGGTCGGGCGGGTCAGTCGATCAGCTCGGTCGGGATGACCGGGTCGCCCTTGGACAGTTGGGTGGCCGACAGCGGCAGCGCGGCCCGGGCCCGGACGTGCCGGTCGCGGGCGGCGGTCAGCGGCTCGCGGCCGACGGTCTCGCCGGCCAGCACCAGCGGCACCTGGACGAGGTGGGGCCGCAGTTCCTCGGGGATCGGCCCGGTGCCGACCACCTCGGCCTCGGCGACGCCCTCGTCGTCGGGCCGGCGGGCGGCCCACTTGCGGCCGCCGACGCTGGTCTTGCCGCCGGCCGCGCGCTTGGCGACCGGGACGAGCGGGCCGTCCGGGGTCTCGGCGCGGGCGACCAGCTTGTAGACCATGGCGCAGGTCGGGTGGCCGCTGCCGGTGACCAGGCTGGTGCCGACCCCGTAGCCGTCCACCGGGGCGGCGGCGAGGGCGGCGATGGCGTACTCGTCGAGGTCCGAGGTGACGATGATCCGGGTCTTCTCGGCGCCGAGCTCGTCGAGCTGACGGCGGACCCGGTGGGCGGCCAGGATGAGGTCGCCGGAGTCGATCCGGACCGCGCCGAGTTCGGGCCCGGCCACCTCGACGGCGGTACGGACGGCCTCGTGCAGGTCGAAGGTGTCGATCAGCAGGGTGGTGCCCCGGCCCATCGACTCGATCTGGGCCCGGAAGGCGTCCCGTTCGCTGTCGTGCACCAGGGTGAAGGCGTGCGCGGAGGTGCCGGTGGTGGGGATGCCGTGCAGGTAGCCGGCCTCCAGGTCGGAGGTGGCGGCGAAGCCGGCCACGTAGGCGGCCCGGGCGGCGGCGACGGCGGCCTGCTCGTGGGCCCGGCGGGCGCCCAGTTCGATCACCGGCCGGCCGCCGGCCGCGGCGGTCATCCGGGAGGCGGCGGCCGCGACGGCGGAGTCGAAGTTGAGGATCGAGAGGATCACCGTCTCCAGGATCACCGTCTCGGCGAAGCTGCCCTCGACGGTGAGCACCGGCGAGCCGGGGAAGTAGACCTCGCCCTCGGGGTAGCCGTGGATGTCGCCGCGGAAGCGGTAGTCGGCCAGGAACCGCAGGGTGTCCTCGTCCACCACGCCCTGCTCGGACAGCCAGTCCAGCTGGGCGGTGTCGAAGCGGAAGTTCTCGACGGCGTCCAGCACCCGGCCGGTGCCGGCCATCACGCCGTAGCGGCGGCCGCTGGGGAGGCGTCGGGTGAACACCTCGAAGACGGAGCGGCGGTGCGCGGCCCCGCTGCGCAGGGCGGCCTGCAGCATGGTGAGCTCGTAGCGGTCGGTGAGCAGCGCGGTCGAGCCGGCCGCGCGCACTGATGTGGCGTCCATGAGGATGATGCTACTACCACTTAGCGTCAGAGTGACGATTTCTCTCGACGCGACCCGGGGCGGAATCGCCCGGCTGTCCCCCGGATGGCAGCATGGGGGCGTGAGGAGTCACGGACGAGT
This sequence comes from Kitasatospora sp. NPDC040550, assembly GCF_055594965.1. Classification (NCBI taxonomy): domain Bacteria; kingdom Bacillati; phylum Actinomycetota; class Actinomycetes; order Kitasatosporales; family Streptomycetaceae; genus Kitasatospora; species Kitasatospora sp. NPDC040550. The sequence continues at coordinate 153,467 of NZ_JBVIWC010000011.1, read as the reverse complement.
GTGCAACGAGGAGGCCTGCCGGTGAGTGTCGCGCCCGTGGAGATCGAGCGCCCGGAGGTCGAAGGACTGCCGGTGACGGAGCCGGACACGCCCTGGGTGACCATCGTGCACAACGACCCGGTCAACCTCATGAGCTACGTCCAGTACGTCTTCCAGGCCTACTTCGGCTACCCGAAGGACAAGGCCCGCAAGCTGATGATGGACGTGCACAGCAAGGGTCGGGCGGTGGTCTCCAGCGGCTCCCGCGAGGAGATGGAGCGGGACGTCCAGGCGATGCACGGCTACGGCCTGTGGGCGACGCTGCAGCACGACTGACCTCCCCTCCGGCGCACGACCGACCGGGCGACCGACTGACCGCCCGCCTCCCCGGCGGTGCGGCCGAAGACGACGAAGACGGGCTGACCGATACAGATGGCTGGGTTGTTCGAGAGCACCGGCGATGGTGGCGCGGCGATCGCGCTGGACGAGGTGGAGGCCTCCATCCTGCGCTCGCTGGAAGTGCAGATGCTGGAGCTGATCGGCCCCGGCCCGGGTGGGGAGAGCGACGATCCGCTGGCGGCGCTGTTCGCCGAGGGGCCGAGCGAGGCGCCGGCCGACCCGGCGCTGGCCCGGCTGTTCCCGGATGCCTACGGCGACCCGGCCGCACCGGCCGACACCGAGGCGCAGGCCGCCTCCGCCGAGTTCCGCCGCTACACCGAGCTCGACCTGCGGGCCCGCAAGCGGGACGACGCGCTGCAGGTGGTCCGGTCGCTGGACGGCCTCGGCGGTGGCGGGGTGCTCAAGCTGCCGGCCCCCGACTGCCTGCGCTGGCTGGGTGCGCTCAACGATCTGCGGCTCACCCTCGGGGCGCGGCTGGAGATCACCGAGGAGGACGAACAGGGCCTCTACGGGCTGCCGGAGGGCGACGAGCGCAAGCCGCTGGTGATGGCCTACCTGTGGCTCGGGGCGCTCCAGGAGTCGCTGCTGGAGGCGATCACCGACTGACTGTGGAGCGGTTTCCTCCGCTTCGCCCGGCGATCCTGCCCGCTTTCGGGCAAGCCCCGGCCGTTCCGTCCAGCATGTGGACGATGGGCCGGGGCATTTTCGCATAAATCGGGCAAAACCTAGCAGGACATGCTCAAATATCGCTCAGATGAACACCGGTATCCGGATCGGGCGTGGTACGACTTCTCCCCACAAACGAGACCCACCAGGACGGGTGACCATGGCCGAGCAGATCTACGACCAGGTGGTCGACGGGAAACCGGACGAAGAGGGCTACGAGCGGGGGCTCGGCAGCCGCCAGATCCAGATGATCGCGATCGGCGGCGCGATCGGCACCGGCCTCTTCCTCGGCGCCGGCACCGCGATCTCCAAGTCCGGGCCGAGCCTGATCCTCTCCTACGCGGTGGCCGGCCTGGTGATCTTCGCGATCATGCGCGCCCTCGGCGAACTCCTCACCTACCGACCGGTCTCCGGCAGCTTCGCCGAGTACGCCCGGGAGTTCCTCGGCCCCTTCGCCGGCTACGTCACCGGCTGGACGTACTGGCTGTTCTGGGTCGTCACCGGCATGGCCGAGACCACCGCCGCCGCCGTGTACGTGAAGTTCTGGGCGCCCGACATCCCGCAGTGGGCCAGCGCGTTGACCTTCCTGGTCATCCTCTACGCGGCCAACCTGATCTCGGTGAAGCTGTTCGGCGAGATCGAGTTCTGGTTCTCCATGGTCAAGGTCACCGCCATCATCGGCATGATCCTGATCGGCATCGGCGTGCTCACCCTCGGGTTCAGCAAGGCCGGTGACACCGCGTCGATCACCCACCTGTGGCAGGACGGCGGCTTCTTCCCCAAGGGCATCGGCGCCACCGTGATGACCCTGCAGATCGTCATGTTCGCCTACCTGGGCGTCGAACTCGTCGGCGTCACCGCGGGCGAGAGCGAGAACCCCGAGAAGACCCTGCCGCGCGCCATCAACACCCTGCCCTGGCGCATCGCGCTGTTCTACATCGGCGCCCTGGTGGTCATCCTCTCGCTGGTGCCGTGGCGGGAGTTCCAGCCCGGCGTCAGCCCGTTCGTCGCCGCCTTCGGCAAGATCGGCATCCCGGCCGCGGCCGGCATCATCAACTTCGTGGTGCTCACCGCGGCGCTCTCCTCCTGCAACTCCGGGATGTACTCCACCGGCCGGATGCTGCGCGACCTCGCCCTGCGCGGCCAGGCCCCCGGGCAGCTCACCAAGCTCAACAGCCGCCGCACCCCGGCCTTCGCGATCACCCTCTCCTGCCTGCTGATGGGCGCCGGCGTGGTGCTCAACTACCTCGTCCCGGCACGGGCGTTCGAGTACATCACCTCGGTCGCCACGGTCTGCGGGCTGTGGACCTGGGCGATGATCCTGATCTCCCAGATCCGCTACCGCAAGGCCTGGCAGGCCGGCCACCTGCCGCCGCCCACCTTCAAGGCCCCCGGCGGCGCCTGGGTCAGCTGGGCCGCCCTCGCCTTCCTGGCCATGGTCGTGGTGCTGATCGCCCTGGACGCCGACAACCGGATCTCGCTGTACGTCTTCCCCGGCTGGGCGCTGGTGCTGGTGATCGGCTACCAGGTGCTCAAGCGCCGCAACCCGGCGTCCGTCCACGGCACCGCCCACGACCACCTGCACGCCCGCAACGGCGGCTGACACCCCCGGCCCGGCCGGGCGTCCGCGGGCCCGCGCCCGGGTGGCGGACACCCGGCGACCGGGCCTCGGACGCCCCGGCGGACAGCGGGCGGGGCGTGGCATCCTGACCGGCATGCTGACCATCACCCGAGAAATCCGCGACCGGATCGTGGCCCACGCCCGCGCCGACCACCCGGACGAGGCCTGCGGCGTGGTCGCCGGACCGGCCGGCAGCGGCCGGCCCGAGCGGTTCATCCCGATGCTCAACGCGGCCCGCTCGCCCACCTTCTACGAGTTCGACTCGGGCGACCTGCTCAAGCTCTACCGCGAGATGGACGACCTGGACGAGGAGCCGGTGATCGTCTACCACTCGCACACCGCCACCGAGGCCTACCCCTCCCGCACCGACGTGAGCTACGCCTCCGAGCCGTTCGCCCACTACGTCCTCGTCTCCACCGCCGAGGGAACCGCCGAGGACGACCCCTACCAGTTCCGCTCGTTCCGCATCGTGGACGGCGAGATCACAGAGGAAGACGTCCAGGTCGTCGAGGCCTACCCGGCCTGACCGGCACCCAGCCGGACCCGGCCCGCCGACCCGCCCCGAGCGGTCGGCGGGCCCCTGTCGTCCCCGAGGAATCTCAGCATCGGAAACGAAAGCATCCGGATCGCGGGACGGGCATGTCGGAGCGGGCCCGGGAATCTATACGATGAGCCCATGCGTTCCGTCGATGTGAGCAACCAGGCCCCGGGCACCCGCCTCGTGGCGCGCCTGCACATCGACCTGTGCCGGCACGCCGGCGCGATCTGTCCCGGCACGCCCGCGCGCTCGCGCTGAGAGCCGCCCCGCCCCACCCGGGCCCCGCCGCCTCCCGGCGGCGCCGAGCCCCGGGCACCCTCCGCCCCGCCGCGCCCGCTGCGGCCCACCCACCTCACACGACTCGCACAGGAGCGCACCCATGGCCATCGAGGTCCGCATCCCGACCATCCTCCGCACCTACACCGACGGCGCCAAGGCCGTCGAGGGCAACGGCAGCAACCTCGCGGAACTCTTCACCGACCTCGACGCCCGCCACCCGGGCATCGCCGCCCGCCTGGTCGACGGCGGCGAGCTGCGCCGCTTCGTCAACGTCTACCTGAACGACGAGGACGTCCGCTTCCTGGAGGGCATCTCCACCGCCCTCGCCGACGGCGACAGCGTCACCATCCTGCCCGCCGTGGCCGGAGGCCTCCCTTGCGATACGACAGTCCGCTCGAAGCCGTCGGCAACACCCCGCTGGTCCGCCTGCCCAGGCTGTCCGCCGCCGTCCCGGGCAACGACGGCGGCCTGGTGACCCTCTGGGCCAAGCTGGAGGACCGCAACCCCACCGGCTCCATCAAGGACCGCCCGGCGCTGCACATGATCGAGCGGGCCGAGGCCGACGGCCGGCTCACCCCCGGCTGCACGATCCTGGAGCCCACCAGCGGCAACACCGGCATCTCGCTCGCCATGGCCGCCAAGCTCAAGGGCTACCGGATGGTCTGCGTGATGCCCGAGAACACCAGCGAGGAACGGCGCGAACTGCTCCGGATGTGGGGCGCCGAGATCATCCCCTCCCCGGCCGCCGGCGGCTCCAACACCGCCGTGCGGATCGCCAAGGAGATCGCCGCCGAGCACCCCGACTGGGTGATGCTCTACCAGTACGGCAACCCCGACAACGCGGGCGCCCACTACGCCACCACCGGCCCCGAGATCCTCGCCGACCTCCCCACCGTCACCCACTTCGTGGCCGGCCTCGGCACCACCGGCACCCTGATGGGCGTCGGCCGCTACCTGCGCGAGAAGGTCCCCGGCGTACGGATCGTCGCCGCCGAACCGCGCTACGACGACCTGGTGTACGGGCTGCGCAACCTCGACGAGGGCTTCGTCCCCGAGCTGTACGACGCCGAGGTGCTCACCACCCGCTTCTCGGTCGGCTCCGCCGACGCCGTCCGCCGCACCCGCGAACTCCTCCAGCAGGAGGGCATCTTCGCGGGCGTGTCCACCGGCGCCATCCTGCACGCCGCGATCGGCGTCGGCCGCAAGGCGGCGGCCGCCGGGGAGCGCGCGGACATCGTGTTCGTGGTCGCGGACGGCGGCTGGAAGTACCTCTCCACCGGCATCTACACCGCCGAGTCCACCGAGGCGGCGGTCCAGGCGCTGCAGGGCCAGCTCTGGGCCTAGCGCCTCAGTGGCCTGAAAGCGCCCGCTGGGCCCGGGACCAGACCTGGCGGTCCACGGTGCCGGCCCGGCGGCGGAAGGCCGACAGCGGCACCTCGCGCAGCTCGTCCGTCTCCAGCCAGCTGGCCCGGCCCTGCCGGTCGCCCACCGAACCGGGCGGCAGCGGCAGCACGCCGGGGCGCTCGGCGTGGTGCTTGCTGGTGATCTTCGCGACGGTGGCGGTCCGGCCGTGCACCCGCAGCACCAGGCAGGGGCGGTCCTTGGCGCCCGGGCCGTCCTCGAACGGCACCTCGGCCCACCAGATCTCCTGCGGCTCCGGCCCGGCCCCGGTGCGCGGGCGCGGCCGCGGGCGGGTCGGGGCGGCCGGGCGGGACGCCGGGCGGGTGCGCCTGACCAGCGCCGCCGCGACGGCGGCCAGCACGGCGACGCCCGCCAGCAGGAGAACGATCCAGATGCCAGTCATGCCGCGAACCGTACCGGGCCACCGGTGAACGCCACCACCGTGGCGGCCGTGACAGTTGAGCATTTGTCCGTACGTTGCTCCCGGTTCGTCACGGATCCGCCACGACGCCCGTTCTGCGGCCTGCGTCCCGGTGCCGTCCGGAAAGGCTGCCCCACGAACGTCCGCCCCCGTCCCCCCGGAGGTGCCTTCGTGAACAGCGACGCACTGTGGTCGTACGCCGAGATCGCCCGGCACATCAACGTCCAGCCCGAGACCGTCCGCAACTACCGGCGGCACGGCCTGCTGCCCGAGCCGGACGTGATCGACGCCAGCGGACACCCCCGCTGGTACCCCGGGACCATCCGCACCTGGGCCCGCAACCGCCCCCGGCACCGCTGATCCGGCGCCGCGGCCCCCGCCCCGGCGGTCTGGGTGATTCCAGCCACAGCCCGGCACGGGGACGGGGGCAAAGTGCTGCTCCGCCCTTACCCTCGACACACCAACGCAGTGCTACCGGCCGGTCCACCGGCCCGGCCTGCCGTTTTCCATGCTGTTTTCCATGCTGTTTCCATGTCGTACGCCAACAGCAGCCAGGACGTGTCGGGGCGGAGGGGCTCGGATGAAACTGACCGTGGTGGGGTGCTCGGGGAGCTTCCCGTCCGCCGACTCGCCGTGCTCCAGCTACCTGGTCGAGGCCGACGGCTACCGCGTGGTGTTGGACCTCGGCAACGGCGCGCTCGGCGCGCTGCAGAAGTACACCGGCCTCTACGAGGTCGACGCCGTCCTGCTCAGCCACCTGCACGCGGACCACTGCGTGGACCTGTGCGCCTACTGGGTCGCCCGCAACTACCGCGCCGAGGGCTGCCCCGACCTGCTCCCGGTGTACGGCCCGGCCGGCACCGCCGAGCGGCTCGCCCGGGCGTACGACATGCCGGAGAACCCCGGAATGAAGGAGGTGTTCGAGTTCCGCACGCTCACTCCGGGCAGCTTCGAGCTCGGCCCGTTCCGGGTCTCCGTCGCGCAGGTCAACCACCCGGTGGACGCCTTCGCCTTCCGGCTGGAGCACGGCGGCCGCTCGCTGGTCTACTCCGGTGACACCGGTGAGAGCTCCGAGCTGGTCGAACTCGCCCGGGACGCCGACCTGTTCCTCTGCGAGGCCGCCTACCTGGACGGCCGCGACACCTACCGGGCCGTCCACCTCAACGGCCGGGAGGCCGGTGAGCACGCGGCCGCCGCCGGGGCGCACCGGCTCGTGCTCACCCACATCCCGCCGTGGACCGACGCCGAGCACAACCGCCGCGACGCCGCCGCCGCGTACCCCGGCCCGGTGGAGCTGGCCCGGGCCGGCGCGGTGTACGAGATCTGACCCGTCCGGGGCTGCCCGGGCCGCGCCTCAGCGCCGGCCGGGCACCGGCAGGCCGAGGTGGTCGCGCAGGGTCGGGCCGGTGTACTCGGTGCGGAACACCCCGCGTTCCTGGAGCAGCGGGACGACCCGGTCGACGAACTCGTCCAGGCCGCCCGGGGTGAGGTGGGGGACGAGGATGTAGCCGTCGGCCGCGTCGTTCTGCACGAAGTGGTCGATCTGCCCGGCGACGGTGGCGGGGGAGCCGATGAAGGACTGCCGGCCGGTCACCTCGATGACCAGTTCACGGCTGGTCAGGTTCTTCTCCGCGGCCAGCGCCCGCCAGCGTGCGGCGGTGCCGACCGGGTCCGGGATCCGGACCCGGCCCTGGACCAGCGCGCTGTCCGGGTCGGGGTCGACACTCGGCAGCGGCCCGTCCGGGTCGTGGCCGGACAGGTCGACGCCCCAGACCTGCTCCAGGTGGTTGATCGTGGTCTGCGGCCCGACCTGGGCCCGGCGGACCTCGGCGGCGCGCTCGGCCGCGTCGGCGTCGGTGTCGCCGAGCACGAAGGTGGCCGCGGGCAGGATCTTCAACTCGTCCGGCTTGCGGCCGTAGGCGGCCAGTCGCCGCTTGACGTCGTGGTGGAAGGCCTGGCCGTCGGCGAGGGTGGAGTGGCGGCTGAAAATGACGTCGGCGGCGGACGCGGCGAACTCGCGGCCCTCGTCGGAGTCCCCGGCCTGGATGACCACCGGGTGGCCCTGCGGCGGGCGGGGCAGGGAGAGCCGGCCCTCGACCTCGAACTGCGGCCCGGAGTGCCGCACCCCCTCCGCCCCGGCGTCCCAGAACTCCCGCGCCAGTTCAGCGAATTCGGCGGCCCGGGTGTAGCGGTCGGCGCGGTCCAGGTAGCCGCCGCGGCGGAAGTTCTCCCCGGTGAAGGCGTCCGAGGAGGTGACCACGTTCCAGGCCGCCCGGCCGCCGGAGAGGTGGTCCAGGGAGGCGAAGCGGCGGGCGAGTTCGTACGGCTCGTTGAAGGTGGCGTTCACCGTGGCCGCCAGGCCGATCCGTTCGGTGACGGCGGCCAGGGCGTTCAGCACGGTGATCGACTCGGGGCGGCCGACCACGTCCAGGTCGTGGATGCGGCCGTTGGTCTCGCGCAGCCGCAGGCCCTCGGCGAGGAAGAAGAAGTCGAACTTCCCGCGTTCGGCGGTCTGCGCGAGGTGGCGGAAGGAGTCGAACTCGATGTGGCTGCCGGAGGCCGGGTCGCTCCACACCGTGGTGTTGTTGACGCCGGGGAAGTGGGCGGCGAGGTGGATCTGCTTGAGCGGACGGTCCGTCATCGGGTCACCTCGGCGAGGGCGGGGGAGTCGGTGGTGGGGGAGTCGGTGGTGGGGGAGCCGGTGGTGGGGGCGCTCAGCGCGGGGGCGGCGTAGCGGCTGGCCGGGCGGGGCAGGCCGAGGTGGTCGCGCAGGGTGCGGCCGGAGTGGCCGGCGCGCAGCAGCCCGGTGGCGCGCAGCGCCGGGGCGGTCCGTTCGGCCAGGGCGGCCAGGTCGCGGGCGGGCTCGGCGGGGACGAGGTGGAAGCCGTCCACGCCGGTGCCGGTGGCGCTGAGTTCGGCGAGCAGCCGCTGCTCGGCGGCCCGGTCGGGCAGGGCGGCGTCGAGCCGGGCGAGGATGCGCAGCTGTTCGCCGGAGCGCAGCCGCAGTTCGGTGGCGGCGGTCAGCCGGGCGGCCCGGTCGGGGGCGTCCAGGACGACGACGTCGGCGTACCGGATCGCGGTGGCGACCCGGGCCCGCCCGCCGGGGGAGGAGTCCGGGGCGAGGTCGGCGGCGGCCACCGGCACCACGACCACCGGGCGGCCCTGCGGCGGGCGCGGGGTGATGGAGGGGCCGCGGACCGAGAAGTGCCGGCCCTCGAAGTCGATGTAGTGCAGCTTGTCGCGGTCGACGAACCGGCCGGTGGCGGTGTCGCGGATCTCCGCGTCGTCCTCCCAGCTGTCCCAGAGCCGGGCGGCGACCTCGGCGGCGTCGGCCGCCTCGGCCCACAGCTCGTCCTCGGGGGCGACCGGGCGGCGGCCGAAGGCCCTGGTCTCGGCCTCGGTGCCGGAGACGCCGACCAGCCAGCCGGCCCGGCCCGCGCTCACCCAGTCCAGGGTGTTGAGCGAGATGGAGGTGTGGAAGGGCTCGGTGTGGGTGGTGGTGACGGTGGGGACCAGGCCGATCCGCGAGGTCAGCGGGGCGATCCGGGCGAGGGTGGCGAGCGCGTCGGGGCGGCGCGGCTCGGGGGCGAAGGAGTCGTCGAGGGTGACGAAGTCCAGGCCGGCGCGCTCGGCGAGCAGGGCGAGGCCGGCGTAGTGGGCGGCGTCGAGGCGATCGGGACTGTCGATGGCGGCGGAGAGGTGCAACGGGCGGGGCATGGCGAGCCTGGCTTTCCTCGTACGGAGGTGCGCGGCGTGCGCGGACGGCGGCCCCGTACGGGTACGGGGGTGCGGTCGCGCGCGGCGCGGGTGCGCGGTGGCGGCCCGTGGGCAGGCGGGAGGCCCGCGACGGGCGGGGGAGGAGGACGGCCGGCGCCGGGCGGGGACTCAGCCGGGCGGCGGCGGGGCGAAGGGTCGGCTCAGCCGCGACACGCCGCCGACCACACGCGACCGAAGTCGATGTGGCTGCGGGTCACCAGCGGGCACGAGGCGTTCACCGGTTCAGTTGACCAGGGCTTCCGGCGGTTCGTCAACCGCCGTTTCCGCGCGGTGGAACCTCCGCCGCGGACATCCGGACACGCCGAAGGCCCCGCCCGGCCGCCGGGGGGAGCGGCGGTGGGCGGGGCCTTCGGAGCGGGCGGGACCGGCGTCAGGCCTTGGTCACGTCCTCGATCTCGCTGTCGTCCTCGCGACCGGGGGTCTTGAGGTTGAACTTGGTGATCGCGAAGCGGAAGGTGAAGTAGTAGATCACCGCGAAGACCAGGCCGATCGGGATGATCAGCAGCGGGTTCTTGGCCAGGCTGAAGTTGATCGTGTAGTCGATCAGACCGGCCGAGAAGCTGAATCCGTGGTGGACGCCGAGGCCCCAGGTGACGGCCATCGAGACGGCGGTCAGCACCGCGTGGATCGCGTACAGGACCGGGGCGATGAAGAGGAAGGTGAACTCGATCGGCTCGGTCACACCGGTGACGAAGCTGGTCAGCGCGATCGAGATCATCATGCCCATGACGGCCTTGCGGCGCTCGGGGCGGGCGCAGTGGGCGATCGCGAGGGCGGCGGCCGGCAGCGCGAACATCATGATCGGGAAGAAGCCCGCCTGGAACTGGCCGGCCGTCGGGTCGCCCGCCAGGAAGCGGTTGATGTCGCCGTGCACGATGGTGCCGTCCGGCTTGGTGAAGTCACCGGTCTGGAACCAGGCGTAGGTGTTGACGAACTGGTGCATGCCGATCGGGATCAGCGCGCGGTTGACCAGGCCGAAGATGCCGGCGCCGACCGCGCCCGCGCCCACCAGGCTGTTGTTGACGTGCGAGATCGCGTCGCCGACGGGCTGCCAGCCGAGGCCGAACAGGACGCCCAGGCCGGTGCCGACGAAGGCCATGATGATCGGGACGAGGCGGCGGCCGTTGAAGAAGCCCAGCCAGTCGACCAGCTTGGTGCGGTGGAACCGCTGCCACAGGATGGCCGCGAGCAGACCGACCACGATGCCGCCGAGGACGCCCGGGTCCTGCGGCTTGCCCGCGGGGAGGGCGGCGGTGACGGTGCCGTCCGTGGGGAAGGCGGTCAGCACGTTCTTGAACACGAGGTAACCGACCAGCGCCGCCAGCGCCGTGGAACCGTCCGCCTTCTTGGCGTAGCCGATCGCGATGCCGACGCAGAACAGCAGCGGCAGCGCGCCGGTGATGGCGGTACCCGCGGCGCCGAAGACCTCGACGAGCTTCGCGGGGAAGTGCCACTTCTCATGGACGTCGGGCTGGCCCAGACGCGCCAGCAGACCGGCCGCCGGCAGCACGGCGATCGGCAGCTGGAGGCTGCGACCGACCTTCTGGAGACCGGGGAGGACGGCATTGCCGAACTTCTTGATCGGCGCCGGAGCCTTGGCGGGCGCCGGTGCCTGCGCAGACTGACTCATGGGGGTGGGTTCCTAACGGCATGGCGGTCGGTCGGGGGGAAGGCACGGGGGCCGAACCGCGAACTGGTCTACACCACACGTGGTGTAGACCAGTTTTGTAGCACGGGTGGAGAAGTCGGGGAAGCCCGGATAGCGGGGTTGTCGAGAAGCGCTATGAAATCGAAACCTGGATCCGGAGCGTTGATCATGATTTCAGTCGCGATTGTGATTTTGGCTATTTGCGCAACAAAAAGCGCCGAGCCCGTGCGGCGCCCGGGTCGCGGCGGGTCCGGCGGCCGCCGGCGGGGTCGGGTCCGGACGATCCGGCCGCTCCCGGGCGTGCGCGACGGCTGCTGAGAGTGACCGGAGGGTCGCGGACGTGCCCGGCGGGGCGCCCCCCGCCTGTGGTCGGCACCCGTTCCGACCGCCGTCCGGTCGGCCGGATCGCGACCGAATTACCATTTCGGTGACCGCCGGGTAGGGAATTCCGTCCTTCGGTGAAATGCCGAAGGCCCTCGGACCGGTGGGTCCGAGGGCCTTTGGCGGCGGTGTTCCGGGATGTTTTCCGTGCGGTCGGGAAATCAGGCCTTGGTGACGTCGTCGACCTCGGTCTCGTCCTCTCGCCCCGGTGTTTTCAGATCGAATTTGACGATGATGAACCGGAACAGCGCGTAGTACACCGCGGCGAAGCAGAGCCCGATGACGATGATCAGCCACGGTTTGGTGGCGAGCCCCCAGTTGATCACGTAGTCGATCAGGCCGGCCGAGAAGCTGAACCCGTCGTGCACCCCGAGTCCCCAGGTGATCGCCATCGAGGCGCCGGTCAGCAGCGCGTGCACGCCGTACAGGGCCGGGGCGATGTAGGCGAAGGAGTACTCGATCGGCTCGGTGACGCCGGTGACGAAGGAGGTCAGGCCGACCGAGAGCATCAGGCCGTAGATCTCCTTGCGGCGGTGCGGCTTGGCCGAGTGCGCGATCGCGAGTGCCGCGGCGGGCAGCGCGAACATCATGATCGGGAAGAATCCGGACTGGAACTGCCCCGCCGTCGGGTCCCCCGCGAGGAAACGCGGGATGTCGCCGTGCACGATGCTGCCGTCGGCCTTCGTGAACTCGCCGAACTGGAACCAGACGAAGGTGTTCAGCAGCTGGTGCATACCGATCAGCAGCAGTGCGCGGTTGAACAGGCCGAAGATGCCCGCGCCGCCCGCGCCGAGATCGGCGAGGTTCTGCGAGAAGTCGTTCAGGCCGCGGCCGATCGGCGGCCAGACCCACAGCGCGATGCAGGCGGTGGCCAGGCCCACCACGGCGGTGATCATCGGAACGAGGCGGCGGCCGTTGAAGAAGCCCAGCCAGTCGACCAGTCTGACGCGGTGGAACCGGACCCACAGCCAGGCCGACATCAGGCCGATCAGGATGCCGCCCAGCACCCCCGGGTTCTGGTACGTCGCGGCCGCGACCTTGGCCGAGCTGTAGTCCACGCACTGGGCGGTCCACGCGTCGGGGATCTGGACCGTCCCGGCCTTGCAGTGCTCCGGGAACGCGTGCAGCACCTTGTAGTAGACGAGGAAGCCGACCACGGCCGCCAGCGCCGTCGAACCGTCCGCCTTCTTCGCCATGCCGATCGCCACGCCGATGCAGAACAGCAGCGGCAGGCCGAGCGAGGAGTCGAGCAGTGCGCCGCCGGCCGCCGCGAAGACCTTGGCGACGTTGTTCCAGCCCAGGCCGTCCTTGCCGAACACGTCCGGCTGGCCGAGCCGGTTGAGGATGCCCGCCGCGGGGAGCACCGCGACCGGGAGCTGGAGGGAGCGGCCCATCTTCTGGAGGCCGCCGTAGAAGGTGTGCCACCACAGGTTCTGCGGGGCCGTGGCGCCTGCCGAACTCATCCTTCGCCCTCCGAGCGCGGTTGCCGACCGGTGGGCCCCTGCGGGACCCTCGGGCGGGGGTCAGGAACACCCGGGGTCCTTCCTGCGTTCATCGGAGTACACATATATTGGTGTAGACCACTTTGGGACGCAGGCCGGACGCCGGGACGCGAGCCCCGCTGATCGTCATCCTCGGGTGGCGGCCCGGAGCCTGCGCGCCGGAGTGGGCCAAAAGTGGACTAACGTGGCAGACCGGACCTGCTCGGGTCATGCTGGTCGCGCTGCCCGGCAGCGCGACCCCAGCTGAACCCGCGTCAGCCACCGGCACGGACCTCACCACCCGACGGTCGAGGACCGAACCCCAGCACCGCGCAGGACGGCACCCGGCAGAGCCGCCGAAGGGCCGAGACAGAGGGAGAAACCACATGGCCAGCAAGGCTGAGAAGATCGTCGCCGGTCTGGGCGGCATCGACAACATCGAAGAGGTCGAAGGCTGCATCACCCGCCTGCGCACCGAGGTCAAGGACGCCTCCCTCGTCGACGAGGCCGCCCTCAAGGCCGCCGGCGCCCACGGCGTCGTCAAGATGGGCACCGCGATCCAGGTCGTCATCGGCACCGACGCCGACCCGATCGCCGCCGACATCGAGGACATGATGTGAGCTGAGCCACCGGGCTCGACCACCCAGGCTCCACCACCCACGGCCCGCCGACCCGCCCAGGGGGACGGCGGGCCGAGGCGCATCCGGAACCCGAGTTCGGAACGGCTACGCTCAGTGGCTATGTCACGTATCGACGGCCGCACCCCCGACCAGCTCCGCCCCATCACCATCGAACGGGGCTGGAGCAAGCACGCCGAAGGCTCCGTCCTCGTCTCCTACGGCGACACCAAGGTGCTGTGCACCGCCAGCGTCACCGAAGGCGTCCCGCGCTGGCGCAAGGGCAGCGGCGAAGGCTGGGTCACCGCCGAGTACTCCATGCTCCCGCGCGCCACCAACACCCGCGGCGACCGCGAATCCGTCAAGGGCCGCATCGGCGGCCGCACCCACGAGATCAGCCGGCTCATCGGCCGCTCGCTGCGCGCCGTCATCGACCACCGCGCCCTCGCCGAGAACACCATCGTCCTCGACTGCGACGTCCTCCAGGCCGACGGCGGCACCCGCACCGCCGCCATCACCGGCGCCTACGTCGCCCTCGTCGACGCCGTCTCCTGGGCCCGCGACCGCAAGCTCCTGCGCGCCAAGGGACAGCCCATCACCGGCGGCGTCAGCGCCGTCAGCGTCGGCATCATCGACGGCGTCCCCATGCTCGACCTCCAGTACGAGGAGGACGTCCGCGCCGAGACCGACATGAACATCGTCTGCACCTCCGACGGCCGCTTCGTCGAGGTCCAGGGCACCGCCGAAGGCGCCCCCTTCGACCGCGCGCTGCTCGACCGGCTGCTCGACCTCGGCACCCTCGGCTGCGCCGAACTCGACCAGATCCAGCGCAAGGCGCTCGAAGGCTGAACCGCCCCCCGGGGTGAACCGGGCCCGGCCCGCTGTACACGCGCGGCCCGCAGCCCGTACGGTTCCCGCAGCACCCCGCTGCGGGAACCGCGCCCCGTCCGCGCGCGTCCTCCCCCACGGAACCCGCGCCCCAGGAGGACCGGATGGCCTCGTCGAGCATCGCCCGCCCCGCCGCCCTCGCCGTGGCCGCACTGATCGCGATCCTCCCGCTCAGCATGGTGAGTTGCTCAGCCGCCCAGAAGGCCATCGACTGCGGCAACACCGCCGTCAAGGTCACCGGCGACCTCGCCGACCTCACCAAGGCCTACGACAACTCCAGCAACGACTCGGCCGCCGCCGGCAAGGCGCTCCAGAAGCTCAAGGGCGACCTCGACCAGATCGGCAAGAACTCCAAGAACACCGACGTCGCCAAGGCCGTCACCGACCTCCAGAAGCAGGCCGACAAGGTCCAGCAGGCCGTCGACAAGAAGCAGGCCCCCGACCTCAAGCCGCTCGGCGACGCGGCCGGCAACCTCACCTCGGTCTGCACCGGCTGACCGTTCGCCGGATCTCGATAGGGTGGGCGATATGTCCACCCGCCTGATCCTCGCCACCCGCAACCAGCACAAGGTCGCCGAGCTGCGCGCCATCCTCGCCGACGCCGGCCTGGACGTCGAACTCGTCGGCGCCGACGCCTACCCCGAGATCCCGGACGTCCCCGAGACCGGCGTCACCTTCGCCGAGAACGCCCTCCTCAAGGCCCACGCCCTCGCCCGCGCCACCGGACTGCCCGCCGTCGCCGACGACTCCGGCCTCTGCGTGGACGTCCTCAACGGCGCCCCCGGCATCTTCTCCGCCCGCTGGGCCGGCAAGCACGGCGACGACCTCGCCAACCTCAACCTGCTGCTCGCCCAGCTGTCCGACATCGCCGAACCCCACCGCGGCGCCCACTTCTTCTGCGCCGCCGCCCTCGCCCTGCCCGACGGCACCGAACGCGTCGTCGAGGGCCGCCTCCTCGGCACCCTGCGCACCACCCCGGCGGGCGACGGCGGCTTCGGCTACGACCCGATCCTCCAGCCCCTCGGCGAGACCCGCACGTGCGCGGAGCTCACGGCGGACGAGAAGAACGCCATCAGCCACCGCGGCAAGGCCTTCCGCGGTCTCGCCCCGGTGGTCAAGGACCTCCTCGGCTGACGCGCCGTCCGCTGAACACCGAAGGCCCGCCCCGGGTGATCCCGGGGCGGGCCTTCGATTCTTAGGCTAGTGCGGCCTGAGGGACTCGAACCCTCACGGGATTTCTCCCACGGGCACCTAAAACCCGCGCGACTGCCTATTTCGCCAAGGCCGCAAGGCTCTCAGTCTAGAGCTTCGGATCCGGTGGCAACACCGCGATTCGCGGTGGCGCTGCCTGCCCGCACCGGCGCTGCTGACGATCGCCCCCGCCGACGGGCGGCGGTTCGGGCGGAGCAGTGGGCGGGTGGTGGGTCGGACTCCCGGCCAGACGGGTTTCGGCCAGGGGTGACTGGTTGTCGGGGGGTTTCTACCTGTGATGTTTGGTTGTTGATTACCAATTGGTACAGACCTATTGACCTATGTGGTTCAGACCACATAGCTTCGGCGCCAATTGAATCCCCCACGTGCGTGCTCCCCCACAGGTACGCGCCGACACTCTCTCCTGGAGGACCGAGTGTTGATCCGTAGTACGGCGGAGCGGCGTCCCACCGCTGTGATCCGCCGCAAGAGTGCCCGGGCGGGCGTGGCGTCGTTGGCGGCGGTGTCGCTGGCGGGGCTGTTGATGGCGACGCTGGGTGCGGCGCCCTCGCAGGCGTCGGCGGCCGTCGACAACGCCGCCTGTCGCCCGGACGGGCTGTACCAGACGCCCGGGGTGGACGTCCCGTACTGCTCGGTCTACGACACCAGCGGGCGCGAGAAGATGGGCGCGGACCACCAGCGCCGCATCATCGGGTACTTCACCGGCTGGCGCACCGGCAAGAACGGCGACCAGCCCTACCTGGTGAGCGACATCCCCTGGGACAAGGTCACCCACCTCAACTACGCCTTCGGGCACGTCGGCGGCGACAACAAGCTGTCGGTCGGCACGGACGGCCCGACCAACGAGGCCACCGGGATCGACTTCCCGGGCGTGCCCGCCGCGCAGCTGGACCCGACGCTGCCGTACAAGGGCCACTTCAACCTGCTGACGAAGTTCAAGAAGCAGTACCCGAACGTCAAGACCCTGATATCGGTGGGCGGTTGGACCGAGACCGGCGGCTACTTCGGGGACGACGGCAAGCGGGTCGGCTCCGGCGGCTTCTACTCGATGACGGTCAACCCCGACGGCAGCGTCAACCAGGCCGGCATCGACACCTTCGCCGCCTCCTCCGTCGACTTCATCCGCAAGTACGGCTTCAACGGCGTCGACATCGACTACGAGTACCCGACCTCGATGAAGGACGCCGGCAACCCGCTGGACTGGCAGCTCGCCAACGCCAAGCGCGGTTCGCTGGCCAAGGGCTACGCGGCGCTGATGAAGACCCTGCGGGAGAACCTGGACCGGGCGGGCGCCGCCGACGGCAGGCACTACCTGCTGTCGGTCGCGGCGCCGTCCTCCGGGTACCTGCTGCGCGGCATGGAGACCTTCCAGGTCGCCCAGTACCTGGACTACGTCAACATCATGTCGTACGACCTGCACGGTGCCTGGAACAAGTACGTCGGCCCGAACGCCTCGCTCTACGACGACGGCAAGGACGGCGAGTTGGCCGCCGCTAACGTGTACGGCACCGGCCAGTACGGCGGCATCGGCTACCTGAACGCCGACTGGTCGTACCACTACTTCCGCGGCGCGCTGCCGGCCGGCCGGATCAACGTCGGCCTGCCGTACTACACCCGCGGCTTCAAGAACGTCCAGGGCGGCACCAATGGCCTCTGGGGCACCGCCTCCGCGACCAGCTGCCCGGCCGGGTCCGGGCTGACCTCCTGCGGTGACGGCGCGGTCGGCATCGACAACATCTGGAACGACAAGGACGACGCGGGCAAGGAGTCCCCGGCCGGGTCGAACCCGATGTGGCACGCGAAGAACCTGGAGAAGGGCGTCCTGCCCGACTACCTGGCCAAGTACGGCGTGACCGACACCGCCCTCCAGGGCAGCTACACCCGCAACTACAGCTCCTCGCTGGTGGCGCCGTGGCTGTGGAACGACACCAAGAAGGTGTTCCTGTCCACCGAGGACGAGCAGTCGGTGGGCGCCAAGGCGGACTACATCGTCAACCAGGGCGCTGGCGGCGCGATGATCTGGGAGCTCGCGGGCGACTACCGCTGGGACGCCACCGCCAACGGCGGCAAGGGCGAGTACGTGCCCGGTTCGACGCTGACCTCGCTGATGTACGACAAGTTCAAGGCGGCCGGCCCGTACGGTGCGATCCGCTCGACGGTGGCGCTGCCGCAGCAGACCCTGCCGGTCGACGTGTCGTTCACCAACTTCGCGCTGGGCGACTCCAACTACCCGATCAACCCGAAGCTGCACATCGTCAACAACTCGACGCTGACCCTGCCGGGCGGCACCGAGTTCCAGTTCGACTACAGCAACTCGGCGCCGGGCAACGCCAAGGACCAGTCCGGCTTCGGGCTCCAGGTGATCCGGCAGGACACCCCGGGCCCGGGCAACGTCGGCGGGTTGAAGGGCACCTACAACCGGGTGTCGGTCAAGCTGCCGGGCTGGCAGTCGCTGGCGCCGGGCGCCTCGGTCGACATCGACTTCGTCTACTACCTGCCGGTGTCCACGCCGTCGAACTGGACGGTCAACGTGGGCGGCACGCTGTACGGGCTCAAGGGCGACCTGACCCGGGGCGCGGTGGACGGCGGCACGCCGACTCCGACCCCGACTCCGACGCCGACGCCGACCGGGACTCCGACGGGCACACCCACCGCGACCCCGACCGGCACGCCGACCGCGACCCCGACCGGCACCCCGACGGCCACGCCCACCGGTACGCCGACCCCGACCGCGACCCCGACCTCCGGAGCCTGCACGGCCGCCCCGGGCTGGGACGCGGGCACCACCTACGCGACGCCGACCAAGGTGTCCTGGAAGGGGCACTACTACCAGAACAAGTGGTGGACCAAGGGCGACGACCCCTCCGCCAGTGGCGCCTGGGGCGTCTGGAACGACCTCGGGGCCTGCTGAGCCCGACGGCCGACGGCTGATGGCTGAGGGCTGAGGGCTGACGGCAGTCACCCGAGGTGAGGAACGGCGGTGGCGGCACACCCGGTCGGGGGGTGGGCCGCCACCGCTTCGTTCAGTTCGGTCGGTTCGTCCGGGTGGCTCAGGCCTCGACCTTGAGGTCCCGCAGCAGCTTGGCGACGTGCCCGGTGGCCTTGACGTTGTAGAGGGCGCGCTCGACCTTGCCCTGCTCGTCCACGACGATCGTGGAGCGGATCACGCCCTGGTAGGTGCGGCCGTAGTTCTGCTTCTCGCCGTAGGCGGCGTAGGCCTCCAGCACCTGGTGGTCCGGGTCGGAGAGCAGGGTGACCTTGAGGTCCTCCTTCTCGCGGAACGTGCCGAGCTTCTCCGGCAGGTCCGGGGAGATGCCGATGACGTCGTAGCCGGCGCCCGCGAAGACCGCGAGGTTGTCGGTGAAGTCGCAGGCCTGCTTGGTGCAGCCGGGGGTGAGGGCGGCCGGGTAGAAGTAGACGATGACCTTGCGGCCCAGGTGGTCGGCGAGCGAGACCTGGTTGCCGTCGGCGTCGGACAGGCTGAATGCGGGCGCGGTGTCGCCGGGCTGGAGACGCTCAGTCACGGTCGTACTCTCCTGGAGGCTGGGACGGACGGTCGTACCACGGCAAACTTACCTCCGTTGGTGGGTGGGGCCGCGCGCCCGTGCGTGGCAGCTGACAAACTGGGTTGGTCGCAGAGGACGACAGGACTACATCGGCAAGTGAATGGGGTGGCCCGAGTGGGCGACGCGAGCACGCAGGACAAGCCGGCGCGGACGGCTGCGCAGATCGAGGCGGACATCGAGCGCACCCGTGACCGGCTGGCGTCGAACCTGGACGAGCTGGCCGTGCGGATCCACCCGAGCACCATCTCCGCGCAGGTCAAGGCGAAGGCGATGGCCACCGTCGAGGAGAAGACGGCGCGGGCGTACGTGGCCGCGAACGGCCTGGTGGAGAAGGTCAAGGCGCAGTTCGTGGACGAGAAGGGGCAGCCGCGCAAGGAGCGGATCGTCCCGGTCGCGCTGGTCGGCCTCGGCCTGGTGGTGCTGCTGTCCTCCTCGCGCAAGCGCCGCGAGGACTGAGCGGCGGATCGAGCGGGACCACCGGAGGGCCGGGCCGCCGCGGGCGGGCCGGCCCTTCCGCATGCCGGGCCAGCGTCACGCGCCGCGCCCGGGGGCGGTACCTTCGGGACCGTGAGTACGAACGACGAACCGACCCCTTCCGACCACGGGCACGACGCGGTGCGGCACGACCGGCTGGGCGAGAAGCTGCCGATCCGGATGCTGCACGACCGCGTGCTGGTGCGCATCGAGGGCAGCGAGGGCGAGCGCCGCTCGACCGGCGGCATCCTGATCCCGGCGACCGCGGAGCTCTCGAAGCGCTGCACCTGGGCGGAGGCCGTGGCGGTGGGTCAGAGCGTGCGCTCCGTGGAGCCCGGCGACCGGGTGCTGTACGACCCGGAGGACAAGCTGGAGGTGGAGGTCCGCGGCGCCACCTACGTGCTGCTGCGCGAGCGGGACCTGCACGCGGTGGCGGCGAGCCGCTTCGGTGACACGGAGGGTTCGACGGGCCTCTACCTCTGACCGCCTCTACCTCTGACCGTCCGTACCTCTGACCGTCCGTACCTCTGACCGGGTGTCCTACGCGAGCAGCCCGCCGCCGTCGACGGTGAGGACGGTGCCGGTGGCGAAGCGCTGTTCCATCAGGTACGCGTAGGCCCCGGCGGTGTCCTCGGGGTCGCCGATCCGGCCGAGGGGGAGGGCGGCGGCGGTCTGCGCGTACAGCTGCTCGCGGTCGGCCTCGGGCAGGCCGGACCAGAGCGGGGTGCGGATCATCCCGGCCCGGACGGCGTTGACCCGGATCGGGGCGAGTTCCACGGCCAGCGCCCGGACGAGGGCTTCGACCGCGCCGCAGACGCTCGCGGCGACGCTCCAGCCCGGTACCGGGCGCATGCCGGCGGTGCCGGAGGTGAGGGTGATCGAGCCGCCGGGGCGCAGCTGCGGGGTGGCGGCGCGGACGGCGTCGAGGGCGCCGAAGTAGCGCAGGGTGAAGAGGGCGCGGGCGGCGTCGAGGTCCATGGCGTCGACGGTCATCAGGGCGAGCGGGTCGCCGGCGGTGTAGACCAGGTGGTCGAGCGGGCCGAGGCGGTCGAAGAGGGCGCTGACCTGGTGGTGGTCGGTGAGGTCGGCGGTCTCGGCGGTGGTGCCGGTGGGCAGGGTGGCGAGGGCGTTCCGGGCGCTGTCCGGTCGGCTGGAGACGACGGTGACGCGGGCGCCGCGTTCGGCGGCGAGGGCGGCGGTGGCGTGGCCGATGCCGGAGGTGCCGCCGAGGACGACGACGTGCTGTTCGGTGAGGGGCATGGTGGCGCCTTTCGTGGTGTGGCCGGGGGCTTGTGTCGATCGTGCGCCGGGTGGGGTGGTGTCGTCCAAGACCTGTTCGGTCGGCTGTCATACCCTCGGGGTATCAGCGGGGAGCGGGGGTGGCGGTGCCGGTGGACGTCGATCTTCGGAAGCTGCGGTATTTCGTGGCGGTGGCGCGGGAGTTGCACTTCGGCCGGGCGGCGGTGGAGCTGCACATCGCGCAGCCCGTGCTGTCGCGGCAGATCCGGGCGCTGGAGGCGGAGTTCGGTGCGCAGTTGTTCCGGCGTGACCGGCGGTCGACCGAACTGACGGATGCGGGGCGGCAGTTGTTGGAGGATGCGCCGCCGTTGCTGGCGGCGGCGGAGGCCCTGCGTCGTCGGGTGGGGCGGTCGGGGGAGGGGCCGGCGCGGTTCGTGGTGGGGTTCATGCCGGGGGTGGCGGTGACGGCGGCGGTGCGGGGGCTGCGCGGGCGGCATCCGGGGCTGGCGGTGGAGGTGGTGCGGACCTCCTGGGCCGATCAGGCGCGGATGGTGTTGGACGGCCGGGTGGACGTCTCCTGTGTCCGCCTGCCGGTGGACCGGCAGGGTCTGGTGCTGCGTCCGCTGTTCGCCGAGCCGCGGGTGGCGGTGTTGCCGGCCGGGCACCGGCTGGCGGGTGAAGTGTCGGTCGTGATGGCCGAGTTGGGTGGTGAGCTGCTGTTGCAGGATCCGGACTTCGTGCCGGAGTGGCGGGATCTGCCGGGGGTGTCCGGGCGGCGGCCGGAGCGGTCGCGGCCGCGGGTGGACACGGTGGAGGAGAAGCTGGAGTACGTGGCGGCGGGGGAGGGGATGGTGGTGCTGCCGTTGTCGATGGCGGCCTTCTACACCCGCGCGGACGTCGTGCACGTGCCGGTGTCGGACCTCGCGCCCCACCGGGTGTGCCTGGCCTGGGCGGCGGGGCGGACGTCGCCGTTGCTGGCGGAGTTCGCGGAGTTGGCCGGGTCCGCGGCGGAGCGCATCGGTTCTGTCGGTGGTGGCCGCTAGGGTCCGGGCATGAGCGTCCCGGTGATCGGTGAGGTGGAGCGGCGGGCCCGGTTGGGCCGGCGGCAGTTGTTGGCGCCCTCGGTGCGGGTGGCGCGGGTGGAGGACGTGGCGGACGCGGTGGTCGGGCTGCACGCCACGGACGCGGCGACGGTGTACCTGTCCGCGTGCGCGCGGCTGGCGGAGCCCTCGGCGGCGGAGGTGGACCGGGCGCTGTACGAGGACGTCTCGCTGGTGAAGCTGCTGTCGATGCGGCGGACGATCTTCGCGGTGACGGAGGGCCTGGCCCCGTACGTGAGTTCGGTGGCGGCACGGGCGATCGCGGCGAAGGAGCGGGCGACGCTGCTCAAGCACCTGCGCGCCCACGCCGAGGGCTGGGACGAGGCCCGGCTGGCGGAGGCGGAGCGTGCGGTGCTGGCCGCGCTGGCCGTGCGCGGCGAGGCGACGACCAAGGAACTCGGCGACGACGTACCGCAGTTGCGGGAGACGATGCTGATGTCGGCGGGCAAGGCGTACGAGGCGAAGCAGAGCGTGGGCAGTCGGCTGCTGCGGCTGCTGGCCTCGGACGGGCACGTGCGCCGGTGCCGTCCGCGCGGGTCCTGGCTGAGCAGCAGCTATCCGTGGGCGCTGGTGCCGCAGTGGCCGGACGTGCCGGTGCGGGAGGCGAAGGCGGAGGTGGTGCGGCGCTGGCTCGCGGCGTACGGGCCGGCCACGGTCGAGGACGTGAAGTGGTGGACGGGCTGGACGCTGGGGGACGTCCGGCGGGCGCTGGCGGACGTGGACGCGCGGGCGGTGGCGCTGGCGGACGGCGCCGCGGCCGTGGTGCTGCCGGGGGACGAGGGGCCGGTGGCGGCCCCGGAGCCGTGGGCGGCGCTGTTGCCGGCGCTGGATCCGGCGGTGATGGGGTGGCGCGGGCGGGACTGGTACCTGCGGCCGGAGGACGTGCCGGCGCTGTTCGACCGGGCGGGGAACGCGGGGCCGACGGTGTGGTGGTGCGGCGAGGTGGTCGGCGGCTGGGCGCAGCGGGCGGACGGTGAGGTGGTGTGGCGGCTGTTCCGCGCTGTGGGGGCGGAGGCGGAGCGGGCGGTCGCGGCGGAGGCCGGGCGGTTGGCGGGGTGGCTGGGGGAGGTGCGGGTGACGCCGCGCTTCCGTACGCCGCTGGAGCGGGAGTTGGTGGCGTAGCGGGAGCGGGGCCCGGCCTCCCCTGATCGGTCACCGGGCCGGGGCTGGGCTCACCGGGCCTCGGCTCACTGGGCCTCGGCTCACCGGGTCCCGGCTCATTGGGCCGGGGCGGTGGCCGTTGCGGTGGGCCCGGTGGTGGCGGTGGGCGGGTTGCTGGGGCGGGCGGGCCGGGTCGGGGTGGGCCGGGTGCTGGGGGTGGGCTGTTCCTGGCTGGGGGTGGGCTGGGGGTTCTGCGGGCTGGGGGCGTCGGGGCCGGGCTGTTCGGTGGCGGCGGGGGCGCTGGGGGCGTGGCTGGGGGTGGTGGGTGCGGGGGCGCCGGTGGTGGGGGTGCTGGGGGTGCCGGTGGGGGAGGTGCTGGTGCTGGGGGTGCCGGTGGGGGTCCAGGTGTCGGGGCCCTGGTCGCCGCGGCCGGTCTGCAGGTCGAACTGCTGGGTGGGGGTGCCGTTCAGGGCGGCGGTCATGTAGTCGGTCCAGATCCGGGTGGGGAAGGCGCCGCCGTTGACCCGGGTGAGGCCTGCGGTGCCGGCCAGCGGCTCCTTGGCGTGGGTCTTCGGGTTCTCGCGGAACAGGCCGACGGTGGTGGTGAGTTCGGGGGTGTAGCCGGCGAACCAGGCGGAGAGGTTGGCGTCGGTGGTGCCGGTCTTGCCGGCGGCGGGGCGGCCCAGGTCGAGGGCGGCGGCGCCGGTGCCGCGGGGGCTGACGACGTCGCGCAGGACGTCGGTGACGGAGTCGGCGACGGTGCGGCCGATGGCGTCGGTGGCCTTGTGGTCGGGCATCTTGGGGACGTCGATCGCGCCGCCGGGGTTGACCCGTTCGAGTTTCTGGACGGACCAGGGGGTGTGTGCCTGGCCGTGGTTGGCGAGGGTGGCGTAGGTGCCGGCCAGGTCGAGGGCGCTGGGGGTGGCGGTGCCGAGGGTCATCGAGGTGTTGGCCGGGTCCATGCCGCGGACGCTGTCGGGGATGCCGAGTTTGACGGCGGTGTCCCGGACGCGGCCGAGTCCGGCGTCGACGCCTTCCTGGGCGTAGACGGAGTTGACGGACTTGACCATGGCGTAGCGCAGGGTGATGTTGCCGTAGTCGACGTCGTCCTCGTTGGGCGGGGCGTACGGGGTGGGGCCGCCGGTGACGGGGCGTTCGCTGGTGCCGTCGTAGCGGGTCTCGGTGGTGATCGGGCGGCCGTCGACGCTGTGCTGGGCGATCAGGCCGGCGGCGAGGTCGACCGGTTTGAAGGTGGAGCCGATCTGGTTGTCCTGGCGCAGGGCGTCGTTGAAGGGCTGCTTGGCGTAGTCGGGACCGCCGTAGACGGCGACGACCCGGCCGGTGGCGGGTTCGACGGAGGCGCCGGCGACCCGGACGTCGGTGTCGGTGGTGGGGCGGGCCTTGGGGTCGAGCTCGCTGGTGAGTTCGGACTGGACGGCCTTGACGAAGGCGTCCTGCCGGGGCTTGTCGAAGGTGGTGGTGATCCGCCAGCCGCCGGCCTTGAGGGTGGCGGCGTCGATGGTGCCGGAGGAGATGAGGTAGTCGTCGGCGACGCCGACCAGGTAGCCGGCCTGGCCGGCGAGGCCGGTGGCGGGCTGGGGGTCGATGGGTTCGGGGAAGGTGGTGGCGGTGCGGTCGGCGCTGGTGAGGAAGCCGAGTTGGACCATGCCGTCGAGGGCGTAGTTCCAGCGGGCGAGGGCCTTCTCGCGGTTGGCGGGGGTGGCGGTCCTGACGTCGTAGAGGCTGGGGGCCTGGAGCAGGGAGGCGAGGTAGGCGCCCTGGCCGAGGGTGAGTTGGGAGACGTCGACGCCGTAGTAGGCGTGGGCGGCGCTCTGGATGCCGTAGGCGCCGCGGCCGAAGTAGCTGCTGTTGAGGTAGCCGGCGAGGATCTCGTTCTTGCTGCGCTGCTGGTCGACCTTGAGGGCGATGAAGAGTTCGCGGCCCTTGCGTTCGAAGGTCTGGTCCTGGGTCAGGTAGTAGTTCTTGACGTACTGCTGGGTGATGGTGGAGCCGCCCTGCATGCCCTTGCCGAGCAGGGTGTTCCAGCCGGCCCGGGCCATGCCTTTCAGGTCGATGCCCCGGTTCTGGTAGAAGGTGCGGTCCTCGGCGGAGACGACGGCCTGCTGGGTCGGCAGGGGGATCTGCTCGATGGTGACGTCGGTGCGGTTGACGGCTCCGGTGCGGGCGATCTCGGTGGTGCCGTCGGCGTAGAGGTAGATGTTGTTCTGGGCGGTGGCGTGGGCGTTGGGGTCGGGCACCGGGACGATGACGTAGAGCACGGCGAAGGCGCCGACGGCGATCAGCAGCAGTGCGCTGAGGGTGCCGAGGGTGATCCGCCAGGTGGGCAGGAGCCGGCGCCAGAGGGGGAGGGCGCGGCGGGCTTCGCGGCGGGCGGCCCGTTTGGCCTGGCGGCGGGTGCTCAACGTCATGGCGGGATTATCTGCTATTTGACGTGGGTTCAGCGGCGGCGGGGGTCTGAGCTGCGTGGTTGCGCGTCGCGGTCCGTGCGCCCCGGGGTGCGTCGGAAATCCGGGTGCGGGCCGTGGGGGCCGGCGGTACGGTGAAAGGTGCAAATCGCATAGCGCGTCCACTTCGTCAGCTCCGCACGTCCGGCCCGGTACCCCCGGGGGTGGTCGGTCGGGGCCGCTGGGGTGTGCGCCGACGTCGCGCGGCGCCCGTCTGCGCCCACAAATGTCGATAAGGAGACAATATGCACGGAGCTTCCACCGTGGAGGCGAGGCCTCCCGATACCGGCACCACCCTCGGGCTGTACGCCGCAGTCGCCCGCGGCGCCTTCCGCCGCTACTCCACCTACCGGGCCGCCACCCTGGCCGGGACCTTCACCAACACCGTCTTCGGGGTCATCCTGGCCTCCTCCTTCCTCGCCCTCTGGCAGGCCCGCCCCAACCTCGGCGGCTACGACCAGGGCCAGGCCGTCACCTACATCTGGGTCAGCCAGGGCCTGCTGGTCACCGTCGCGGTCTGGGGCGGGGGCTTCCAGGACGAGGTCCAGGACCGCTTCCGCAGCGGGGACATCGCCGTCGACCTCTACCGTCCGGTCGACTTCCAGGGCTGGTGGCTGGCCACCGACCTCGGCCGGGCCGGCTTCCAGGCACTGGTCCGCGGCACCGTACCGATGCTGTTCGGCGCCCTGGTGTTCCGCACCCGGATGCCCGAGCGGCCGCTGACCTGGGTGTTCTTCCTGCTCTCGGTGCTGCTCGCGCTGCTGGTCAGCTTCGGCGTGCGGTTCCTGGTCTCGATCACCGGCTTCTGGCTGCACGACTCGGAGGGGGTGCGCGCGGTGACCCTGGTGGTCTCGATGTTCTTCTCCGGGATGCTGCTGCCGATCGCGCTCTTCCCCGGCTGGCTCGGCGACCTCGCCCGGGTGCTGCCCTGGGCGGCCCTGGTCAAGGTGCCGACCGACGTCTTCCTGGAGCGGGCGGGCGGCACCGGACTGCTCCGGGCGCTCGGCTTCCAGCTCGGCTGGGCGACCGCGCTGCTGGCCGCGGGCCGGGGCGCGCAGTGGCTGGCGACCCGCCGGGTGGTGGTGCAGGGTGGCTGAGCCGTTCCTCGCCCGGACCTCCTGGGCGGTCCGCTCCTGGTGGCTCTGCGCCCGGATGTGGATGCGCTCGATGATGGCCTACCGGGCCTCCTTCCTGCTCAACCTGCTGGCCAGCCTGGTCACCCACTCGCTCGACTTCGTCGTGCTGGTGATCATGTTCCGGCACACCGACCAGCTCGGCGGCTGGCACCTGCCCGAGATCGCCTTCCTCTACGCCACCGCGACCTTCTCGCTCGGCATCGCCAACCTGCTGGTCGGCTCGGCCGACGGCCTCGGCGTACGGATCATGAACGGTTCGCTGGACACCATGCTGGTCCGCCCCGCGCCCGCACTCTCCCAGCTGTGCGCCGAGCGGTTCAGCCTGCGCCGGCTCGGCCGCCCGCTCCAGGCCGTGCTCGTGCTCGCCTGGTCGCTGGCCGCCCTGGACGTGCACTGGACCTGGGACCGGGTGCTGCTGGTGCCCGTCCTGCTGGTGTGCGGCAGCGTCATCTTCGGCGCGATCTACGTCGGCGGCGCCACCGTCCAGTTCTGGTGGGGCGAGTCCAAGGAGATCCAGAACTCCTTCACCTACGGCGGCGCGACCCTGCTGCACTACCCGCCGACGGTCTTCGCCAAGGAACTGGTCGCCGGGGTGGTCTTCGGGGTCCCGCTGGCCTTCGTCAACTGGCTGCCCACCCTGCGCATCCTCGACCGGCCCGACCCGCTCGGGCTGCCCACCGCGTTCCAGTACGCCTCCCCGGTCGCCGCCGCGCTCTGCGTCGCCGCCGCCGGGCTGGCCTGGCGGGCCGGACTGCGCGCCTACCGCGGCACCGGCAGTTGACCCTCCCCGCAACGCAAGGAGCACCCATGGCACTGATCGAACTCCAGGACGTCCACCGCACCTTCACCGTGCGGGCCCGCACCGGCCGGTTCAGCCGGGTCAAGCGCGAGGTGCGCGCGGTGGACGGCCTCAGCTTCACCGTCGAGGCCGGCGAGTGCGTCGGCTACATCGGGCCCAACGGGGCCGGGAAGTCGACCACCATCAAGATGCTCACCGGCATCCTCGTCCCCAGCTCCGGCCGGCTGCGCGTCGCCGGGGTCGACCCGGCCCGCGAACGGGTCGCGCTGGCCCGCCGGATCGGCGTCGTCTTCGGGCAGCGCACCACCCTGTGGTGGGACCTCCCGCTGCGCGACTCCTTCGAACTCGCCCGCCGGATCTACCGGATCCCCGACCGGCGGTACCGCGAGAACCTCGGCCGCTGCGTCGAACTGCTCGACCTGGGAGGCCTGTTGGACACCCCCGTACGGCAGCTCTCGCTCGGCCAGCGGATGCGCGGCGACCTCGCCGCGGCCCTGCTGCACGACCCCCAGGTGCTCTACCTGGACGAGCCGACCATCGGCCTGGACGTGGTCAGCAAGGGCCGGGTGCGCGAGTTCCTCCGCGAGGTCAACCGGGACCACGGCACCACGGTGCTGCTCACCACCCACGACCTCACCGACATCGAGCAGCTCTGCGGCCGGGTGATGGTGATCGACCACGGCCGGGTCGTCCACGACGGCGGGCTGGACGGGCTGCACGCCGCCGGGCGCAGCGAGCGGACGCTGGTGGTCGACCTGGCCGAGGCCCGGCCGGCGATCGAGGTGGCCGGGGCGCGGGTGGTGAAGGTCGACGGGCCGCGCCAGTGGCTGGCCTTCCCGGCGCAGGAGAGTGCGGCGCCGATCGTGGCGGCGGTCGCGGCGCGGTACCCGCTGGTGGACCTCTCGGTGCGCGAGCCGGCCATCGAGGACGTGATCGCGCGGATGTACGCGGAGGTGGCGATCGGCTGAGGCGGGGGCGCCGGTCGCGGGGCGGCGGGGCCTGGGTCGCGCGGGGGCTCGGCGCGCGCGGGGCTCGGCGCGCGCGGGGCTCGGGGCCGGTGGCCGGTTGACGGCCGCCGGTTGGCGGTTCGGGCGGGCGTTCGGTTCCGGTCACCCGTCCGGGGAGGGCACGTGACTCCCCGGCCGGTGGCCGAGTTGGACGGTGCGTCGCCGCCGGCCAGCGCACCGGCGAACCACCACTGCCCCGGAGGCCCGCCGCCCGATGACCGTACCCGACGTGACCGTGGTGGTCGCGGTCTACAACACCATGCCGTACCTCACCGCCTGCCTGGACTCGCTGGTCGGGCAGTCCCTGGCGCCGGGGCGACTGGAGGTGGTGGTCGTGGACGACGGCTCCACGGACGGCGGCGAGGTGCTGCTGGACGAGTACGCGGCCCGGCACCCCGGGCTGTTCCGGGTGGTCCACCAGCCCAACTCGGGCGGCCCGGCGGCCCCCACCAACCGCGGCGCGGACCTGGCCCGGGGGCGGTACGTGCTGTTCCTCGGCGCCGACGACTGGCTCGGCGAGGAGGCGCTGGAGCGGCTGGTCGCGGCCGCCGACGCGTGGGGCTCGGACGTGGTGGTGCCCAAGCAGGTCGGGGTGAACGGGCGGCTGGTGCCGCAGGGCATCTTCCACGCCGACGCCGAGTCGGTCGGCTTCGCCGACTCGGCGCTGGCCTGGGCGCTGTCCGACACCAAGCTGTTCCGGACGGACCTCGTCCGGCGCCACGGGCTGCGCCGCAACGAGGAGTTGAAGGTCTTCTCGGACCAGCCGTTCACCCTGGAGGCCTGCCTGCGGGCCGCCCGGGTGTCCGTCCTGGCCGACTACGACTGCTACTTCCTGGTGCTGCGCGAGGACCGGGGCAACGTCACCGAGCGGGCCTCGGTGCTCGACCGGCTGCGCGGGATCGCCGCGCTCCAGCAGGTGGCCGCCGAACTGGCCGATCCCGGCGAGGAGTTGGACGCCATCCGGGTGCGCAGCTTCGTCTGGGACGTGCCCCGGCTGCTCCAGGACGGCTTCCTGCTGCTGGACGACGGGCTGCAGCGGCGGGTGTGCGCCGAGGTCGGCCGGATGATCGAGCGCTTCGGCGCCCGCGCGGTGTACGACCGGCTCCCGGTCACCGCCCGGCTGCGGCTCGAACTCGCCGCCGCCGTAAGGCCGGAGGCGCTGCGCGACCAGATCCGCTACGAGGCCGCGCACGGCGACCCGCCGGTGGTGGTGGTCGGCCGACGGCGCTACGCGGGCTACCCGGCGTTCCGGGACGCCCGGCTCGGCCTGCCCGACGGGCTGTTCCTGCTGGGCGAGGAGCCGCTGCCGGTCGCCGCGCCGCCGCTCAACCTCGCCCAGCAGCTGTGGCGCGGCGTCGTACCGGAGCAGGTGCGGCGCGGGCTGCGGCGCCATCCGGTGTGGCGCAGGCTCGCCAACTCGGTGAACGGAGGCCGGGGATGAGCCCCGACGTCGGCCCGGGTACGGGCCCGGACGAGCGTGGTCAGGACGTCTGCGTGGTCGGCCTCGGCAAGCTGGGCCTGCCGCTGGCCGTGCAGTTCGCGTCGAAGGGGCACCGGGTCCTCGGCGCGGACATCGCGCCCCGGGTGGTGGAGAGCGTCAACCTGGGCGTGCCGCCGTTCCCCCGGGAGGAGGGGTTGGACGAGGCGCTCAAGCGGGTGGTCGCCGAGGGCCGGCTGCGCGCCACCACCGACACCACGGCCGCGGTGGCCGCCTCGCAGGCCGTCGTCCTGGTCGTCCCGCTGGTCACCGCCGCCGACGGCACCCCGGACTTCGCCCTGCTCGACGCGGCCACCGACGCCGTCGCGGCCGGGCTGCGCCGCGGCGCGCTGGTCAGCTACGAGACCACGCTGCCGGTCGGCACCACCCGGGAGCGCTGGGCGCCCCGGCTGGCGGCCGGCTCCGGGCTGGCGCCCGGGGCGGACTTCGCGCTGGTGTTCAGCCCGGAGCGGGTGCGCACCGGCCGGGTCTTCGCCGATCTGCGGCGCTACCCCAAGCTGGTCGGCGGGCTGGACGCCGCCTCGCTGCGGCGCGGTGCCGACTTCTACCGGGCGGTGCTGGACTTCGACCCGCGCCCGGACCTGCCCCGGCCCAACGGGGTGTGGGAGCTGGCCTCGGTGGAGGCGGCCGAGTTCGCCAAGCTCGCCGAGACCACGTACCGGGACGTCAACATCGCGCTGGCGAACCAGTTCGCCCGGTACGCGGACCGGGTCGGGGTGGACTTCGCCGAGGTCGCCGACGCCTGCAACTCCCAGCCGTACAGCCACCTGCACCGGCCGGGCATCGCCGTCGGCGGGCACTGCATCCCGGTGTACCCGCGGCTGTACCTGTGGAACGACCCGGCGGCGACGGTGGTCCGGGCGGCCCGGGAGGCCAACCTGGAGGTGCCCGGGTACGCGGTCGGGGTGCTGGCGGGTGCGGTACCGGGGGGCATCGCCGGGCAGGGGGTGCTGGTGCTGGGGGCCTCGTACCGGGGCGGGGTCAAGGAGACGGCGTACTCGGGGGTGTTCCCGCTGGTGGCGGCGCTGGTGGCGGCCGGGGCCCGGCCGTACGTCGCCGATCCGCTGTACCGGGCGGAGGAGCTGGCGGCGCTCGGGCTGCCCCCGTACGGCGGGGAGCCGGTGGAGGCGGCGGTGTTGCAGGCGGACCACCCGGAGTACCGGGAGCTGGGGCCGGCGGAGCTGCCGGGGGTGCGGGTGCTGCTGGACGGGCGGCGGTGCACGGATCCGGCGCGCTGGGCGGGGGCGGGGGTGCGGCGGATCGTGCTGGGCGGGGCGTGAGGCGGGCGGGGCGTGAGGCGGGCGGGGCGTGAGGAGGGCGGGGCGTGAGGGGGTCCGAGGCGGGCCGGCCCGGGCGCGCATCGGCTCCGGGGGCGTGTGATCGCGGGGCACGCCCCCGTCCGCGCCGGTCAGCGGGCAGACTGGCGGGGTGAGTGACGAAGCCTTCAGCGGGACCGGCCCCGGGGTCCGGTTCACCGCGGCCGACGAGCAGAAGAGACACGGCGTCCGCCGGATGAAGACCATCGCGACCGGCCTGCTGGCCTTCGCGACCCTGGTCTTCGCCCTCGCGACCTGGGCCAAGGCGGCCGGCGCCGGCCCCTGGGCCGGGTACGTGGCGGCCGCCGCCGAGGCGGGCATGGTCGGCGCGCTGGCCGACTGGTTCGCCGTGACGGCGCTGTTCCGCCGCCCCTTCGGCCTGCCGATCCCGCACACCGCGATCATCCCGACCAAGAAGGACGCCTTCGGGCGCTCGCTCGGCGACTTCGTCGGCGACAACTTCCTGGCCGCCCACGTGGTGCGCGGCCGGCTGGCGGCGCTCGGCGTCGGCCGCCGGCTGGGGGAGTGGCTGGCCGCACCGGGGAGCGCCGAGCGGGTCACCAAGGAGGCCTCGGCGGCGCTGCGCGGGCTCCTCGCGGTGCTGCGCGACGACGACGTGCGGGCGGTGGTCGCCGAGGCGGTGACCAGGCGGGCCGCCGCGACCTCGGTGGCCGAGCCGATGGGCCGGATGCTGGGCAAGGTGGTCGCGGACGGCGGGCACCACGGCGTGGTGGACCTGGTCGCGGTCCGGGCGCACGGCTGGCTGACCGACAACCACGAGGACGTGGTCCGCAAGGTCACCCAGAAGACCCCGGGCTGGACCCCGAAGTTCCTCGACCACCAGGTCGGCGAGCGGGTCTACAAGGAGCTGCTGCGCTTCGTCACCGACATCCGGGACGACCCCGACCACCCGGCCCGCGGCGCGATCGACAACTTCCTCGCCGACTTCGCCACCGAGCTGCAGAACGACCCCGAGACCATCGCCCGGGTCGAGCGCGCCAAGGGCGAGCTGCTGGCCCGCCCCGAGGTGCAGGACCTGATCAACTCCACCTGGGCGGCCGTGCGCACCCTGGTGATGGGCGCGGCCGAGGACGAGGACAGCGAACTGCGCCGGCGCATCCGCGACGGCGTGCGCCGCTTCGGCGAGCGCCTGGCCACCGACCCCAAGCTCCAGGCCAAGGTCGACGGCTGGCTGCAGGACGCCGCCCAGTACCTGGTCGACACCTACCGGACCGAGATCACCTCGCTGATCTCCGAGACGGTGGCGGGCTGGGACGCCGACGAGGCCTCGCGCAAGATCGAGGCCAACGTCGGGCGGGACCTCCAGTTCATCCGGATCAACGGCACCGTGGTCGGCGCCCTGGCCGGGCTGCTGATCCACACCGTGGCGGTGGCCCTCGGCGGGTGATCCGGGCCCGGGCCTATCCTTGCCAGCACCAATCGGTACGCGGAGAAGTAGAGAAGAGGGAACCACCGTGGTCCAGCCGGACGGAAGTCGGATCGGAAACCCGGGTGACCGGAGCATCGAGGCGTTCATCGCCGGGATGCCCAAGGCGGAACTGCACGTCCACCACGTCGGCTCCGCCTCGCCGCGGATCGTCGCCGACCTGGCCTCCCGGTACGCCGGGCAGTCCAAGGTGCCGACGGACCCGGCGGCGCTCGCCGAGTACTTCACCTTCACCGACTTCGCGCACTTCATCGACGTCTACCTGAGCGTGGTGGACCTCGTCCGCGACGCCGAGGACGTCCGGGCGCTCACCTACGGCGTGGCCGAGGACATGGCCCGGCAGAACATCCGCTACGCCGAGCTGACCCTCACGCCGTACTCCTCGGTCAAGCGCGGCATCCCCGACGTGGCCTTCATGGAGGCGATCGAGGACGCCCGGCTGCGCGCCGAGAAGGACCTCGGCGTGGTGCTGCGCTGGTGCTTCGACATCCCGGGCGAGGCCGGCCTGGAGGCCGCCGAGATCACCGCCCGGCTGGCCACCGACCTGGCCCCCGAGGGCCTGGTCAGCTTCGGCCTGGGCGGCCCGGAGATCGGCGTGCCGCGGCCCCAGTTCAAGCCGTACTTCGACCGGGCCCGGGCGACCGGCCTGCGCTCCGTCCCGCACGCCGGTGAGACCACCGGGCCGGAGACGGTCTGGGACGCCATCCGCGAGCTCGGCGCCGAGCGCATCGGGCACGGCACCCAGGCGGTGCAGGACCCGGCACTGGTCGACCACCTGGGCGAGCACCGCATCCCGCTGGAGGTCTGCCCGACCTCCAACATCGCCACCCGGGCGGTCGAGCGGATCGAGGACCACCCGATCAAGCGGATGGTGGACGCCGGACTGCTGGTCACCGTCAACAGCGACGACCCGCCGATGTTCGGCACCGACCTCAACACCGAGTACGCGGTGGCGGCGCGGCTGCTGGAGCTGGACGAGACCGGGGTGGCGGCGCTGGCCCGCAACGCGGTCGAGGCCTCGTTCCTGGAGCAGGCGGGCAAGGCGCGGCTGGTCGGCGAGATCGACTCCTACCTGGCGGGCTGGCAGCAGCAGCGCTGACGTTCCCGCAGGTCAACCGCCCCGTCGACGTCGGTCGGCGGGGCGGTTCGCGTGCTGCCGCAGGTGCGGCGCCAGGGGCGGCGCAGGGCGGCGCAGGGTGGTGCCCGGGCCGGCGCCCGGGGTGGTGCCAGGGCTGGTGCCAAAGTGGTGCCGCAAATGGCTCGACATGGCACCACTGCTGTGCCATGCTCTAGCCATGGACCTCACGCCGTACGTCGAAAACCTCCGGAACGAGCTCGCGGTGGCCGCCGCCACCGGTGGGGACGAAGCGCGGGCGCTGGCCGACCGGCTGACGCTCCCGCTGGAGTCGGCCGTGCGGCTCACCCTGCTCAACGCCCTCTCCGCCGCCATGGGCGAGGTCACCCGTGACCTCGCCCCGGGCTCGGTGGACGTGCGGCTGCGCGGCCTCGATCCCGAGTTCGTGGTGACGGCTCCGCCCGGTTCGGCCGGCTTCCACGGCGACGCGTCGCCCGCGATGCCGAGCGTGCTGTCGCCCGCGGTGTCGGGCGCGCTGCCGCCCGTGGTGCCACCGGTGGTGCCGCCCGTGGTGCCACCGACAACGCCGTCGGCGCCCCCGTCCGCAACGCCGGAGTCGGACGAGAGCGGTACCGCCCGGATCAACCTGCGCCTGCCCGCGCACCTCAAGGCCAGGGCGGAGGAGGCCGCCGGGCAGGAGGGCCTCTCGCTCAACGCCTGGCTGGTCCGGGCCGTCGCCGGCGCGGTCGACGGCGGCCGCCCGGCCGGCCGCCCGGCCGTCGAGCTCGGGTCCCGCACCGTCCGCGGCGTCGGCGGCCAGGGCTTCACCGGCTGGGTCCACTAGCGCCCCACAGCACCGCCAGATCCACCGCCCCTGCAACGTCACCCCCCCGCTCCGACCAGCGGGAACACTCACACGAGTCAAGAGGACGGCACAGCCATGCCCACGTACGAGACCGACGGACAGATCTCCGTCTCCCTCGAGTTCGAGATCGGCTCGGTGTGGATCCGGGCGAGCAAGCGCACCGACACCGTCGTCGAGGTCCGGCCCACCAGCGCCGCCAGGGACGCGGACGTCAAGGCCGCCGAGCTGACCCAGGTCGACTTCTCCGGCGGCCGGCTCACCGTCAAGGGCCCCAAGCAGCGCACCGTGTTCTCCAGCAAGAAGGGCTCGATCGACCTCACCGTCGAGCTGCCCGCCGGCTCCGAGGTGCACGCCGACTCCCCGATGGCGGACTTCGTCACCGAGGGCCCGCTCGGTGACTGCCGGATCAAGACCTCCATGGGCCGGATCCAGCTCGACCGGGCCGTCGGCGCGCGGCTCAAGACCGACATCGGCGACATCCGGGTCGGCACCGTCACCGGGGACGCCGAGGTGACGGGCTCGGGCCGGATCGAGGTCGGCTCCGTCGGGGGCCGGCTGACGGTCAAGAACAGCCACGGCGACACCGAGATCGACGAGGTCCGCGGCGAGCTGGCGGCGAACGCCTCCAACGGCCGGATCCACATCGGCCTCGCCGAGGGGGACGTCGAGGCCAAGACCGCGAACGGCCACATCCGGGTCGGCCAGGTCGTCCGGGGCAAGGTCGGCCTCCAGGTCGGCGTCGGGGACATCGAGGTCGGCATCGCGGAGGGCACGGCGGCCTGGCTCGACGTGCACAGCAAGTTCGGCGCCGTCCGCAACGCCCTCGACCCGGCCGGCGGTCCGGGCGAGGCCCGGGAGAGGGTCGAGGTCCGCGGCACCACCCAGCTCGGCAGCATCCTCATCCGGAGGGCCTGATGGCGACGACCACGACGCACCCGGCAACGGCCCCGGTCGCGAGCACCGCGGCGATCTCGGTGACCGGGCTGACCAAGAACTACGGGGACAAGGCGGTGCTCAGGGGCGTCGACCTGTCCATCCCGGCGGGCAGCGTGTTCGCCCTGCTCGGGCCGAACGGCGCCGGCAAGACCACCACCGTGGAGATCCTCTCCACCCTGATCCCCGCCGACGGCGGCACGGCCCGGGTGGCCGGGCACGACGTGGTCGGCCAGGCCGACGGGGTGCGGAAGGCGATCGGGGTCACCGGCCAGTTCTCGGCGGTGGACAACCTCCTCACCGCCGAGGAGAACCTGATGCTGATGGCCGACCTCAACCACCTCCGCCGTCGGGAGGGGCGGAGGCGGACCGAGGAACTGCTGCGGCGCTTCGAGCTCGACGAAGCCGCGCGCAAGCCGGTCGCCACCTTCTCCGGCGGCATGCGGCGCAAGCTCGACCTGGCGATGACCCTGGTCGGCGACCCCGAGGTGATCTTCCTGGACGAGCCCACCACCGGGCTGGACCCGCGCAGCCGGCGCACCATGTGGGAGACCATCCGGGGCCTGGTCGCCGATCACGGGGTGACGATCTTCCTCACCACCCAGTACCTGGACGAGGCCGACCAACTCGCCGACCGCATCGCCGTCCTGGACGGCGGCCGGATCGTCGCCGAGGGCACGGCCGAGGAGTTGAAGCGGATCGTCCCCGGCGGGCGGATCCGGCTCCAGTTCTCGGACGGCGACAGACTCGCCGCCGCCGCAGCGCTGTTCGACTACGCCACCGCCGACACGGAGGCCCTGCGGCTGGACATCCCGGGGGACAACTCCGTGCTCACCGTGCGGGCGGTGCTGGACGCGCTCGACAACGCCGCGGTGCCGGCCGAGTCACTGGTCGTGGAGACGGCCGACCTGGACGACGTCTTCCTGCAACTCACCGGCGAGGGGGCACGATGAGCACGGCGACGGCGACGTACGTGGTCAGCGACTCGCTGACCATGCTGCGGCGGAACCTCAAGCGCGCGCGGCGGTACCCGGCGATGACCTTCTCGGTCGTGCTGATGCCGGTGATGATGCTGCTGCTCTTCAACTACGCCTTCGGGGGCGCGTTGGGAGCCGGCATCGGCGGCGGGAGCTACATCGACTACGTGACGCCGGGGATCGTCCTGATGACGGCGACGTCGGGGGCCGTCGCCACGGCGGTCGGCGTCTGCGTCGACATGACGGAGGGGATCGTCAACCGCTTCCGCACGATGGCGATCTCGCGCTCGGCCTTCCTGACCGGGCACGTGGTCGGGAGCGTGATCCAGACGGTGGTCGCCCTCGTGCTGGTGACCGGCGCGGCCTTCGCCATGGGGTTCCGGGCCAGCGCCGGACCGCTGCAATGGCTGGCGGCAGCGGGCCTGCTGCTGTTCGTGACCCTCACGCTGACCTGGATATCGGCGGGGATCGGCCTGGTCTCCAAGACGCCGGAGAGCGCGAGCAACACGCCGCTCCCGCTGACCTTCCTGCCCTTCATCGGCAGCGCGATCGTGCCGCCGGACTCGATGCCGACCGTGCTGCGGTGGTTCGCCGAGTACCAGCCCTTCACACCGATCATCGAGACCCTGCGCGGCCTGCTGATGGGCACCGGCATCGGCAACAGCGGCTGGATCGCCCTCGCCTGGTGCACCGGGCTGACGCTGCTCGGCTACTTCTGGTCGCGGAGCGTCTTCTACCGGCGGTGACGGGGGTACGGCCGGTAGCCGTCGGACGGCCCGGGCAGCGGGGACACCCGCCGCCCGGGCCGCCGTGGCACTCCCGGCCCCGCTCCGCCGCCGGGCCCCTGTAGTAAAGTCCGCGCAAAGCTCGGCAAAAGACCGCGCGGGGGGACGGATGACGGCGAGGCGCCGCAAGCAGATCGCGTGGGTGCTCAGAGGTCTGGCACTCGCGGCGTTGCTGGTGTACCTGCCTGGCCGGCACGCCTCCCGTTCGGGCGGGCTGGTGGTGGTCGAGCACTGGCTCAACCGGCCGGTCCTGCTGATCGGGTCGGCGGTGGTGCTGATCGTGGTCTCGCTGGTGATCGAGCTGGAGTTCCGCACCTGGTTCTCGCAGATCGGCTGCGCGGCCCTGCTGGCCCCGCTCGTCGTCGCCGGGGTGCCGGTGCTGTTCCTGTCCTTCGTGTTCAGTGGTGACGGAGGCCGGGAGGACCGTTTCGTCAGCCCGAGCCGCCCGGACCGGATCCTGAGCGTCACCAACGTCTCCGGCTTCGCCATCGACCCGGTCTACCAGGTGGAGTTGGAGGCCGGCACCGGCTGGTCCACCCGCCACTGGAGCATGGGCACTTGGGACACCCGGGGCGGCGACTTCGTCCGCGTCGACTGGACCGGGCCGGACCAGATCACCGTCACCGGCCGCACCTCCCTCACCGTCTTCGACGTCCTCCCCGACGGCAGCTTGGGCGAGCCCCGGGTGCTTCCCCAGCCGAAGCCCGCCGGAGCCGGGTCCTGAGACGCGCCCTGCGGCTCGGCCCTGCCCCGAAGGCGGTCCGCCGTCCGCCTAGGCTGGTGCGGTGACGCAGGGGATCCGTGGGGGACGGGGAGTGCGGCCGCGCCGGGTGTGGTGGTTGGCGGCGGTGTGGGTGGTGGGGTTCGCCGAGGGGGCGGTGGTGCACGCGTACGACGTCTGGAGCGGGGGCCTGCACGCGTACGCGTGGTGGCCGGTGCCGAGTCAGGTGCTGTTCCACGCGCTGCTGGTGCTCGACCCCTTGGCCGCCGTGCTGGTGGCCCGGGCGCGGCCGGCGGGGGTGTGGCTCGGGGCGGGGGTCATGGTCGCCGATCTGACCGCCAACTGGTGGGGGAACTGGGACGACTTTCTGCGCCGTCCGCTCGACTACCTCCAGGGCGTGGTCGGGCTGCCGGCGATGACGCTGTTCGGGCTGTTCGTGTTCGCCACCGCGGCCCCGCTGCGCCGGGCGTTCCTCCGTACGGACCGGTACCGGTGCGCCGACGGGGTTCCGCGCGCTCAGGGGGCCTGAGCGCGCGGACCGGCCGTCAGCCCGGCCGTCAGCCCGGTCGGCCGGGGCGTCGGCGGGGTGCCGCCGGGGCGTCCCGGGGTGCCGCCGGGGCGGTGTCACCAGACGGTGATGCCCATGGTGCTGGCCGCGCTGTGGATGGCGTTGTAGTGCGGGATCGATATGTCGGACTTCTTCTGGCCGGCCGGAAGGTTCTTGTCGGCGGCGCGGAACTCGTCGCGGGCGGCGGCGAGCAGGCTGGTGCCGTAGGAGACCGGGACGTCCTTGGTGCCGTGGGCCGGGTGGGACTTGGCGGCCGTCTGGCTGCCCGCCTGGGCGAGGGTGCTGCGGGCCTGGTTGTAGGCGGCGGCCTTGACCGTCTTCGGGTTGGCGAGCCGGGCCTGGGCGACGGTGGTGGTCCGAGCCTGGTCGGCGGCCATGGCGACGGGGCCGACGGCGGCGGTGAGAGCGCCGGCGGCGACGACGGTGACGAGGGCGTTGCGGACGAGCCTGTTCATGTGAATTCCTTCCGGGAGAATTCCGAGGATGCGCCTCCGTTTCGGTCCCGGGGGATCGTCGGAGTGCGAACGTCTCCGCACTACCCCGGCCGTCGAGAGTGGAAA
Organism: Kitasatospora sp. NPDC040550; assembly: GCF_055594965.1. Taxonomy (NCBI): domain Bacteria; kingdom Bacillati; phylum Actinomycetota; class Actinomycetes; order Kitasatosporales; family Streptomycetaceae; genus Kitasatospora; species Kitasatospora sp. NPDC040550. The sequence continues at coordinate 114,527 of NZ_JBVIWC010000011.1, read as the reverse complement.
ACCCGATTCCGTACGGTTCGTTCGGAAGTGATCGGATCAGGACGTTTTCTGGATTTGGGGAATTCGTATCGTCAGACTGTGAGGGTGAATCCTGATCTCTACCCTGACGTGGCCGCCGCCGGGAGCCTCGCCGCCGCACTGGAGTCGGCCGCCACCGAACTGGCCGCGGACATCACCCTGGTGCCGGGAAAGTGGGGCGCCGCGGCCTCGGCGGGCATCGCGACCCCGGCGGGCACGGTGCCCTCGGGGCCCGTGCGCCGGCCGCTGCAAGTCCACCTCTCCACCGGGAAGCGTTGCTTCGGCGTCTCCGGCTGGAGCCTGGGCACCGAGATGATCACGGGTTGGACGGCCGACCTCCGGGACGTCGTCCGGGCCGCCGTGGCCTGGGGGAGCGGCCGGAGCCTCGCCGAACTGCGCGAGCGGTTCCCGTTCCTCTCCTCCTCGGAGCTCGCCGAGGCCCATGAGCACGGGGTCGCCGCCGTGGTCGGGCTGCAATGGCTCTGGATCCGGGAACGGGCCCTGCGGGAACCGGAGTTCACCGGCTTCGGCCTGCTGGTCGCGGCGGCCGAAGCGGAGCTGCGGCTCCGGCAGCTGTCCCCGGCCGTCAGCCACCAGAGGCTCGTCCTCCGGGACCGGACCGGGTTCCCGTCCGATCCGGTGATCGCGATCGCTCCCGCCCAGGACGGCGGCTCGTACCGGGTGCAGCGGTTCCGGCACGACGGCGTGATCGCCGAGGTCGGGACGGCGGCGGAGGCCGTCGCACTGGCCGTCGCCCACCTGCCCGCCGGCCTCGGTCCGGCGGTGCTCGGCAGCGACGAGGACGTCTGACGGCCGGTGCTCGTCAGGCGTCAGATGTCAGGCATCAGGCATCAGGCATCAGATGTCAGGCGTCGGGCGTCAGGCATGAGGCGTCAGGCGTCCTCGTCCGCTTCCTCGTAGGGCGGGATGGTCCAGCGCAGCACCGTGCCGCCGGTCGGGCCGGCTTCGAGGGTGACCGGGTAGACCTGGCCCCAGCCGCGTTCGCCGTGGTGCCGGACGGCGTGGTCGCCCTGCTCCCAGCCGATGCCGAGTACGGCGCAGCCGCCGACCTCGACCGCGCCGACGCGCAGCGGGTGGTCCCAGCCGGCCCGCTCGGCGAGGTAGTGGTCGGTGTGCTGGTCGAGGGAGACGGCGACGCCGGTGCCCTGGAGCCCGCCGCGCCAGGTGGTGAGTTCGGTGGTGCGGGCGGCGGCCTCGCTGAGCGGGAGGTCGAGCCAGCCGTGCGGACCCTCGACGCCGTGCCAGAAGATCCGTTTGCCGCCGAAGTGGGTGTGGGCGTCGTCCGCGTGGCGGCCCCAGTAGGTGACGTCGGCGAGGCCGTCGACGGATTCGCCGTGCAGTCCGGTCCACGTCTCCAGGGCGGTGGCGTCGCCGAGCACCATGCCGCAGCGGTCGACGGGCAGGTCGCCGAGCGGGATCGGGACGGCCGGGTCGGCGTCGACGGGCCAGGGGAGGCCGAGCTCGATCTCCAGGGTGGCGATGCTCGGCTCCTCGTCGAACGGCGACGGCGAGGTGGTGGCCCGGACCCGCAGCGGCCGGTCGGCGGCGGCTAGGACGGCGACGGCCTCGCACTCCTCGTCCCGGAGGTGGCCACCGATCCCGCCGCCGGCCTCCTCCCCGAGGCCGACACGGATCGCGGGATCGATCTCGGACTCGAGCACTTCGGCGTCCTGGACGACGGCCGGAAGATCGACCACCCGAATGATCGGCGAGAACCAAGCCGTGTACGTCGAAACGCTCGGCATCCACGCCATGGCCCCGGACCCGAGGGACTGCCCGGTCTCAGGATCCGCGAAGGGACCTGCGCCAACTGCCAGGTCCACCACGACCGCCTGCGGAGCGTGGCAGGTAATCCCCGGCATTCATGCCGGGGAGATCGGGAGTCAAGCGTTGGACCAGGAGCGGGTGGAGAGCACCAGGAGATAGCCGTCCGGGTCCTGGACGGTGACGCCCCAGGCGTCCCAGTACGGGTTGTGCGCGGGGACGCGCTTGCCGCCGTGCTGTTCGAGCCGCTCGATCAGTTCCTCGTCGACCGGTCGGCCGAGGTAGACGACCAGCAGGTCGTCGGCGGTCGGCCGGGGTTCGACGGGGGCGGCGGGGTCGTGGACGAGTTCCAGGTGCCAGGCGGCGTCGGGCCAGCCGACCATGAGGAGCGAGTGCTCGCCGGGGGTGCCGTCGGTGGTGTGCCGGTACAGGACGTCCAGGCCGAGGCCGGCGGCCCAGAAGTGCTCGGCGGCGGCGAGGTCGCGGGAGGGGCGGGCGATGCGGATGTGCGCGGTGGCGTCGGCGGGCATGGTTCTGGCTCCTGGGCGGGCGGGGGAGGAGGCGGGGACAGCAGTGAGCCTAGGGATCACGGTGGCGGGTGCCATCGGGCGCCGGTCCTGGTCCGGCGGGCCCGGGTCCGGTTGGTCCTCAGTCCGAGTTGGGCCAGACCAGGATGCCGGGGCCGTCCGGGGTGAGCACGGGCACCCAGGCTTCGTCGGTCTCGGGCAACCGGCTCTCGTCGAGCCGCAGTTCGTGCGGTTCCTCGGTGTGCCCGGCGCAGGCCCAGTAGGTGATGCCGCGCAGGGCGTCCCGGAGTCGGTCGAGTTCGGCGACGGACCAGGTGTGGTCCCGCGTTCCGGCGCCGCGGAGGTCCTGCTCGAACAGCGTTCGGAGTGCGGTGAGGCCGTCGGGGCCGGTCACCGGGACCAGGAAGCCCTGTAGTTCGCCGTGGTGGCAGGAGGTGCCGCCGTACTGCTGCTGGTAGTGGACGCCGGTCGGGGCGGCGACGACCACGTACAGCCAGCTGTCCGCGGTGCCGTCCGGGTCGAGGAAGACGAATCGTCGTACGGCCATGGTGGGCAGTCTGCTGGACGGGTCGGCGGGTGGTCCAGGGCAGGCGGCGGATCTTTCCGGAACGCGAACGGCCCGGCACCTGTGAGAGGTGCCGGGCCGTTCGACTGTGGAGCGCCAGGCCCGGGTTGCACGGACTCTTCCTACTGAAAGTAGGACGTACTCTGGTAGTACCGCTGACGCCTGACGAGGATTCATGCCCCTCGCGACGAGAAGAACATTAGCAGCTCAGCGCCCATGATCCGAATCGGGGAGCGGGCGGCGGTTGTTGTCGGGGAATGCGAACGGCCCGGCACCTGTGAGAGGTGCCGGGCCGTCCGACTGTGGAGCGCCAGGCCCGGGTTGCACGGACTCTTCCTACTGAAAGTAGGACGTACTCTGGTAGTACCGCTGACGCCTGACGAGGAACTGTGTTCCTTGCGACGAGAAGAACGTTAGCAGCTCAGAGTGCATGATCCAAAACCGGTCCGGCCGGGCGGTGCGGTCGGAGGTCAGGCGTCGAACTCCCCGTTGCGGATGGCGGCGACGAGGTCGCGCCACTCGGTGGGGGTGAGTTGGGCGACAGCCTCGGGCAGGAGGCTGCTGCGGACGTAGACGGCGTCGGGGGTGACGGCTACCTCGGGGCAGTTGCCCGCATTGGCGCATGCGTTGGGACGGATCCAGGAGCGGTTCTCCATCGGTTATATCTCCTTCTTGATCTTCGCGATCAGATCGCGAGAGCCCTCGACCGAAAGTGACCTGTCAGCCATCTGCTCAACCATCGCGCGGTATTCCTCCAGATGGTCGGGCAGGTGGAGGAAGATCGGACCCTCCATCGAGTCGTAGCTGACGGTGTCGAGTCGGGGGACGGCCCCGTTCGCGTAGTAGATGGCCTGACCGGGTCCCTTGAAGCCTCCAGCGGCAAAGCTGACCACTCGCAGCGTGACGTGCGGTAGCTGGGACAACTCCAACATCCAGTCCAACTGTTCCCGCGCCACATCGCGGCCGCCGAACTGCATGCGCAGCGCGGCCTCATGGACGATCGCCGTGTAGGGATGGGTGCCCTTCGCCATCAACATCTCGGATCGCAGCATTCGTTGCTCGACGCGCGTCTCGATGATGCGTGGAGTCAGGTGGACCTGCGCGTCCTGGAAGATCGCACGGCTGTATCGCTCCGTTTGCATCGGACCTGGCGGGTGGCAGATTTGGTACGAGTACATGCCCCTCGCGTAGTACTCGAATTCGCAGATGTCGAGAAAGCCTTGCGGAACGGATCCGCGATACTCCTCCCACCATCCCTTGCCCTTGTCGCCGGCCATGGCTGCGAGGGCCTCGATGTACTCGGTGTCGAGCTCTCCGTACTTGTGTGCAAGAGCGACCACTCGTTCGGGAGTGATCGAGTAGGTCCCTTGCTCGATGAGCGTGATCTTCGTGCGGTCCACGCCGAAGACTTTGGCCGCCTCTGTGGTGGTCGTACCGGCGGCATCGCGCATCTTCCTCAGCTCGATGCCAACCCGCTGTCTGCGTGCACTGGGGATAGGTGGCATGTGCTCAAGCATCTACCGGGCCGCTATAGCGAGTCCAGCCGCATTTAGGGGTACATGTGAAGAAGGAGGTCGCACATGTACCGCCAGATGCCCTACAGTCTGTGATGCACCGATCACCGAACGGATCGTCAGTAACGCCGCTCGGGCTCCGAAGAACACCCATGTCCAGTGGGCTCGTTCACGGCGACGCATCCTCCGATCTCACCCATTCCCCTCTGGGAGATCCCTGTGCGCAACCTCCTCAACTCCCCCTTCCCCTCCCTCGCGGTCTCCCGCGATGCCCTCCACGAGGCCCTGACCAGCCTCGACTGGCCCCCGTCGCTCATCGCCGACGCCCAGCTCGCCCTGGTCGAGCTCATCGTCAACTCCTGGCGCCACGCCGACACCCCCGCCCCGGTCGTCGTCATCCTCTTCCGTGGCAACACCCTCCGGGTCGGGGTCTCCGACCGCTCCTCCGCCCTCCCCGAGCAGCGTCCCTTCGACCCCTGCTCCGAGTCCGGCCGGGGCCTCCGGCTGGTTGAAGGCCTCACCCACCGTTGGGGTTTCGAGCCCCGGAAGCTCGGCAAGACGACCTGGTTCGAGCTGGACGGTGCCGCGTGAGCGCCGCCCACCACCCGATCCACCCCGCCGACCCGGCCCTGCTCCACCTCACCGGCCGCCAGCTCGCCGGACTGATCGTCGAACTCCGCACCGAAGGACGCGAGTTCGGCCTCCTCTGGCCCTCCGTCCAGCCGGGTGAGACGAACCTGGCCGGTCGCCGGCTGGTCGACTTCGGCAACGTCCCGGCGAGCACCCTGATCAACCTCCTCGCGCTCCTCCGCGAGTACAGGCGCGGCCGCGACGGCGGTCACCACCGATGCTCGGACTCCTGATCATCAACCTCCTCGCGGCCTTCGTCGGCGCGCTCTGCGAAACCCGCTCCATCCGCTTTTGGCGCAAACCGGCCGACGGTCCGACCCTCGTCCGGTGGCGCCCGCCCCGAGTAGCCGATTCCGGCCCGTACGGAGGAAGTCGGCCCGGTCGACTTCCTCCGCACACCCCCACCCGTGTCGCCTCCGCACGCAAGATCCGTAAACACTCCTGCGGCCAAAGTGGCGCAACGACATCCTTGCTGCACAAGGGACTTGACGTCCCATCACGTCGTTGAGAGAGTCTGCGACCGCGCGAACTCCAGTGCGAACAGTGTGAGTTCGTAAGCATCTTCATCGACACGGGGAGACTTCTCATGTTCACCAAGAAGATTGCCGTCGCGGCCGTGGCCGTGGCCGCCGTGGGTGTCCTCGGCGCCGCAACCACCGCTTCCGCGACCGGCGCCACGCTGTACGACACGAAGACCGTGGTCATCAACAGCAGTGGCAACCTGGGTTCGGTCTGTACGTCCCGGACCCTCAACCTGGCGGCCGGCTCCTACGGTTGGGGCTTCGTCGACATGGCCCCGATGGTGAGCAGCACCGTCAAGCTCGCCGCCGGCACCTACGTCTGGACCGACTGCCTGACCCAGGGCATGGACTACTACTTCCTGGACTCGAAGATCCAGCTCAAGAACAGCACGGCGGCCCCCGCCGTGCTGGACGCGACGCGCTGGCTGAACGTCGGCTCCTACACCTTCGGCAGCTTCCTCAAGCCGAACTTCTAGGCCTGTAGGGGCACCCGGCCGCCCCCGCGCGACTGACACAACGAGGCTCCGACCAACGGCGGTTGGTCGGAGCCTCGTTGCGCGTGCCGCCGTCTCTCTCCCCGGGGGATCAGCGGTAGGCGGCGAGGAAGGCCCGTACGCCGGCTTCGGCGTACCGCTCCAGTTCGGCGTCCGTGTGCTGCGGGCTCCCGTGGAACATCGCCTTGTTCACCGGGATCCGGAGCAGCAGTCCCGAGAAGTGGTTGGGGGATTTCCATGGCGCAGCAGGCGATCGACACCGCTTCCACCTCTGCCACCGCTTCCGTCTCTGCCGTCACGTTCACCGGCCGGCGCGCCCTGCTGGTCGGCGGCGCCCTGGCCGGCCCGCTGTTCCTCGGCCTCGGAGTGGCCCAGGGCCTCACCCGTCAGGGCTTCGACTTCTCCCGCAACGCCATCAGTCAGCTCGGTCTCGGCGACCTCGGTTGGATCCAGGTCGCGAGCTTCCTGCTCACCGGTCTGCTGCTGGCCGCCGGCGCGGTCGGCCTCCGCCGCACCATCGGCGGCACCCCCGGCGGCACCTGGGCCCCGAGGCTGGTCGCCGCCTTCGGCGCCTCCTTCCTCCTCGCCGGCGTCTTCAAGGCCGACCCCGGCGCGGGCTTCCCGGCCGGAACGCCGGACGGTCCCGGTGAACTGAGCGGCCACGGCACCGTCCACCTGCTCAGCGGCACCCTCGGATACCTGGCGCTCTGCCTCGCCCTCCTCGCCCTGGCCCGGCACTTCGCCGCGCGCGGGGAGCGCGGCTGGGCCCTCGCCCACCGCATCGTCCCGGTCGGCGTCCTGGCCGGCTTCGCGGGCTCCGGCGCCACCGTCCTCGCCTTCACCCTCGGCGCCGGCCTCGGCCTCCTCGCCCTCACCGCGGCGATCCTGCGGGCCGGCTCCCTTGTCAGTGCCGACCGCTAACGTCGGCTCCGTAACGTCGAGCTCGTAACGTCGAGTTCGTAACGTCGTCCCAGAACAGCCGCACGCCGGCCGAGTAGAGAACAGGAAGCCCGCGCAATGACCACCCCCGTCAAAGGCCCCGCCAGCTACTTCCCGGCGATCGAGAAGAAGTACGGCCACCCGGTCGAGGAGTGGCAGGGCCTGATCCGCAGCTCGCCGCTGACCAAGCACATGGAGCTCGTCGCCTGGCTCAAGAGTGAGCACGGCCTCGGCCACGGCCACGCCAACGCGCTCGTCGCCCACGCCCTCGCCGAGCACAAGGCCGGCTGACCGGCCGCCACCCACCACCACCCGGGGGAAGCATCGTGATCCTCGAAATCCGCACCTACCGCCTGCTGCCCGGCACCGGTGCCGAGTTCGTCCGCGTGATGGCCGAGGAGTCCGTCCCGCTCCTGGCGGCCGCCGGCATCCGGGTCGTCGACCACGGCGCCTCCCTCGTCGCCGAGGACGGCCACGAAGAGGCCTACCTGATCCGCGCGTTCGACTCCGTCGAGCAGCACCGCGCACAGGAGGACGCCTTCTACGGCAGCGAGGTCTGGCGCCGGGGTCCGCGCGAGGCGATCGTCTCCCGGATCGACAGCATGCACTCCATCGTGATCGAGGTCCCCGACCACGCCGTGGATGCCTTCAAGCGCCGCTCCTGAACCGCGCGTGCCCGTCGCTGTCGCCGCCAGGGTGCCGGGCGCGACGGGGTGAGCCGACTCCTCCCACCCCGTCGATTCCCACCCCGTCGATGGACCTGTGGTCGGTGTCAGAAGCAGCTCAGGGCGCTGCCGCCGCAGGCGTCCGGCGTCGCTCCGCCCGTCGCGGCCATCGGGGCGGGCGGGGCGGGCGGTGCGGCGGCCGTGGCCGTCAGGGCGGTCGTGCCCGTGGCGCCGAGCAACAGGGCCACTGCAAGGCCGATCACTGCGTGAACTGCGTGCTTGAGCATGTTGGTCCTCCCGGGTTCGTCTGCGGATCCGTGCCTCCAGTAGGCCACCCGCCGGTAGACGGCCGGTCAACGGGCGGGGTGCCGTCCCCAGGAAGGGGGTTGCGCGGAGACCCCGAACCGCTGACGATCATGCGATGAGCACTGTGATCAGACGGGTACGGGTCGAGGAGTGGGAGCGGGTCAAGGAGATCCGCCTCGCCGCGCTGCAGGACCCGGCCGCGGGCATCGCCTTCCTGGACACCTACGAGAACGCCGCCGCCAAGCCGGACGAGTTCTGGCAGGAGCGCACCGCCGGCGCCGCCGAGGGCGACGCGGTGCACCAACTCGTCGCGGAGGCCGCGGACGGCCGCTGGCTCGGCACCATGACCGTGCTGGTCGAGCTGCCCGGCGGGGACGGCGCCCTCGGCGGCGACGTCGTCACCGTCCCGCAGACCCACGTCGTCGGGGTCTACGTCCGCCCCGAGGCACGCGGCACCGGCCTGGCGCACGAGCTGATCCGGGCCGCCCAGGAGTGCTCCTGGGCGCTCACCGAGCCCCGGGTCCAGCGGGTCCGGCTGTTCGTCCACGAGGACAACGCCCGCGCCGAGGCGATGTACCTGCGGGCCGGCTTCCGGCACTCCGGCGTCTCCGTGCCGGTGCCGGGCGACGAGACGCACCGGGAGATCGAGCTCGCGGTCGAGCGGGGCTGAGCCCCGCTCGTCAGCTGGCCGCCGCCCGCCGCCCGCCGCCCGCAACCCGCAGCCTGCTGCCCGCAGCCCGCTGCTCGGCGCCCGCCGTCAGCGGAAGTCCTCCGCGTGGTCCCGGACCCAGGAGCGGAAGCTGCGGGCCGGGCGGCCGAGCACCCGCTCGACCGTGTCCGTCACCCGTTCCGGCTCGCGGGTGAACGACTCCCAGGCCCGCAGCCGGGACGCCACGAAGGCCGCGTCGCCCCAGGCCGCCGTCAGCTGCTCGCGGGCCGTCTCCGGCGCCAGCTCCTCCCAGCGGACCTCGGTGCCGAGCTCCTCGCCGATGATCCGCACCAGCTCGGCCTGGGCGAGCGACTCGGGCCCGGTGACCACGTACTTGCCGCCGTCGTGCCCGTCCTCGGTGAGCGCCCGGACGGCCACGTCCGCGATGTCGCGCTCGTGGACCAGCGAGCGGCGCGCCCGCCCGTACGGCCAGCGGACCACGCCCGTGCGGACCTGGTCGGCCCAGCCGAGTGCGTTGCCCGCGAAGTCGATCGCCCGGACGAAGGTCCAGGCCGTGCCGGAGCGGCGGATCAGCCGCTCGATCTCCTGGTGGAAGATCACCGCCGGTTCGTCGTCCGCGAGGTCGGGCACGTCCGCCGAGAGGTAGACGACGCGCTCGGCGTGCTCGGCGATCAGCTCGACCACCCGTGGCTGCTCCGGGATCCCGGGCCACATCAGGTAGACGCCGTCCACCCCGCCGTCCAGCGCGGCCGTCAGGCTCTCCGGCGCCGCAAGATCCCCCTCGAAGGCCGCCACCCCGGCGGGCAGCGAGGACGCGGCCGCGTCCCGCACCAACGCCCGTACCTCATGCCCGCCTTCGACCAGCGAGGCCACCACGTGCCTGCCCACACTGCCGTTCGCGCCGATCACCAGAACCTTGGTCATGCCGGGCCCAACTGCGCGAGCGGACCGGCTTATTCCCCTCGCGCGGCCCGGGCGGGGCACTGCCAGTCGGCCGCGTCGAGCTCCTGGCCCGCCGTGTCGCTGAGGTGGAAGCAGTGGCCGAAGGCCCACAGCGTGACCGAATCCCGGCGGTGGTCGACCTGGAAGGGCTGATCGCTGTGCACGGTCCCGGGCCACGAACCGTCCGCTGCGGGCGAGTGGGTGACGACGACCCGGGTCTGCCCCGGCCCGAGCTGGTAGGCGTCGGCCCACGGCTCCACGGTCAGCTCCAGCGGCGTATCGCCGTCGTTCCTGACCAGCAGCCGCGCGGTTCCCCCGGCGAACATCTCCAACACCGCTCCTCTACCTGGACGCACATGCGGCCCGATCATCGCACCGTCGGACCGGCCGACTTTCCCTGCAGGGCTAGGCTCGGTAGATGCTCGAATCCTCGTCAGCCCCCGGCCCCGACGGCGCCCTGCGACTCACCGTCCTGGGGAGCGCCACCCCCTACCCGAGCGCGGACAACCCGTGTTCCGGCTACCTGGTGACCGCCGGGGGAGCCCGGGTGTGGGTGGACGCGGGCACCGGGACCCTCGGGCCGTTGCAGCGGTACGTCCGGCTGGACGGGCTGGACGCGATCTGGATCTCGCACCTGCACGCCGACCACTGCGCCGACCTGCTCACCGCCTACTACGGCGCGCTGTACGCGGACGTGCGGCTCGCCGCGCCGATCCCGCTCTACGGCCCGCCCGGCATCGCCGACCGGCTGGCGGACTTCCTGACCAACTCGGCGCGCCGCAGCCCGGTCGAATCCGCCTTCGCCGTCACCGAGTTGTCCGACGGGCACCGGGTCGCGGTGGGCTCCGGCGCGCTGCCACTGACGCTGACCAGCCGGGCGGTGGAACACGGCATGCCGGCCTTCGCGCTCCGGGTGGAGGCCGGCGGCCGCTCGCTGGTCTACTCCGGCGACACCGCGCCCTGCGCCGCGCTCACCGAACTGGCCGCCGACTGCGACCTGTTGCTGTGCGAGGCGGAGGGCGGCGACCCCGCGCACCACACCGCCGAGCAGGCCGGCGCCACCGCTGCGGCGGCCCGGGCCGGTCGGCTGGTGGTCACCCACGTCGGCCGGACGCTGACCCCGGCGGAGGCGGTGGCCCGCGCCGCGTCCCGGTTCGCCGGCCCGGTCGGGCACGCCGATCCGGGAGCGGTCCTCACGGCCTGACGGGCCGGCCGGATCGACCTGCCCGGCCCGCCCGGCCGATCAACCGCCCACCCGCACCACGTACTTGCCGGTGGCCCGCCCCTCCTGCATCGCGTCGTGGGCGGCCGGTACGGCCTCCAGGCCCGGGAGCTCGGTGAGCGGCACGGTGAGTCCGCGGTGCGCCTGGAGGTCGAGGGTGGTGCGGATGGCCCGGGCGAGGCGTTCGGGCGCGGTGGCGGCGTAACTGCGGTGGCTGTACCCGGTGACGGAGAGGTTGCCGCCCATCAGCCGGCCGAGCGGGGGCAGTGCGTCGAGCTCGCCGCCGCCCGCGTTGCCGAACAGGACGATCCGGCCGCCGGGAGCCGTGACGGCGAGGTCGAGGTCCAGGGCGGCGGTGCCGAGCGGGTCGAGCACGAGGTCGACGCCCCGGCCGTCGGTGGCGGCGCGGACGGCGTCGGCGAGCTTCTCGTCGCGGGCGAAGGCGTGGTGGTAGCCGAGGTCGACGGCGGCGGCGGCCTTCTCCGGGCGGCCGACGGTGCCGATCAGGACGCCCCCGCCGCCGAGCAGCGGGACGAGCTGGGCGACGGCGCTGCCGATGCCGCCGCCGGCCGAGTGCACCAGGACGTTGTCCCCGGCGGTGAGCCGGCCCGCGTCGGTGAGCAGCAGGACGGCGGTGGCGAGGCCGAGCGGCGCGGCGGCGGCCGCGCTGAGCGCCAGCCCGTCCGGGACGGGGACGGTCAGGACGGCGTCGGCGAGCACGACCTCGGCGAGCCCGCCGCCGACGGGTGCGGCCGCGACCCGGTCGCCGACGGTGAGTCCGGTGACGCCTTCGCCGAGCGCGCGGACCGTACCGGCGACCTCCTTGCCCGGCAGGTACGGCCACTCGGCGGTGTAGCCGCCGTCACCGCGACGGGTCATCACGTCCACGAAGTTCAGTCCGGCCCAGGCGACGTCGATCGCGACCTGGCCGGGGCCGGGTCGCGGTGCCTCGATCTGCTGGATCTCGGAGTTCTCGGCTCCACCGGGTGCGGTCATCACCAGTGCGCGCATGTCGGTCCCCCTCGACTACGATGTTCGACGAACGACGAAATTGCCGTGGCACAGTGGTACCACCCCGTTTCGGCGGTTGTCGAACATCGCAGCTCAGAGGAGGTAGGAAGATGCCCCGCAGCACCCGCCGCCGGCCGGCCCTCGCCCACCCCGCGGTCGAGGAGATCGACCTGTACGACGTCCTGCACGCGCTCTCCGACCCCACCCGGATGACCATCGTCCGGGTTCTGCGCGCCGAACCCGAACGGGCCTGCGGCACCTTCCCGGTGGACGTCGCGCCCTCCACGCTCAGCCACCACTTCAAGGTGCTGCGTGAATCCGGTGTGATCAACCAGCGCGAGGAGGCCAACCGCCGGTTCTCCGCGCTGCGGACGGTCGATCTGGAACGGCGCTTCCCCGGCCTGCTCGACACCGTCCTGGCCGCGCTCGCGCGCAACGAGCGCGGAGAGGAGCCCGCCGCCGAGGCGACGTGGCACGGGTGACGGCCGGGGTCAGGCGGCGGCCGCGCGGTGCCGGCGGTGGTACGAGACGGTACGGCCGGACCAGGCCCAGGGTGAGCAGCGCCAGCGCCTCGGTGAGCACGCTCAGGGTGACCGGCCGGACCGCGTCCCAGCCGGTGAAGCCCACCGCGTGGTAGCTCGCGCCGGACTCCTCCCGCGGCCGGGGGAGGGTGTCTCGGCCTTGCCGCAGCCCCGCCGCGGCCGCCGGGAAGGCGGCCTCAGCGCAGCCGCGACGACGACAGGATCGACGCCAGGTGCGCCACCACCATCCCCCAGGTGATCACCGTGATCCCGGCGAGCGTCCACCGGGTGGCGTCCAGATTGTGCAGTCCGGCGTCCACGGCGGCGGCCGCCAGCAGCACCAGCGAGGCCTCGATGCCGTTCGTCACCCGGTGGATCTTGAAGATCGAGGCGAGTCGGCGGGCCGTCGCGATGCCCTGGGAACGCGGCTGGGTGGACTCCTCGTCCGCCGGCGCCTGCCCGCTGCGCGCCCGGGCCACGTCCACCAGGTCCGTCGACGCCTTGAGCAGGACCACGCCCAGCGCGGCCGCCAGACCCGCCGACACCCACAGCTCCGAGCCGCCGCGCGCCGCCCGTACGCCCGCGCCGATCATCAGCGCGGCGTCGGCCAGGTACGCGCCCAGCCGGTCCACGTACACCCCGGCCATGCTGAACTGGCGCTTCCAGCGCGCCACTTCGCCGTCCACGCAGTCGAACAGCAGGAACAACTGGAACAGCACCGCCGCGAGCACCGCGCCGGTCAGACCCGGGATCAGCAGGGCCGCGCCGCCGCCGACCCCGCACACCACCATCACCCAGGTCAGGGTGTTCGGCGAGACCGAGGTGCGCACCAGCTGACGGGTGGTCCGCAGCGAGACCGCCCGCATGTAGAGCCGGCCCGCCCAGTGCTCACCGTTGCGGCTCTGCAGCTTGGCCTGCGGCTGGCACACCTCGCGCAGCTCGGCGAGCGCCGGAGCAGCCACCATGACGTCATCCCTCCACCTGTCCCGAAACGATCACCACAGGCTACGGCCTCCGGAGGGGGCGCCTGACCAGCCGGTACGGCCCCCGGCGACCGGGAAAACCGGTGGGCCGCCCGAATACCCCCGGGCTAGGCTTCCCGGGTTCACCGGAACCGGAGCCCCCGGGCCCGATCGCCCACCCCCGCAAGCCCGTTGACGCCGTTCCGCGCGACGCCGCCCGGCGTGCCGCGGTCCGGTGCGCGACGCTCCGGCGCGGGGTGGAGCGGAGGCGCCCCGGAGGCGGAACGAGGAGAGTCCAGCACCATGGTGACCACGGACACCGCCCCGCAGAGTCCCGAGCCGCAGAGCCCCGCCCTGGCCCGGCTCCTGGCCGGCCACCGGCCGCAGGGCCCGGTCGAGACCGCCGACCACGCCAGGGCGACCGCCCTGGTCGACGCCGCAGCCGCCGCAGACGTCGCCGACGCCTGGGACCGCGGCACCCCGCTGCACTTCACCGCCTCCGCGCTGATCGTCCACCCGCCCACCCGCCGGGTGCTGCTGCGCTGGCACGTCCGCCAGCAGGCCTGGCTGCAGGTCGGCGGCCACGGCGACCCGGGGGAGACCCTCCCGCTGGACATCGCCCTGCGCGAGGGCCTGGAGGAGACCGGCCTGACCGACCTCACCCCCTGGCCCGACGCCACCCTCGTCCACCTCGCCGTGGTGCCCGTCCCGGCCTCGCCCGTCGAACCCGCCCACGAGCACGCCGACCTGCGCTTCCTGCTCGCCACCGACAGCCCGGACGACGCCCGCCCGGAGAACCCGGCCTCCCCGCTGGAGTGGCTGAGCATCGAGGAGGCCCGGCAGCGCACCACCGAGGAGAACTTCCGCGAGACCCTCGACCGCGCCGCCCGCCTGCTCGGCTGAACCACGCCGCCCGGCTGACCACGCCGCCCGCCTGCTCGGCTGAACCACGCCGCCCGGCTGACCACGCCGCCCGCCTGCCCGGCGAGCATGCCGTCCGCCTGCCCGGCCGAACCGGACCACCCTCACCCAAGGACCCCTCATGCACACCGACCAGATCCTCATCTTCGACGCCGACGACACCCTCTGGGAGAACAACGTCCTCTTCGAGCGGGTCATCGACGGCTTCCTGGACTGGGCCGCCGCCCCGGAAGGCCGCGACGGCGCCCGCGCCCTGCTCGACCGGATCGAGGCCGCCAACGCGGCTGCCCTCGGCTACGGCGCCACCGTCTTCCGGCAGAGCCTCGCCGACTGCCTGCGGCAGTTGAACGACGACCGCACCCCCACCGCGGCCGAGCTCGCCCGGATCGACGAGCTGCTCGCCCCGCTCACCCGGCGCGGCGAGATCGAACTGATCGCCGGCGTTGCCGACACCCTCGCCGACCTGGCCGGCCGCCACCGGCTGCTGCTGCTCACCAAGGGCGACCAGGACGAGCAGCAGGCCAAGGTGACGGCTTCCACGATCGACCACCACTTCGGCGGGATCCACATCGTGGCCGAGAAGTCCGTCGACACCTACCGGCAGCTCACCGCCGAACTCGGCCTCGACCCGGACCGCACCTGGATGATCGGCAACTCGCCCAAGTCCGACATCGCCCCCGCCCGCCGGGCCGGCCTGCGCACCGTCTTCATCCCGCACGAGCACACCTGGGTGCTGGAGCACGAGGACCTCGGCCCGGACGGGGCGACGCTGCAGCTCGCGGCCTTCCCGGAGCTGCTGCGCCACTTCTGAGCCGCGGGCGTCCTTCCGAGCCGCCGGGCCGCCCTCGGACGTCCTGCGGGTCAGACCGCGAGTGCCGTCGCCGGGACCTGGCCGGTGCCCCGGTACAGCCAGCCCCGCTCGGAGGCCGACCACACGCTGGTGGTGAGCAGGTAGAGCGCGGCGGCCACCGGCACCAGCATCGCGAACACCACCGACACGAAGGACAGGTACGGCAGCAGCCCCGCCCCCGGCTGCGGGGTGGTCTGCGCGGCCGCCGCGCGCCGGGCCCGGCGGTAGTTGACGTACCCGACCGCCGCCAGCCCGGCGTACAGCAGGCCGAACACCGCGAACTGCCCGGCGCCCTGCGCGTTCCCGACGTGCAGGCCCAGCGGCACCCCGAACAGGGTGTGGTCCAGCAGGTCGTTCGGGGTGGTGAAGAGCCGGTACATGACCGAGAAGAACGGGATCTGCACCAGCATCGGCAGGCAGCCCGCGAACGGCGAGACCTGCTCCTTCCGGTACAGCTCCGCGAGCGCCTCGCGCGCCTTCTCCGGGTTGTTCTTGTGCTTCGCGTTCAGCGCGGCGACCTTCGGCGCCAGCTTCGAGCGGGCCTTCTCCCCGCGCGCCGCCGCCCGCGCCAGCGGGTGCAGGCAGAGCCGTACGGCGAGCACGAACAGGACGATCGCCAGCGCGGTCGGCACGGTGTGGGCGAGCGTGGCGACCACGGCGTGGGCGACGGTGACGGCCGGGTCGAGAACAGACAGAACGGACATGGTGAAGCGAGCCCTCCGGGGTCTCAGGACATGAGTGATCGGCGGAGGACGGCCGCGAAGGAGGTACGGGCAGCCGCGGAAGCGCGGGCACCGTACGGGAGAACTGCGGGACTACGCGGCCGCCGGGGCCGCTCCCGGCGCCCGGGGGCGTCGCCTGCCCCGGGCGTCCGGATCACGCTGCGGAAGGAACGCCGTACGGAACGCCCGGCGCCGCAGCACCCCGCTGCGCACCGCGGCCGGGGCCCGTGCCCCCAGCAACCGCGCCCCGGCGAGGGCCCCCGCGACCGCGCCGGCCACCAGGACCATCGCCGCCACGGCGGCGACGGACGCGAGCCCGCCGCCCTCGGTCACCAACTGCCCGGTCAACACCCGGAGCAGGCCCAGCAACATCGCGACAACATCCACGGCAGGCCCCCCTCTCGATGTCTTCCCGGCTCAGGACGTTCAGCACGACGATCCTACGGCCCCCCGGGTTCCCGGCGCACCGGGGAATTCCTCACGGAGCGTCCACCGCGTGCACCCACACCCGCGTCCCCCCGTCCGCCTCCTCCGCCAGCCACGCCGACTCGGCGAGGCGCTTGTCGTGGCCCGGCAGCGCGTCGGCGACGACGGAACCGTGGCGCAACGCCCCCGCCGCCTTCGGATCCGGCGCCCCGGCCTGACGGAACCCCTCCAGCACACCGCTCCCGAGGTCCGTGCCGGCGTCCGGCGTCAGCGGGATCCCAAGTCCGTTCAGGAACCCCTGCTCCTCGCCCGGCGGCAGCCGGAACGAGAGGAACGCCACGTCGTCCTGGAACCCCTTCCGGTACGCCCACCGCAGCTCGCCCGCCGACCCGGGCACCCGCACCCGCGCGAACGCCGCGACCTCCGCGGAGCCGACCGTCACCCACGACCCGGGCCGCCCACTGTCCGCCGCCGGATGCCGATCCCACTCCCGCAACCAGTACAGGCCTCCCACCGCGCCCGCGGCGAGCACCAGTGGCAGCACGACCCCCAGCAGCAGGGTCCGCCATCGCCGTCGCCTCACTGTCCCTGCCTCACAGCCTCGACCCGCGCACCCTGGCGGCCTCCTCGGGATTCGGCGCCACCGCCGGGACCGCCCTCGCCGTCGTCGAGCCGGACGGTGATCGGCTTGGTCCTGCCGGCGATGTCGTACTCCTTGGCCAGCCCGCTCTGGTGCAGGCTCGCCATGTCGGCGTCCGTGATGTCGGTACCGGCGATCGGCGTGCTCTTGCCGGGGTCCCAGTTGTAACGGTCCCAGACGTTGACCTGGTACTGCAGGGAGACCCGGGGCTTTCCGTCCGGCCCCGGGACGGCCGTCACCACTCCGGACGTGAGGTACGGATGACTCCCGACCGCCAGGAACCAGTTGCGGTCACCGAACGTGCGGTGGGCGACCGGGCTCTCCACGGGGATTGCGACCGGAGCCCCGCCCGACTTCTCGAACGCCACCAACGCGGCCTGCCGCCACTGTGTGCTGTTGGCGGCCAGCTGGACACCCGCGTCCTCCTTGAAGCCGGCGTCGTCGCCGAGCATGCGGTCGACGTCCACGGTGAGGGGCGTGCCGGTCCCGTCCAGGTAGTGCGCCATGTTGACGGAGGCATCCGGGTAGCCGACAAGTGAGCCGCCGCCGACCATGGCGTACGCCATCGCCCGGATGTTCTGCTCGCGCAGGCCCGGCTCCCGGACTTTCCACGGCCCGGCCCCTGTGTCCGGTGCCGACCACTCGTAGCCGGTCGGGCCCAGGATTCCCGCCTTGATCAGCTTCGGTGAATCGGACGCGAGCAGCCCGGCCCGTACGGCGGGGTCGAGGGCCGCCCACCACGCCTTCAGGTCGTTGGGGTTGGTCGGCATGCCCGCGGCCGCCGCCAGGTCTCCCTGGGCGTTGCCGAGCCCATCAGGATGCGTTGCCGGGTCGACCTCCTCCGGGTTGAGCGCGAGGAGGGCGGTGGCCACGGTCCCGTCGGCTTCGGTGGCGGCCGCCACAGCCGCGGTCATGACCTGGACGTGCTGCTGGACTTCGTCCCACTTCCGCTTGTGGTACGCCACCGCCTCAGGGTCGTTCCGTTCCTCGCGGGACAGCCCGGGCAGCGTGACCGAGCCGTCGGCGGCCACGGTCGCCCCCAGGCCCTCGATGTCGCCGATCGCCCGGAGCAGCTTCTGCTTGGCGTCGGCGAAAGCCTTGTTGGCACGGTGCAGGGCCGCGGAGATTGCCAGGGCCTCGAAGTGGAAGGCCGCCATCTCGTCGGCCAGGAATCCGATCTCCCGCGCCGCTTCGTCGGCGGCCGGACCGGTCCATGGTCGATCGCCGGACACGGGGGCGTAGGGACTGCCGCTGCCACCTGTCAGCGGGTGCAGGACGCCGGACCGGACCTGGCCGGCGAGATGCTCCATGTGACCGGAGACGCCGGTCCAGGTGTCGCCCGCGTGGTCGAGGGGCTCGAAGGACGCGGAGCGGAGCTGGGCGAAGGTCACCATCGTTCACGGCCCCTTGAAGGTGGTGGCGGCGGAGGTATCGGCGGCGTGATAGCTGCGTGCCGTGGCGTCCAGACGGTCAGCCGCCAGGCCGAGTCGGTTGTCGAGGCTGGTCCAGCGGGCCTTCCACCAGGTGAGCGCCTGGGAGAGAGCGGGCCCGCTGGCCCACCCGTCGGCCAGCGCTTGGACCGCCGCCGCGGTGTCCGGCTCGGCGCGGGTGACGGAGGACTTGAGTTCACCGCGCAGCCGCCGCGCTTCGCCGCCGGCCTGTTGGAGCACGGCCGGCTGTACAAGGACCGGGGCGCCCGCCCCGGCTGAGCCCGCCCAGGGTCCGGTGGGGCGGGGCAGAGCGGTTGACGGTGGACCGTCCTGGCCGTAGAGCCACGGGTTCTGGTCCTTCTCATCGGTCCCGGCCATGACAGAAGCCCCCCACTTGATCGATTTGTGTTCGAACGTAGTCGACCGGCCGGGGCGGCGGGGCGTGAATCCAGGAACGCGCGGGGTGTAGCCGCCCGTGCTACGCGGGGCTACCGTGGAGGACATGAGGACGATTACCCAGCGGGAGTTCCGGAACAACTCCGCCGCGGTGATGGACGCGGTGGAGGCCGGTGAGACCTTCCACATCACCAGGAACGGGGTCGAGGTCGCGGAGCTGCGGCCGGTGTCCGGGCGGCGGCGGCTCACGGCGGAGGAGCTGGTGGCGCGGCACGTGACGTTGCCGCGGGTGGACTACCAGGAGATGCGCAAGGAGGCCGAGGAGTACTTCGGGCCCGAGGAGCTCGTCGGGGACGAGGGCGACGACCCGTTCGAGCGGCGGCGTGGCTGAGCGCCGGAGGGCGTCCCGGCGGCGGCCCGCCGGGGTGCTGGACACCTGTGTGTACATCGACCTGGCGCTGCTCAACCCCGGCGACCTGCCCGCCGTGCCGGAGCTGACCGCGATCACCTTCGCCGAACTCCAGCAGGGCGTCTCGATGGCCCGCGACCCGATCAGCCGGGCGGCCCGGCTGGAGGTGCTCGGCGCGGCGATGGCCGACTTCGACCCGCTGCCCTTCGACGCGGCCGCCGCCGCCCGCTACGGGACCCTCGTCACCCTGACCATCGCCGCCGGACGGCAGCCGCGCCCGCGCCGGATCGACCTGATGATCGCCGCCGTCGCCTCCGCCCACGGGCTGCCGCTGTACACCCGCAACGTGGCGGACTTCCGTGGGCTGGGCTCGGCGGTGGAGGTCATCGGGGTGTGAGGGCGGCGTCGGCCCCGTTCCTGCTCCGCCGCACGGCGGGCCGCGCGCCGCCCCCCCTCCCCCGAGTGGTCATGACGGGCATTGCAGGAGAGTCGGTCAAGGAAAGGCAGGGCGGGGGTGGGTCGGCCGGACCGTCAGCCCAGCCGGACCGTCCGGCCGGTGGCCGCGGAGGTGCGGGCGGCCTCCAGGACGGTGAGGGTGGCCACCGCGTCGCGCGGGTCGACCGGGGGCGGGGTGCCGGGAGCGGCCAGGGCGGCCGCGACGCCGGCGTAGAAGGCGGGGTAGTCGCCCGGGTCGGTGGGCAGGGAGATCGTGGACCCGTCACTGCCCAGGGTGCCGTAGTGCTCGGGCAGGTCGGCGCCCCACGGGTGGGTGCCGTCCGGGCGGCGGCCCGACCGCAGTTCGGCCTCCTGCGGGTCCATGCCGTGCTTGACGTACCCGGCGGTGTCGCCGAGCACCCGCAGCCGGGGACCGATCAGCGGGGTGATGGCGCTGGTCCACAGGTGCGAGCGGGTGCCGGAGGCGTGGGTCAGCGCGACGAAGGCGTCGTCGTCCACCACCGCGCCGTCCCGCCGCACGTCGATCTCCGCGTACACCGTCTCGACCGGTCCGAACAGGGTGAGCGCCTGGTCGACCAGGTGACTGCCCAGGTCGTACAGGGTGCCGCCGACCTCGGCCGGGTCGGCGAGCTCGCGCCAGCCCGGCTTGGGCTTCGGGCGGAACCGCTCGAACCGGGACTCGAAGCGGTGCACCCGGCCGAGCGCGCCACCGCGCACCAGCCGGCTCGCGGTCAGGAAGTCGCCGTCCCAGCGCCGGTTCTGGAACACCGACAGCAGAACGCCCCGCTCCTCCGCCAGCCGGCACAGCTCCAGCGCCTCCGCGGCGGTGCCGGCCAGCGGCTTGTCCACCACGGTGGCCAGACCGGCCCGCAGGGCGGCGCGGGCCAGCGGCGCGTGGGTGCGGTTGGGCGAGGCGACGACCACCAGGTCCAGCGCGTCCGGGTCGGCGAGCAGCTGCTCGGGGGTGTCGACGGCGCGGGCCTCCGGATGCTCGCGCCGCAGCTGCTCGCGGCGCTCCGGGTTGGCGGTGACCACGGCGTCCAGCCGCAGCCCGGGCGTGGTGGCGATGAGCGGGGCGTGGAAGGCGGAGCCGGCCAGGCCGTAGCCGATCAGGCCGACGCGGAGGGGGCGGGGGGCGGTCAGCGGGTTCATGCGGCCCACTCAATCACGAGGCACCCCTTTGCTCCCGGTCTCCCGCTGCTCCCGCTGCTTCCCCGGCTTCCGCTCCCCGCCCGGGGGCCGACGCGCCCGGGGGCCGTCGCGTCCGGCGGCCGTCGCGTCCCGTTGGACGGTACGTTCTGTCCCCGGCCATCCGTGCGGATTAGGCTGTGCCGCGTCAGGGCCCCACCGCAAGACTTGCAACATTCCGGGAGACACGCACGTGGCAGACCGCAAGCCCATCGAGTCCTGGCTGACCGACATGGACGGTGTCCTCATCCACGAGGGCACGCCGATCCCCGGGGCGGAGGAGTTCCTCCGCCGACTGCGGGAGTCCGGCAAGCCCTTCCTCGTCCTCACCAACAACTCCATCTACACCCCGCGCGACCTGAGTGCCCGGCTGGCCGGCATGGGCCTGGAGGTGCCGGAGGAGTGCATCTGGACCTCGGCCCTGGCCACCGCCAAGTTCCTCAAGAGCCAGCGCCCGAACGGCACCGCGTACGTGATCGGCGAGGCCGGCCTCACCACGGCGCTGTACCAGGCCGGGTACGTGCTGACCGACAACAACCCGGACTACGTCGTGCTCGGCGAGACCCGGACCTACTCCTTCGAGGCGCTCACCAAGGCGATCCGCCTGATCAACGCGGGGGCCCGGTTCATCTGCACCAACCCGGACGAGACCGGCCCCTCCACCGAGGGCGTGCTGCCGGCCACCGGCTCGGTCGCGGCCCTGATCACCAAGGCCACCGGCGTGGACCCGTACTTCGTCGGCAAGCCCAACCCGCTGATGATGCGCGAGGCGCTCAACACCGCCGGCGCCCACTCGGAGACCGCCGTGATGATCGGCGACCGGATGGACACCGACATCGTCGCGGGCATGGAGGCCGGCATGGAGACCATCCTGGTGCTCACCGGCCTGACCTCCGCCACCGACGTGGAGCGCTTCCCGTACCGGCCGACCCGGGTGGTCGCGTCGATCGCGGACCTGGTCGAGCTGGTCTAACCTCTGCGGTGCAGTCGCGAGCCCCGCCCCGGCCGAGCGCCGGGGCGGGGCTCGTTCCGTACGCGTGGGGAGGACCGGGCGGATGAGCACGGCGGGGGACGGTACAGCGGGGGAAGCGGCGACGCGGGGCACGGCAGGGGAAGGCACGGCGGGGGAGGGGCCGGAGAAGCGGGTCACCTGGGCGGAGCTGTACTTCGACCTGGTCTTCGTCTTCGCGATCACCCAGGTCTCCGGACTGCTGCACCACCAGCACGACCTGACCGGCCTGGTCCGGGCCCTGGTGGTGTTCGTGCCGGTGTACTGGTGCTGGGTCGGCACCACCGTGCAGGCCAACATCCGCGACGTGGACAACCCGCGCGACCGTCTGGGCATCCTGCTGGTCGGACTGGCCGGCCTGTTCATGGCGCTCGCCGTCCCGGGCGCGTACGGCGGCCGGGGCGTGCTGCTCGGCGCCGCGTACTGGCTGGCCCGGCTGGTGCTGCTGCTCCTGCTGGTGCGCGTCCCGGGAGTGTGGCGCGGTCCGTACGGGGCCGGGGTGCTGGTCAGCGGACCGCTGCTGCTGGTCGGCGGGCTGCTGCCGGACGGGCCGCGGCTGGTGCTGTGGGCGGCGGCCGCGCTCTGCGACCTGGCCGCGCCGCTTGTGTTCCGGCGGCGGCTCGCCAAGGTGGCCTACCACCCGTCGCACATGCCGGAGCGGTTCGCGCTGTTCCTGCTGGTGGCGCTCGGCGAATCGGTCGTCGGGATCGGCGGCTCGGCCGCCGCGGCCCGGCTGGACGCGGCCGAACTGGCCGCCGTGGCAGCCGCGTTCACCATCTCGGCCGGACTGTGGTGGCAGTACTTCGTGTTCGCGGCGGACGCGATGCGGCACGCCGTGGAGGTCGCCGACTCCCGGCGGGACGTGATCCGGCGGGTCTTCCAGTACGGGCACCTGGCGCTGGCGGCCGGGGTGATCGGGGTCGCGGTCGGCTTCGCGGAGACGGTCGCGGACCCGTGGCGGGCGCTCGGCGCCGGACCGGTGGGGCTGCTCTACGGCGGCTGCGGGCTGTACCTGCTGACCTTCGGGTACACCCGCTGGATGATGTTCCGGCTGGTCTCGACCACCCGGATCGCGGCGGCGGTGGTGGTGCTGGGGCTGCTGCCCGCGATGGTGCGGCTGCCGGCCCTGGTGGTGCTGGTGGTGCTGGCCGTGCTGCTGGTGGCGCTCAACGGGGTGGAGCACGTGCGGGTGGTGCGGGCGGCCTCGGGCGCTGCGGCGGCCCCGGCTTCGGCCGGTGCTGCGGCCTCGGACGGTGCGGCGGCGTCGGCCCCGTCGCCCGTGGAGTGAGTTGTCGGTGGGGCTGTGTAGCGTTCGGGGTGTAAGAGGGCGGGCGGCGCAGCAGCCGCGGTGTGGGAGGTAGATGTCGTGACGGACACGGTCGAGGCGGGCGTGGTCGAGGCCGGCGAGGGCGGCGGGCTGGAGCTGCCCGAGTCCTGGCGCGCGGTGCTCGGTGCCGAGACGGAGAAGCCGTACTTCGCGGAGCTGGCGGCCTTCGTGGCGGCCCAGCGCGCGGAGCACGAGGTGTTCCCGCCGAGCGGCCAGGAGTTCGCCGCGCTGCAGGCCACTCCGTACGAGAAGGTCCGGGTGCTGGTCCTCGGCCAGGACCCGTACCACGACAACGGCCAGGCCCACGGCATGAGCTTCTCGGTGCTGCCCGGGACGAAGACGCCGCCCTCGCTGCGCAACATCTTCAAGGAGCTGGACGCCGACCTCGGCATCCCGGCCCCCGACAACGGCTACCTGATGCACTGGGCCGAGCAGGGCGTGCTGCTGCTCAACGCGGTGCTCACGGTCCGCGCCCACGAGGCCAACTCGCACAAGGCGAAGGGCTGGGAGAAGTTCACCGACGCGGTGATCAAGGCGGTCAGCGATCGCGAGGAGCCGGTGGTCTTCGTGCTCTGGGGCAACTACGCCAAGAAGAAGCTGCCGCTGATCGACACCGAGAAGCACGTGGTGGTCCAGGGCGCGCACCCGTCGCCGCTGTCCGCCAAGCTGTTCTTCGGCAGCCGCCCGTTCTCGCAGATCAACGCGGCGCTGGACGGCTTCGGCGGCGAGCCGATCGACTGGCGGGTGCCGGACCTCAAGCAGGACTGACGCACAGTCGTGCCGCACGTGGCCGTGGCTGGACGGGGTTCGGATTCCCGTCCGCCCACGGCCACGTGCCGTTCACCGGTGGCGGCCGTCGGCCGGGGCCGGGTGTGCTTAGCTGGTGCCGACCGGTCGCCGGACCGGTCCGACGGGGGCGGGAGTCGGCTCGGAGGGGCGGTACGTGCGCGGGGTGGGGCGAGCAGGAACGAGCCGGTGGGTCGGGCTGATGGCGGGTCTGGCGTTGCTGGCGGTCGCCGGGTGCAGTGGCGGGGGCGGTGCGGGCGGCGGGGTGAGCGGATCCCCCGGCGGCTCCGGGGCTCCCGGCGGGACCGGGGTTCCGGGCGGGGCGGGAGCCTCCGCCGTGCCTCCGGCGGCCGGCGCCACGGGCCTCAACCAGCTTCCCGGGCAGGCCTTCTACGTCTCCGACCGCACCAACGCCGCCCAGCAGCTCGCCGTGCTGCGCGGCCAGGGTCGTGCAGCCGAGGCCGATACCCTGCTGCGGATCGCCGCCCAGCCGTCCTCCCAGTGGCTCGGTGAACAGGGCGCCCGGGAGATCACCGACCAGGTGAGCCGCCGGGCCGCCGAGGCGGGCCGGACGGCCGTCTTCGTCGCGTACGACATCCCGCACCGGGACTGCGGCCAGTACTCGGCCGGCGGCGCCGCCGACGCCGCCGCGTACCGCTCCTGGATCACCGGCGTCGCCGGGGCCCTCGGCGACCGCAAGGCCTGGGTGGTGCTGGAGCCCGACGCCGTCGCCCACACCCTGGACACGTGCGGGATCAAGGGCGACCTGGCCGCCGAGCGGTACGGCCTACTGGCCTTCGCCGTACAGGAGTTGAAGAAGCACCCGAACGTCCGGGTCTACCTGGACGCGGGCAACCCGGGCTGGGCGCAGGACCCGGACGAGATGGCCGCGGCGCTGCGCAAGTCCGGCATCGCGGCGGCGGACGGCTTCGCCGTGAACGTCGCCAACTTCTACCCGACCGACCGGAACGCGGACTACGGCAACCGGCTCTCCGCCGCCCTGGGCGGCAAGCACTTCGTCATCGACACCAGCCGCAGCGGCAACGGCTCGGCGGGTGCCGAATCCTGGTGCAACCCGCCCGGCCGGGCGCTCGGCGAGGCGCCGACAACCGAGACCGGGCGGCCCGGGGTCGACGCCTACCTGTGGATCAAGAATCCGGGGGAGTCGGACGGCGAGTGCGGCCGCGGCGAGCCCCGGGCGGGCGAGTTCTGGCTGCCGTACGCGCTCGGGCTGGCGCAGGCGGCGCGCTGAGCGCAGCCGTGCGCGCGGCCCGGCCCGGCCCGGCCCGGCCCGGGGCGTCCGCTCAGCCCGTGACCTGGACCCAGCGGGCGACCGACGGGGTGCCGGCCGCGTCCGTCAGGAACAGCATGTACCAGCCGGGCGGCAGCAGGTTCGGGTTGCCCGGGAGGGCGAGCGAGAGCCCGTCGGCGGTGCGCCCGGTGATGTCCAGGGCGACCGAGCGCTGCTCGACGTCCGTCACGTGGGTCACCGAACTCGGCCGGATCAGCTTGGCGGTGGTCACCGCGTCCGGCCGGGCGGTGCCGATCCGGACGGTGCCGCCGAGCTTCGCCGCCGTGGGTGAGGCCGTCACCTCGGGGCGGTCGCCGTGGTACAGGTACGGCGGGGTGTAGATCTCGATGCGCTGCTCGAAGCCGCCGGGCTGGGTCTCGGCCTTGTCGGCGAACAGCGGGTTGGAGCCCAGGACGGCGACCCGGCCGTCCGGCAGCAGCAGCGCCTCGGAGTGGTAGTCGCGGCCGACGGTGGGCTCGGCGGCGGTGCTGAACGTGTGGGAATCCGGGTGGTACACCTGGGCCTTGAGCAGGTCGCTGTCGCCCCGGCCGCGGTAGCCGCTGGAACCGCCGGTGGTGAACACGGTGTCGTCCGGGAGCACCACGCTGTTGAGGTAGCGGGTCCGGCCGGCCGGCAGGTCGGGGCCCGGGACGAAGGCGGGCTCAGGCGCGGTCAGGTCCACGATGTCGGTGCGGGCCGTGGACAGCGGGGACTCGCCCACCCCGCCGCCGCCCAGCACCATGACCTTCTGGGCCTGCGCGGGCGGCAGCAGCACCGAGGCGGAGGTCTCGGTCAGGTTCGGGTCGCGCAGTCCGGGGACGGGCCGGAAGCCGTTGGTCGACAGGTCCCAGAGGCCCGGCTCGCGGCCCTTGTCGGCGGGACCGTAGCCCGCGTTGGAACCGGAGTAGAAGAGCTTGCCGCTCGCCGTCAGGAAGATCGACGGGTAGGTCGGGAAGTAGCGGTCGGGGCCCTTGGCCCAGGTCTTGGACTTCGGGTCGTAGACCTCGTTGTCGTTGCCGTTGAGGATCAGCCCGGTGTCGTCCAGGCCGGAGACGGTGACCACCCGGCCGTCGCCCAGCCCGGTCAGGGTCGGGTACCAGCGGGCGTGCGCCATGTCGGTGACCTGCTCGTAGAGCTCGGTGTCCGGGTTGAACTCGAAGGCGGAGCGGATGCCCTGGTAGTCCTGCTTGTCCAGGGTCAGCTTCTCGCTCTGCCCGTACAGGTTGTGGGCGTCGACGCCGGTCAGTCCCTTGATCCGGTACTGGGCGGGGGAGTCGCTCACGTAGTCCCGGCCCTCGCCGACCGCCTCGACGAACACGTGCTGCTCGCCGGCCGTGACCACGGTCTGCTTCCCGGCGCCGGTCTTGGTCGCGGCGGGGACGGTCACCTGGACGGTGCTGGCGTACTCCCGGCCGTTCGGGGCGACGAACACCGTGCCCTTGGGGAAGGTGCGGTCGCGCTCCGGGCTCTCGTTGCGCACCCGCATCACGCCGGCCGCCTTCTTCACCGCGCCGTCCAGCTTCTCGTACCGCTGGGTGCCGCCGGCCACCAGCACCCGGCCGTCCGGGAGGGAGGCGTGGCCGCCGCAGAACATGTCGGCGGGGGTGGGTATCAGCTTGTAGGTGTTCTTCGCCGGGTCCCAGAGCAGGCTCTTGAAGGTGCCCGCGTTGAACTGCTTCTCGTCGTTGCCGGAACCGGCCACGATCAGCACCTTGCCGGTGCGCAGCAGGGTGGCGTGGACGGCGTTGACCCGGAACTCGGCGGGCAGTGACAGGGTCTGCCAGTGGCCGTACTGCGCCTTGTACTCCGGGCGGTTGATCACGTACTGGTGGTACTGGTCGCCGGCGAAGCCGAGGACGGCCGGGGCGTTCATCCCGGCGACGGTCAGCGCGACGGTGCTGCCGAGGGCGAAGCGCTTGGTGCGGCCGGTCTTGTGGATCTTCACGGTGGTGGTCCCCTCGGGAGGCGGGCGGGACTGTTCGGTGGGCGGGGCCGGGGGCGGGGCGGCTCAGTGGGCGGGTGTGCCGCTCTCGGCATGGTCGGTACGGTCGGTGTGGTCGGTACGGTCGACGGGGTCGGCGCTCTCGACGTGGTCGGGCGCCGGGTCGGCGGGCGTCGGGTCGGCGGCCCGGACGAGGCGGAGCGTGACCGTCGGGGTGTCGGGCGCGGCCGGGCGGAGGGTGAGGGTCGGGCTGTCGAGCGCGCCGGGCTGGGGTGGTGCCCCTGCCCCTGCCCCTGCCGGTGTCGGCGTCGGTGTCGCTGCCGGCCCGGTGCGGCCGAGGGCATGGCGCGGGCGGCGCTTCTCCAGCAGGACCTTGGGCGTCGCGGTCGGGTCGCCGGTCACGGTCAGGGTGGCGGTGGGCCGGGTGCGCAGACGGCGGACGGCGTCGCCGGCCGAGATCAGCAGCGGCAGCACGGTCAGGCCCAGGGCGATGCAGGCCCAGGTGCGCATCGCCACGTGGTCGTAGCCGGTGCGGAAGGACACGGCGACGGCGCCGCCGAACACCGCCGCCCAGAACAGGTGGTACCGGAAGGTGCCGAGCCGGTCGGCGCTGGCCTCCCGGCCCTTGGGCGTCACCACGAAACCGCCGCGGCGGCGCACCAGCGTCTGGAGCAGCGAGGCCGCGTACACCGGGCCGCAGAGCGCGGACATCACCATGCCCGCGATCCCGGAGGAGCCGGCCGGCTCGTGCGGGCTCACGTTGTGCTTGCGGTTCCAGGTGTAGAGCAGGAGTTGGAGCGCGGCGGCGTCGCTGTAGAGCATCATCCAGAGCTCCGAGGAGACGTGCACGCCGGAGGCGCCGAAGCCCAGGTAGAGCACGCTGGACACCCCGCCGAGCAGCCAGGTGAGCGCCGCCATCGGGTAGAAGCCCACCATCAGCGTGTAGTTGAGCAGTCGGCCGGGGGACAGTCGCCAGAGCACCCGCCAGTACTGGGTGAGCAGGGTCTCGTAGGTGCCGCGGCTCCACCGCAGTTGCTGGGAGAAGAAGTCGGTCCAGGAGGACGGGCCTTCGCCGACGGCGAGGACGTCCGGGGTGTACACGGACCTCCAGTTCTCCCCGGTCTCCGGGTTCCGGGTGCGATGGAACTCCAGACCGGTCGCCATGTCCTCCGTGATGGAGTCGTACAGCCCGCCGATCGACTGGAGCGCGCGGATTCGGACGGCGTTGTTGGTGCCGACGAACATCGGTGCGCCGTAACGGTTTCCGGCGCGCTGGATGAGTGCGTGGAAGAGGTATTGCTGGCTCTCGGAGAATTTGGTGACGGCCGAACCCGAGCTGCGGTAGTTCCCGTACACCTGAGGTCCGACCACGAATGCGACGTCCGGATCGCGGAAGTAGCCGAGCATGCGCTCGCAGAAGTCGGGCAGCGGCACGTGGTCGGTGTCGACGGACACCCAGAAGTCGTAGTCGTCGCCGTGGGCCTGGAGCCAGGCGTTGTAGTTGCCGTGCTTCGACCGGGCGCGGAACCGCCCCTTCGGCCGGTTCCAGTGCGGTCGGCCGGAACGGGTGAAGTGTCGGACGCCCAGCTCGGCGCAGAGGGCGCGCATTGCAGGATCGTTTCCCTCGTCCAACAGCCAGACGTCGTACGGTCCTTCGTGCCGGACTCCGCGCGCCGCCACCAGCGTGGCCCGCACCATCTCCGGCGGCTCCTTCCCCGGCACGCAGGTGGTGAGGAACGCGACCCGGGTGCCGGACTCCGGCGTCACCGGTATCGGGTCCCGGGCCACCAGGGTGGCGTGGGTGTTGGAGACCACGTTGACCAGCCGGAACAGCTCGACCACCGCGATGATCCCGATCATCACCTTGTCCCCGAGCAGCACCAGGACGTCGGTCTCGTCCGCGCGTTCCGGCCAGTGCTCCGGCAGCAGCAGCCAGACCAGCAGGACCGCCTCCACCAGCGGGGCCGCCACCAGGAGCAGGGCGGCCCGGAACCGGTGCGGATCGTGCCGCAGCAGGCTCCGGTACTGGACCCGGTACGGGGCGCCCGGCTGGGTGCCCGGCCACGGCCCCCGCTGTGGGCCCGACCCCGTGCCCGCTGGTGCCCGCGCACCGTCCGGCTCCGGCCGGTACACGCCGGCCCCGAGCTCCCGGTCCTCGCCCGGGTCGACGGCCGGGCCCGCCAGGCGGCTGAAATGGCCGTAGTCGTACGGGGCTTCGGGCACCGGCTCGGTGCGCAGCGCGGCCTCGTCGAGCTGCCCGGCACCCCGGCGGCTTCGGACCGGTCGGCCTTCGCGGGTCGTTCCGGCGTCCCTCCGTCGCGCGGACGGGTCGGTCATGACGTGCTCCCCCCGGAGTTCTGCGGCTTGCTGTGCTCGGCGGCGCTCGCCTCGCCCCCGGAGCCGCCCGGGCAGAACGCGATACCGGGAATCCCGTACCGGGAACCCGATACGTGGAGTGTGTGCGACCGGATCGGCAGTGGGCCGGCACGACGGCTTCGAATGCGGGATCCCGGCGCGCGATCCAGCTTCCCCACCGGGCGCGACGGGATCCGTGGCTTGCTCAACTCTCCTGGAGCGTAACGCTGATCGCAACAGTTCCACACGACGATCGCTGCTCGGGCGTGAAGATACTACGGTTCCCGGCCACGGTGGCCTGCGATGGTGCTAATGCAGCGGAATTCGGCACGGCGGTGAGTGGACGGTGCCACAGCGGGTACGCGAACGGCCGGACCGCCGAGGGGAGTTGCCGCCCCAGGTGCGGTCCGGCCCGAGTCGGAACGGTCGCGGCCGGCGGGGTACGGACACCCGCCGGCCGTGGTGAGCAGTGATCCGGCGCAGCCGGACCCGGTCCGGGCCCGTCAGCCCGCAGCGCCGAGGAAGCTCTCCCAGCCGCCGGACGGCGCCTGGCCGACGTTGAGGGTGCGCAGCTTGCGCAGGGTCGACTGGTCCTGCACCTCCAGCCATTCGACCAGCTGCTTGAAGGAGACCAGGCGGACGTCGGGCTTGCCCGCGATCGACTTGAGGGCCTCCTCGACGGCGTCCATGTAGATGCCGCCGTTCCACTGCTCGAAGTGGTTGCCGACGAAGAACGGCGCGCGGTTGCTGTTGTAGGCGCGGTCGAACCCGGCCAGGTAGGAGTTGGTCGCCTGGGTGCGCCAGTCGTTGTACTTGGACGGGTCGCCCTTGGTGCTGCCGCTGGACTGGTTGGCCAGGATGTTGTAGTCCATCGACAGGACCTGGAAGGTGTGCCCGGGGAAGGGTATGGACTGGAGCGGGAAGTCCCAGATCTTGCCGTCCTGCACCTTCTGCGGCCATATCTGGAGCCCGCCGGAGGAGCTCGCGTCGTACTTCCAGCCCAGCTTCGCGATGGTCGGCAGCAGCGCCTTCTGGCCCTCCAGGCACGGGGTGCGGCCGCCGATGAGCTCCTTCTTGTAGTCGAAGGGCAGCGGGTCGACGTCGGTGAAGCCGGTGTTGGTCCGCCACTGGGTGACGAAGGAGATCGCCTGGTCTATCTCGCTCTGCCAGTCGTCCGGGGTCCACATGTTGACCCCGTTCTTGTCCGGACGGCTGGAGCAGAAGTGCCCGTTGAAGTGGGTGCCGATCTCGTGCCCGGCGAGCCAGGCCTGGCTGACCAGCTTGAGGGTGCTCTTGACCGCACCGTCCGACAGGTACGGGATGTCGGAGGCGCCGACCGCGTGCTTCGGCGGGTGGTACAGCTGGGACTTGCCCTTGGGCAGGGCGTATATGCCGGAGAGGAAGAAGGTCATGGTGGCCTTGTACTGCTCCGCCAGCTTGAGGAAGCGGGGGAACTGGCCGTCGTCGGTGCCGCCCGCGCCGTCCCAGGAGAAGACCACGAACTGCGGCGGGCGCTCGCCCGGCTTCAGCTTCTCGGGCTTGGGCTGGTTCGGCTGCGGACCGGTGTCCGCGTTGGATCCGTCGCCGATCGGGGCGCCCTTGGGCACCACCGCCTGGGTCGGGTCGGTGGTGCCGCTCTGGCCGGCGGTGGCGTTGCCGCCGGAGGAAGGTGAGGTGGAGTTCTGCCCCGAACCGGATCCGCCGCTGGAACAGGCCGAGACCGCGCCGAGGGCTGCGGTCGCAGCGGTTGCACTGAGCACCGTCCTGCGCGAGATGCTGGTCATGGTCTCCCCTGGGTGCCGATCGACCGGTGGTGAGGGCGGTCCGGGCCGCACCGGTCAAATCGGGCAATTGATGAATATTCCGCCGTTAGCATGTCATGTCGCCGCAGCGGCTTCCAAGGTCGCCGGGCTCCGATGACAGTGAACACGCCGGGGGCGCCCGGCTGGGCTGCAGGGATTCGTCGTCTGTTGCGGTCCTGTGACGCTTCGCATTGCGTGCCGTCAGGGGAGTACGGTACCGCCGCTCCGTCGGCCCCGGTCAGAGTTCGTCAGCGCTCGGTCCGGGGCATCGCCCGTAAGGGACAATTGTGCTCCTGGCAGTGCCCCGAGGCCGGACGCGGCCGGAAGTCGTCGGACGCCACCGGGCGTTCCGAGGACCGGTCAGAGCACGACCAGCCGCCGGTGACGGCGCACTACTCGCGCGATCGCGGTGCTGACGGCGGTGGCCGCCGCGCAGGAGACCGCCAGGCTCAGCCAGGCGGTGTTGAACCAGTGGCTGTTCAGCCAGCCCAGCGTCACGATGTACGCGGCCCAGACCAGCGCCGCCAGCGCCGACCAGTGCAGGAAGCGGTGCGGATGAGCGGGGGAGTGGCCGATGGCCAGGTCCAGGACGGTCCGCCCGGCCGGCACGAACCGTGCGATCACCACCATCGCGGCCGCCCCGGCGTGCGGCCGCTCGATCAGCGACTGTTGGACCCTGGCCACGCTGGCCGCCAGCTTCGGACGCCGGGCGAGCCGGCGCTGCAGCAGCGGGGCCCCGCGCCGGGCCAGGTGGAGCAGGAGGACGTCCCCCAGGAACGAGGCCACCGCCACGCCCAGGCCGAGCAGCACCGGGGCGCCGTTGATCTGAGCCGTCTTGAGCACGGCCAGGATGACCAGCGTGCCGCTCGGGATGAAGGGGAGCAACGCGTCGCCGAGCACGGCGAAGAGCGCAAGGGCGCAGATCCACGAGGATCCGATCGCCGCCACGAAGTTCAAGGCCGTACTCCCTCCACGCCGCCCCGGTGGAGCGGGTGGCTCTGAGGCCAACGCTAGCGCTTCGACTTTTCATGCCATGAAGCACCCCGGTGCGCCGGAGGTCACAGTGCGGGGCGACGGCCCGCGGGTCCGGTCACGGGGAACGGGCCAGCCGCGGCCGACGGGACCCGACGGCCCGGCGTCGACGGGCCGAGGGTGGCGGGCGGGGCGGGGGCGGCCGGAAACGGAACGAGCCCCCGGGGCGGGGTGCCGCACCGAGGGCTCGCAGGGATCGATCGGCGCTGGTCCAGCCCGACGACCTTGCTGACGGAACGCGGATCCGCTCGGTGATCCAGCTCCTGATCATCAGCCTGCCCGATGCCGGTGGCCGACCGCGAGCGCTCCGGATGGCGACTTCCGACCCTGGCGGAAAGTCGCCATCCGTGTCCACCCGCTGGCGCTGAGTCATCCGAACGGTCGGTCGGGCGGCCGCTGCGGACGGGCCGGACCCGCCCCCGGACGCGCGCGAATCTCATGCGAATCTCATCCCGGGCCGCCCCCGGGCCGCCCCCGGGCCGCCCCCGGGCCGCCCTCGACCGCCCTCGAACCGCACCGACATCCGACGGTCGGTACGGGAACAGCGAGCCCCTGACCGTGGTTGACCCCGGTCGGCAGCGACTGCCGGGCCGTCCGAGACCCGCGGCCGCCGATGACGGCCGGCTCGGAGGAGAGTCGGACCACGACAGCCAGGAGGCGGACGGCATGACCACCGAGGACCAGCAGGAGCACGCAACCGGGCCCGCGGCCGGCGAGGCGATCCGGGGCACCGCCCGCGGTACGGCCCCCGCTCCGCTCTCGATCCTCGACCTGGCCACCGTCGGCGTCGGCCACACACCCGGCGAGGCCCTGGCCGCCACCACCGAACTGGCCCGCCGCGCCGAGCAGTGGGGCTACCACCGCTTCTGGGTCGCCGAGCACCACGGCATGCCCGGAGTGGCCAGCTCCACCCCGGCCGTCCTGCTCGCCCATCTCGGGGCCAACACCACCACGCTGCGCCTCGGTTCGGGCGGGGTCATGCTCCCCAACCACGCCCCGCTGGCCATCGCCGAACAGTTCGGCCTGCTGGAGGCCCTGCACCCCGGCCGGATCGACCTCGGACTCGGCCGCGCCCCCGGCACCGACCAGGCCACCGCCCGGGCGCTGCGCCGTGGTGTCGCCGAGGGCGCGGACGACTTCCCGCTCCAGCTCTCCGAGCTGACCCACTTCCTCGACGGGGACTTCCCCTCCGGCCACCCCTACGAGCGGCTGACCGCCGTACCCAAGGGCGAGGGCCGCCCGCCGGTGTGGCTGCTCGGCTCCTCCGGTTTCAGCGCCCAGTTGGCGGGCCGCCTCGGCCTCCCCTTCGCCTTCGCCCACCATTTCAGCAGCGCCAACACCGTTCCGGCCCTGGACCTGTACCGGACGTCCTTCCGCCCGTCCGCCGTGCTCGACGAGCCGTACGCGCTGATCGGCGTGAGCGCGGTCGCCGCCGAGGACGAGACCGCCGCCCGCCGCCTCGCCCGTTCCGCGGCGCTCGGCATGCTCCGGCTGCGGCGCGGCAACCCCGGCCCGATCCCCACCCCGGCGGAGGCGGAGGAGTACCCGTACAGCCCGGTCGAGGCGGACTTCGTCGACAACTGGCTGGACAACGTGGTGCTCGGCGACCCGGGCCAGGTCGCGGACGGCCTGGAGGCGCTGCGCAAGCGGACCGGCGCCGACGAGCTGATGGTCACCTCGCACATCCACGGCCACGAGGCCCGGCTCAGGTCCTACGGGCTGATCGCCGAGGCCTACGGTCTGACGGCGTCGGTCTGACGGCGGGCCTCCAGCGCCGCCGACCCGCCCCGACCCCGCCCTGTCCGGCTACCGGCCGCTCGGGGCGGGGCGGCCCTCACGGAGTATCGCCGCGACGAGTTCGGCCTCGCCCGGCCGGGCGAAGTACCAGCCCTGGGCGGTGTCGCAGCCGGTGAGCCGCAGCCGCTCGGCCTGGGCGGCGCTCTCGATGCCCTCGGCGGTGACGGTCAGTCCGAGGGTGTGCGCCAGCTGCACCATCGCGCCGACGATCTGTTCGTCCGCGTCGCTGCGCCGGGAGCGGAGCTCCGGGACGGCCGACCGGTCGGCCGCGGGCGCCGTCGTGGCCGCCGTCGGCGCCGTCGTCGCCGTGGCGCTCAGGACCGCGGCCGGGGCCGGGTCCCGGAAGCCCTCGATGAACGTTCCGTCGAGCTTCAGGACGTGCACCGGCAGTCGGGACAGGTAGGCCAGGTTGGAGTAGCCGGTGCCGAAGTCGTCGATCGCGATCCGCACGCCCATGTCGGCGAGCGCCTGCAGGGCCTGCAACGGGCGGCCGCCCGGGCCGAGCAGGGCGCTCTCGGTGATCTCCAGTTGCAGCAGCCGGGCGGGCAGGCCGGTGCTCTCGAGGGCGCGGGCGACGTCGGCGACCACGTCGGAGTCCCAGATCTGGCGGGCCGCCAGGTTGACGCTCACGAAGGTCTCGGTGTCCGGGAACTCGGTGAGCCACTGCCGGGCCTGGCGGCAGGACTCCTCCAGCACCCACTTGCCGAGCGGCACGATGGCACCGGACTCCTCGGCGAGCGGGATGAAGCGGTCGGGGGAGAGGGTCCCGTAGCGGGGGTGGCGCCAGCGGACGAGCGCCTCGGCGCCTCGCACCGTGCCGTCGGCCAGGCCGACCAGCGGCTGGTACTCGATGGTGAACTCGCCGCGCTCCAGGGCCGGCCGCAGCGCGGTGGCGAGGAGCTGGCGGGTCAGCTGGTGGGCGCCGCGGTCCGGGTCGTAGAGGGTCCAGCGGGCTCGGCCGTCGGCCTTGGACCAGTAGAGGGTGGCGTCGGCGTCCTTGACCAGGTCGGTCGGGGTGGTCTCGTGCACCGAGCGTTCGACGACGCCGACGCTGGCGGTGATCACCAGCCGGTGCCCGGCGACGTCGAAGGGACGTTCCAGCAGCTCCAGGATCCGCCCGGCCAGGGTGGTCAGCTGCTCGCTGCCGTCGCTGTCGGGGACCAGGACGGCGAACTCGTCGCCGCCCATCCGGGCCACCAGGTGGGCGTCCTGCCCGGCGTCGGCGCCGGAGGAGCCGGCGGGGGCGAGTCCGCGTTGGAGCCGGGCGGCGACGGCGATCAGCAACTGGTCGCCGATGTGGTGGCCGAGGGTCTCGTTGATCGCCGCGAAGCCGTCGAGGTCCAGGTAGCAGACGCCCACCCGTCGCGCTGCCACCGCGGTTGCCGCCGCTCGGCCGGACCCGCCGGAGGCCGGCCGTCGATCGCCGCTTCCGCCGCTTCCGCGAATCCCCAGGCCTGCCCGGTCCGCCCGACCCCCTCGGCCCGCGGGGGCCTCGGCGGCCGGCAGGCAGGCGGCGTCCAGCCGCTCGAAGAAGGAGGTCCGGTTGGGCAGCCGGGTCAGTGGATCGTGCAGGGCCTGGTACTCCAGGCGGTCCCCGAGCCGGCGCTGCTCGGTGAGGTCCTCGACCAGCGCGAGGGTGTAGAGCGGTTGCCCGGCGGGGTCCCGGATCAGCGAGACCGTCACCTTGCTCCAGACCGTGTGGCCCTCGCGGTGCCGGAGCTGCTTCTCCACGCGGAACCGTTCCCGCTCACCGTGGACGAGCCCGTGGAAGAGCCGGTGCGGCAGGCCCTCCGGGTCGATGATCTCGTGCAGGTGGATACGGACCAGCTCGCCGACGCCGCGGCCGATCAGTGCGGCGAAGGCGGGGTTGACCTCGATGATCCGGTCCTCGGAGTCGATCAGGGCCATGCCGATGACGGCGTCGCAGAAGGCCGCTCGGAAGCGGGACTCACTGGCCCGGAGGGCCGCCAGCAGTCGGTCGGTCCCGCCGCCCGCCCGGTCGGTGCCATCCGGGTTGCCCGGGTGCGCACCGTCGGCCAGGGGGGCCGAGCAGGTGGGGCAGAGCCGCACCTCCGGGTCCTCCAGGGTGACGCGGGCCGTGGTCGAGGTCGTGGTCGTGGCCACGACCGGGGGGACGGGGACGTCGGAGGTACCGGAGGAGGCGGCCGGTGCGGCCAGGCCCACCGGATCGAGGCCCATCTGTTCGAGACCGGCCGGATCGAGACCGCCCGGTTCGAGGACCGGCGCGGTGAGGAGGCGGTGGTGGGACGAGCGGTGGTGTGACGATTCCTCGTGTCGCACGCCTGGGTGGTGTGCGTCGGCCCCCTCGTTCTGGCCCGGCACGGCATGCTCCCGTCCGCTGCTGACGCTTGACGATGGTCTGCCTGGCCGGTCGGGATCCCGGCGGCCGGCTCCGCACTCTGTCGGGGCCTCGGGGCCGGTCCGCTGCGGGGCGTCCGCCGTGGGGCGCTGTCGCGCGGGGACCCGGGTGGAGAACAGGGCGCTGCGGCCGATCATAGGCCGCGACGGCAACGCGCGGTGACCGCCGGCAGGGTGATTCGCCCCGTTTGTGATCATGCGTGGTGGAACGTTCGGACGCCCCCGGTACACCTCACATGAGGTGCGCCGGGAGCGCGTGCGCCGATGGCGCGCCCCCGGACGCCGGTTGCGCGCCGGGGGCGGGGCCGGAGTGCGCCCCGGACGGGCCGGGGCGGCGGTCAGGCCAGCTTGGCGGTGAGAGTGATGGTGGTGCCGGTCAGGGCCTGGCTGACCGGGCAGTTGGCCTTGGCGTCCTCGGCGGCCTTCACGAAGCCGGCCTCGTCCAGCCCGGGTACCGCACCGGTGACGGTCAGGTGGATCCCGGTGATGCCGGTGCCGGGCTGGAAGGTGACGTCGGCCTGGGTGTCCAGCGTGGTGGGCGGGTTTCCGGCCTGGGTGAGGCCGTGGGAGAGGGCCATCGAGAAGCAGGCGGAGTGGGCGGCCGCGATGAGTTCCTCGGGGCTGGTCTTGCCGTTGGGCGCCTCGGCGCGGGCCGGCCAGGAGACGGGGTAGTCGCCGATCCCGGAGGAGGCGAAGGTCACCTGCCCCTTGCCGTGCAGGAGGTCGCCCTCCCAGGCCGTGCGGGCGGTGCGGGTGGTTGCCACGATCGGTTCCTCCAGTGCTGAGGGACTGCTGAGTCGTCACTTCCGGTCATGCACGCACCAGACTACGGGCAGCCCCGCCGGGGAGCCGGGAGCCGGGAGCCGGGAGCCGGGAGCCGGGAGCCGGGAGCCGAGGAGCCGGGAGCCGAGGAGCCGGGCGCGGGTCGTCGCCGGCCGCGGTACTCCCCGCGCTCCCCTCCGTCGCCTCCGCCGGTGCCTCCTCCCGCCGTCCGGATGTTGGACGGTTCCCCGGACGGTGCCGGTCCGGTGCGGGAGCCCTGTTAGATTTGCCGGGGTCCGAGCCCGGCCGCCGTACGGCCGGGTGACCACCCCAGACACCGGGAGCCGCCCCGATGACGGACCAGCCCACGACCCCCGACGCCGGCGCGACCGAGGGGATCGACGACGCGGTGCGGGCCGAGCTGACCAGCCTGCGCGAGAGCATCGACAACATCGATGCCGCGGTGGTCCACATGCTGGCCGAGCGCTTCAAGGCGACCCAGCGGGTCGGCCGCCTCAAGGCCGAGCACAAGCTGCCGCCGGCCGACCCGGCCCGGGAGCGGGACCAGATCAAGCGGCTGCGGGAGCTGGCCGCCGGAGCCAAGCTCGACCCGGTCTTCGCTGAGAAGTTCCTGAACTTCATCATCGCCGAGGTCATCCGCCACCACGAGGCCATCGCCCGCGCCTGACCGCCGGGGCAGCGCTGCGGCGGCTCCGGCCCCTGCTCCGGACGGGTTCCGGACGGGTTCCGGACCTGCTCCGGACGCGTTCCGAGGTGCCGCCGCGATGTCGGAGGCGGCTAAGTCCCGGATTTCGTGCGGCTCCCCGGTTGGCGTAGCGTGCAGGTTTCCCCAGCCGGAGAGGTGGAGCAGCGACGATGGCGGTGAACCTGCCCGAAACGCCGAGCGGAGCTCCCAGCGGATCCGCCGTACCAGCCGCCCGGGACGTCCAGGACGGGCCGCCCGCTCCGGACGGGTCGCCGGCGCAGCCCGTCCCGGGCGCGTCCGGTGGGCGTGCCGAGGCCCGTCGCCGGGCCGGGGGTTCGCGCGGTCGCAAGGCCCGCCGGGCGGGCCGCCGTCCCCGGCCGTGGTGGATCGAGATCCCGGCGATGGCGGCGGTCGGCCTGGTGGTCGCACTGCTGATCAAGACCTGCCTGTTCCAGGTCTTCACCATCCCGTCCGGTTCGATGGAGAACACCCTGCGGGTCGGCGACCGGGTCGGCGTGAACAAGCTCGCGCCGCTGACCGGTTGGACGCCGGAGCCGGGGCAGCCGGTGGTGTTCAAGGACCCGGGGAACTGGCTGCCGCCGCAGCCGGTGGACACCAACCCGTTCACCAACGCCGTGAGCTCGGTGCTGAGCTTCGTCGGGCTGGTGCCGCCGAAGGACGACAACTACCTGGTCAAGCGGGTCATCGCGACCGGCGGCCAGACCGTGCAGTGCACGGGCACCACGCTGACCGTGGACGGCAGGAAGGTCGACGAGCCGTACCTCCACCCGGGCGACGACTCCTGTGCGGGGCTGGACTTCGGCCCGGTGAAGGTGCCCTCGGGCTACATCTGGGTCGAGGGCGACCACCGCAGCGACTCGGCGGACTCGCGCTGGCACCGGCAGGGGCCGGGCGGCGGCGCGGTGCCGGTGGGCAACGTGGTGGGCCCGGTGGCGGCCGTGGTGTGGCCGGTCAGTCACCTCGACTGGTTCGGCTGGACCGGCCGCTGACCCCGGACGCCGTCGCACCAGCGGCCCCCACCTCCACCATCGGCACCTCCACCGCCGCCGTCTCCAGCGGTTCCGCCTCCGCCACCGCCGGCCGGCTCGTCTGCGCGACGAAGGCGCCCGCCAGGACCAGCAGACCGCCCGCGACCTGCGGCAGCCCCAGGTGCTCGCCGAGCAGGACCCAGGCCAGCACGGTGGCGACCACCGCCTCCAGGTTGGCCACCACCCCGGCGATCGGCGGCGAGAGGTACCCGACGGAGATCACGCCGGTCAGGTAGGCGAGCACGGTCGCGATCAGCACCATCCAGGCGGCCGGGACCAGGGCGGGCAGGCTGTGCCCGTTCATCACCACGGACCCGCCCAGCGGGCCCCAGTCGGCCTGCCAGGGCCGGGTGAGGACGGTGAGCAGGACGGCGCCGATCAGCAGCCCGTACGCGCTGACGGCCAGCGGGTCGACCGGGCGCTCGCCCCGGCGGCCGGCGTCGGCGAGCAGGAAGTAGCCGACCTGGCAGCAGGCCGCGCCGAGGGCGAACAGCACGCCCAGCGCGTCGAAGCCCAGGCCGTTCCAGACCTCCACCACGCAGGCCAGCCCGGCCACCGCGACGCCGGCGCCGACGGCCGCGCCCCGGCTGATCGGCTTGCGCTGCACGAACTTGACGTAGCCGATCAGCAGCGGCGGCCCGAGGTACTCGATGAGCAGGGCGACGCCGACCGGGATGCGGGAGATCGCGGCGAAGTAGCAGGCCTGGACGCCGGCCACGGCGAGCAGGCCGAAGCCGATCAGCAGGCCGGGGCGGCGCAGGACGGCGTCGCGGTGCCGGTAGGCGATCGGGAGGAGGGCGACGGCCGCCCCGGTGACCCGGAGCCACACCACGTGCAGGGGGGAGAGTCCGGCCTCGATCAGTGGCTTGGCCGCGGTGCCGGAGCCGCCGAAGGCGAAGGCGGAGACCAGCGCGAGGCCGAGGCCGAGGGTTCGGCCCGAAGGGAGGGTGGGCGAGGCCGTTGATCTGTGCACTGGCGCATTGTGACAGTCATACCGATGTCTCGGTAAGGCGCCATATCGGCATTTGGTCCTGGTCTGAACTGTCCGTAGAGACGCGGTGACGAGAGACGCGGTGACGAGAGGCGCGGTGCCGAGAGGTGCGGTGACGCACCTCGGCCGGACCACCGACCCGAGGTCGGTGGTCCGGCCGAGGTGAGCGGGCGGAGCGGGGAGGGCGGTCAGCCTCCGGACCCTGCCCCTGCCCCGTTGGTCGTGTCCGTCCCGCCGGTGGGCTGGGTGGTCGGCTGAGTGGTGGGGTCGGTGGTCGGCTTGCCGGTCGGCGTCGGCTTGGTGGTCGGCCGACCGGTGGGCCGCGAGGTGGGCTGGGTGGTCGGCTGACCGGTCGGGGCGGTGGTCGGGCCGGTGCCCGTCCCGCCGGAACCGGAGTCGCCGCCCGAGCCGGAGCCGGTGGAGCCGGTGCCCGAGCTGTCGCCCTGCTGGCTGCTCGCGCCGGTGCTGGGCGTGGCGCTGCCGGTCGTCGGGGTGCCGCTCGGCGTGCTCGGGGCCGTCGGCAGGTCGGTGGCGCCGGAGTCGCCGCCGTCTGCCGGGGTCGGGAAGTCGCTGACCGGCTGGCCCTTGAGCGCGGCCTTCATGTAGGCGGTCCAGATCTGTGCCGGGAACTGGCCGCCCGCCGCGCCGTTGATCCCGCCGACGCCGCTCAGGCTGACCTGGGCGCCGGTGCCCGGGTCCTGGCCGAACAGCGCGACCGAGGTGACCAGCTCGGGGGTGTAGCCGACGAACCAGACGGACTTCTGGTCGTCGGTGGTGCCGGTCTTGCCCGCCACCGGGCGGCCCAGCGCCTGGGCCCGGAAGCCGGTGCCGCCCGGGTCGCTCACCACGCCCTGGAGCATCGAGGTGACCTGGTTGGCGGTGTCCGCGCTGATCGCCTGGGTGGTCTTGTGCGCGGGCAGCTGCACGGCCTCGCCGGCGCGGTCCACCGACTGCACCAGCCACGGGGTGATCTGCTTGCCGCCGTTGTCCAGGGTGGCGTACACGCCGGCCATGTCGAGCACGCTCGGGGTGGCCGCACCCAGCGGGATGGAGGGCACCGGGTCCAGGCCCGGGGTGCCGGCGGGCAGGCCCAGCGCGATGCCGGTGTCCTTGACCTTCTGCAGCCCGGTGTCCTGCGCGAGCTGGGCGAACACCGAGTTCACCGACTTGTCGATGGCCTGCTGCAGGGTGATCTGGCCGTAGCTGACGTCGCCCTCGTTCGGCGGCGCGTACGGGGTGCCCTTGCCGCCGCGGACCTTGCGGCCGCTGGTGCCGTCGTAGACGGTGCGCGGGGTGACGGTCCGGCCGTCCTGGGTCTTGGCGTTGTTCTCGAAGGCGGCGGCCAGCGCGATCGCCTTGAAGGTCGAACCGGCCTGGTAGTCGCGCCGGGTCGCGTTGTCCACGTAGTGCTTCACGTAGTCGACGCCGCCGTACAGGGCGACCACCGCACCGGTCTTCGGGTCGACGGAGACGGCGCCGGCCTGGGCGGCCGCGTCCTTCTTCCGCTTGTCCGGGTTCAGGGTGTCGTGCAGCTGCGCCTGGACGGAGTCCTGGAGGGCCTGCTGGCGCGCCGGGTCGATGCTCAGCTTGATCGTGTAGCCGCCCTTGGCCAGCTCGGTCTCGCTGATGACGTTGTTCGAGGTCAGGTACTGGGTGGCCGCGTTCACCAGGTAGCCGGACTGGCCGGACAGGCCCGGGTTGGGCTGCGGGTCCTTGACGTCCGGGAAGGTGGTCCTGGCCCGCTCGTCGGCGCCGAGCCAGCCCTCCTTGACCATGCCGTCCATGACGTAGTTCCAGCGGTTGACGGCGTTCTGCTTGCCCGTCGGGGTCGCGGTGGCCACGTCGTAGGCGCTCGGGGCGTTCAGCAGGGTGGCCAGGTAGGCGCCCTGGGCCGGGCTGAGCGCGGAGGCGTCGATGCCGAAGTACGCCTGGGCGGCGGCCTGGATGCCGTAGGCGCCGCGGCCGTAGTACGAGGTGTTCAGGTAACCGGAGAGGACGTCGTCCTTGCTCTCGGTGGCGTCCACCTTGATGGCGATGAAGAGCTCCTTCACCTTGCGGGTGACGGACTGCTTCTGGTCCAGGTACGTGTTCTTCACGTACTGCTGGGTGATGGTGGAGCCGCCCTGGGTGCCCTCGCCCTTGGCGGTGTTGAGGGCGGCCCGGACCAGGCCCTGCACGTTGACGGCGCCCTCTTTGTAGAAGTTGCGGTCCTCGGCGGCCAGCGCCGCGTGCTGGGCGGCGGGGGAGACCTTGTCCAGGCCGACGTTCTGCCGGTTGGTCTGGCCGGTGCGGGTGATCACCGAGCCGTCGGAGTAGAGCCAGGTGTTGCTCTGCGCGGTCGCGGCGGCGTGCGCGTCGGGCACCTTCACCAGCGCGATCCCCAGCGCGAACAGACCGACGCCGAGCAGCAGCGCCGAGGCGAGGCCGAGCAGCGTCATCCGCCAGGTGGGTATCAGCCGGCGCCAGCCGGTGCGCTTGGGGCGGCGCGGCTTCTTGCCGCCCGGGGTGGTGGTGGAGCGCTTGAGTCGCTTGACCGGCCGGAGGCCGATCGGCGGCCGGCCGCTCTGGGCGTTTCGGAACAAGGCGCGGCCTTTCCTGCGGGCGGACCGGGCCAGCCTGCACAGACGGGGACATCGGTGGTTAGGGACCTTTGTCCCGATTCCGGTTTACTGCCCTGGACGAGCCGGGCGGGCCCCATGGCTCCACCGGAACGGCAATCGAGACCGACATCACACATAAAACGGACATCGAGGGCCAAAAAATCGGGGAGCCCCTCGCTGCTGCGAGAGGCTCCCCAACTGTCTGTGCGCCGCCAGGGACTCGAACCCCGGACCCGCTGATTAAGAGTCAGCTGCTCTAACCAACTGAGCTAGCGGCGCCTGCTGACCTGGAAAACAATACACGGTCCCCGGGGGTGCCTCGCACCACGGCGGTTCCGCCGGGTGCTGCGGGTGACCGTTTCCTCCCGGTTGGGGTGGAGTTCCTGCCCGGTTAGGGTGGAAACGTGCCCAGCCCCCCGCCCGGACACCCCCGCCCCCGGACCCACCCGCGGCCCCCCTCCCGACGCCGCCGGCCGTCGGACCGGCGCGCGCGGACCGCGGTCGCCGCCCTGCTGCTGCTCAGCGCGGTCGCGTACACCGCGTGGGTGCTGGAGGTGGTGCTCAGCACCGGGCTCGACCCGGTGCAGGCGTACATCAGCGAGCTCGCCGCCGAGGACCAACCGCTGGGCGGCCTCTTCCGGGCCACCGACCTCGTCGCCGGGCTGTGCGTGCTCGCCGCCGCCGTCACCGCCCTCGCCACCGGGCAGGCCCGGAACGCCGTGGCACCCGCTCGACGCGCCACGGACCCCGGCCATGACCGCTCGGCCCCTGGCCAGGACCCCGCAGACCCCGGCCGGAACCGCTGGGCGCTGGTCGGCTGGTCCGCCCTGGCCCTGTTCGGCGCCGCCACCGCCGCCGACTCCCGGCTGCCGCTCAGCTGCGCCCCCACCAGCGACGAGATGTGCGCGGCCAGGGAGACCGCCGGACTGGTTCCCGCCACCCACACCGCCCACGCCGTCACCAGCAGCCTCGCCGTGCTGGGCGCGCTCACCGGACTGGTCGCGCTCACCGTCCTCGCCCGCCGCAACCACCGCTGGCCGGCGGTGCGCCGGCTCGGGCCCTGGCTGCTCGGCGCCGAACTGCTGGCCACCGGCTGGAGCCTCGGCGCGATCGCCGCCTTCCAGGCCGGTCGCGGCACCTGGGCGCTCGGTGCCGGGCAGCGGGTGCAGGTGCTGCTGGTCGCGCTCTGGCTGGCCGTCCTGGCCGTGGCCGTCGCCCGCTCGTCCGCCCCGCGGGGGCTGCCCACTCCGGACACCCCGGCTGCGCAGGCCGCTCCGACGGCACCGGAGGCCGCCGACCGCTACGGCCCGACCGCCGGCCGGAGGCCGGCGTGAGCGCGCCCGCCGTCCGCGCCCGCTTCCTGCGCGTCGATGGTGTCCCGCTGCACGTCCGCGCGGAGGGCAGCGGCCCGCTCTGCCTGCTCACCGGCGGCCTCGGCAGCAGCTGGTTCGACTGGGACCTCGTCGTCCCGTTCCTCACCCCGTACCGCACCGTCGTCCGCTTCGACCGGCCCGGTTACGGGCTCAGCGCCGCCGAGCCCGCCACCGGGCGGCGGCCCGCCCCGACGGTGGCCGGCGAGGCCGAGCGGATCCGCGCGGTGCTGGACGGCCTCGGGCTGGGCGGGCCCTGCACGGTGGTCGGCCATTCGCTCGCGGGCTTCCACGTGGAGGCCTTCGCCCGGCTGCACCCCGAGCGGACTGCCGGGCTGGTCCTGGTCGACGGCAGCGTCGAAGCGGCGCCCCGCCCCTACCCGGCACCGGCCGCACGGGACTTCGCGGCCCGGGCGGTGGCGGGCGCCGCGACCGCCCTCGCCGTCCCGTACCTGCTCGGCCCGACCGCCCGCCGGGTGACCGCCCGGCTGTCCACCGTCCGCCGGGAGGACCTGGCCCCGCCGCTGCTGGTCCGGCACTGCTACCGCACCGGACGGGCCCTGCGCGCGCTGCTCCGGGAGAACGGGCGCTACCTCGACATGGCCGCCGAACTGGACGCGCTGCGCCGGGCCCGGCCGCTGCCCGAGGAGCTGCCGATCACCGTGCTGGCCGCCGCCGACGGCTGCCGGACCAGCCGGACCGAGTCCTGGCTGGCCGACCAGCGGGGGCTCGCGACGCTGCTGGGGGCGGACT
Organism: Kitasatospora sp. NPDC040550; assembly: GCF_055594965.1. Taxonomy (NCBI): domain Bacteria; kingdom Bacillati; phylum Actinomycetota; class Actinomycetes; order Kitasatosporales; family Streptomycetaceae; genus Kitasatospora; species Kitasatospora sp. NPDC040550. Next base: position 69,846 of record NZ_JBVIWC010000011.1, on the reverse strand, counting down.
TCCGGACCACGGCCCCGGCCGGGCACCTGGTGATGTTCGACCGCCCGGACGCGGTGGCCTCCGCCGTCCTCGACACCCACTGACGGCGCCGGGCGGACGGCCCCGCCCGTCCCGGCCCGGGCTCGAGCCCGGACGGAAGGTGTCCCGAGGGCCGGAAACGCCGAAAACGCCGGAAGGCCCTTCGCTCTCGCGAAGGGCCTTCCGGCTGTCTGTGCGCCGCCAGGGACTCGAACCCCGGACCCGCTGATTAAGAGTCAGCTGCTCTAACCAACTGAGCTAGCGGCGCTTGCTGACGTGGAAGACAGTACACGTCGGCAACCCGTTCCGCCGAATCGTATTCGGCGGATGACCGAGAGTGAGGGTTCCGCCGTCACCCCGGGTGGTGACAGGCGGCCCGGTGGTCGCTCTCCGTCCCGGCCCCGGCCCCCGCCCGGTCGCCGTCCAGGGCCGGCCGCTCCTGTTCGCAGCGCGCCCGGGCCGCGGGGTCCGTGAGCCCGGCGTAGAGCGGGCAGCGGGTGCGGAACGGGCAGCCGGTGCGGCGCTCGGTGGGGGAGGGCGGGTCGCCGGCCAGCAGGATGCGGTCGCGGGCGCGTTCGGCGGCGGGGTCGGGCAGCGGCACGGCGGAGAGCAGCGCCCGGGTGTACGGGTGGCGGGGCCGTTCGAAGACGGCGGAGACCGGGCCCTGCTCGACCGTCCGGCCGAGGTACATCACGCTGACCCGGTCGGCGAGGTGCCGGATCACCGAGAGGTCGTGCGAGACGAACAGGTAGGACAGCCCGAGTTCGGCCTTGAGCGACTGGAGCAGGTTGAGCACCCCGGCCTGGATCGAGACGTCCAGGGCGGAGACCGGTTCGTCCAGCACCAGCAGCTTGGGCCGGACGGCGAGGGCCCGGGCGATGGAGATCCGCTGGCGCTGCCCGCCGGAGAACTGGTGCGGGTAGCGGACCGCGTGGTCCGGGTCGAGCCCGACCTGGCGGAGCAGCTCGGGCACCCGGCGGGCGATCTCCTCGCGCGGGGCGTGCTGGGCGCGCAGCGGTTCGGCGACGATGTCGCCGACCGGCATCCGGGGGTCGAGGCTGGCCATCGGGTCCTGGAAGACGATCTGCAGTTCGGAGCGGAGCCGCTGGGCCTCGGCCCGGGTGAGCCGGGCGGTGTCGTGGCCGAGCAGTTCGATCCGGCCGGTCTCCGGGGCGCGCAGGCTCAGCAGCTCGAACAGCGTGGTGGACTTGCCCGAGCCGGACTCCCCGACCAGGCCGAGGGTCTCGCCCTGGCGCAGGTCCAGGTCGACGCCGTCCACCGCGTAGACCTCGCCGACCTTCCGCTTGAACACCGTGCCCTTGAGCAGTGGGAAGGTCTTCCCCAGCCCGCTCACCGAGAGCACCTGCGGCCGGGTCGAACGGTCCCCGGCGGCGGGCCCCGGGGGCGGCTCCGGCACGGGGTACACCTCGCTCGGGGCAGGCCGCCGCTCGGCCAGCTCCGCCGAGCGCACGCAGGCCGCCCGGTGCCCGTCGTCCCCGCTCAGCGCGGGCTCCGCCGTCGAGCAGCGCTCCTCCGCGAGCGGGCAGCGCGCGGCGAACGGGCAGCCGGGCGGCAGTTCGGCCATCGGCGCCGGGACGCCGGGGATCGGCACCAGCGGGCCGCCGCGCCCGTCCAGCCGGGGCAGTGCGCCGATCAGGCCGAGGGTGTACGGGTGGCGCGGGGCCGCGAACAGCTCGTCCACCCCGGCGGTCTCGACCACCCGGCCCGCGTACATCACGGCGACCCGGTCGGCCGCCCCGGCGATCACCCCGAGGTCGTGGCTGACCAGGACGAGCGCCGCGCCGGTCTCCTCCCGGGCTGTGCGCAGCACGTCGAGCACCTGGGCCTGGATGGTGACGTCCAGTGCGGTGGTGGGCTCGTCGGCGAGCAGGATGTCGGGCTGGTTGGCGATGGCCATGGCGATCATGGCGCGCTGGCGCATGCCGCCGGAGAACTCGTGGGGGAAGCTGTCCAGGGCCCGGTCGGGCGCCGGGATGCCGACCAGGTCGAGGAGTTCGGCGGCCCGGCGGCGGGCGGTGGCCCGGTCGACCGGCTGGTGGATCCGGACGGCCTCGGCGATCTGGTCGCCGATCCGGTAGACCGGGGTGAAGGCGGACAGCGGGTCCTGGAACACCATGGCGACCCGGCGGCCGCGGATCGCGGCGAGTTCCCGGCCGGGCAGGCCGACCAGTTCCCGGCCGTCCAGCCGCACCGAGCCCTCGATCCGGGCGGTGCCCGGCAGCAGCCCGAGCACGGACAGCGCGGTGACGGACTTCCCGGAGCCGGACTCGCCGACGATGCCGAGGGTCTCGCCGCGGTGCAGGGTGAGGTCCACCCCGCGTACGGCGGGCACCCGGCCGTGCGGGCCGGCGAAGTCCACCCGCAGGTCGCGGACGGCGAGCAGCGGGGTCTCGACGGCGGTGGTCACTTCTGCTTCCTCCGAAGGCGGCGGGTACGGCGCGGCGCGCCCCCGGCGGTGGGGTCGAGGGCGTCGCGGAGCCCGTCCCCGACCAGGTTGACGGCGAGCACGAACAGCACCAGCAGCCCGGCCGCGAAGTAGAACATCCACGGGAACACCGGGGCCTCGCTGGTTCCGGCGGCGAGCAGGGTGCCGAGCGAGACGTCCGGCGCCTTGACCCCGAAGCCGAAGTAGGAGAGCGCGGTCTCGCTCATCACCGCGCCGCCGACGGCGATGGTGGCGTCGATGATGAGGAAGGAGGCGACGTTCGGCAGGATGTGCCGGCTGATGATCCGCAGCGGCCGCACTCCCATGAACCGTGCGGCGCGCACGAATTCGCGCTCGCGCAGGGAGAGGGTCATCGAGCGGACCACCCGCGCGGTGATCATCCAGTTGAACAGGGCGAGCAGCAGCACGAAGGCGATCCAGCCGGCGCTCTTCAGCCGGGACGAGACGATGGTGATGATCAGGAAGCTGGGGAACACCAGCAGGAGGTCGACCAGGAACATCAGCGCCCGGTCGGTCCAGCCGCCGAAGTAGCCGGCGCAGGCGCCGACCAGCGAGGCCAGCACGGTGGAGAACAGCGCCACCAGCAGGCCGATGATCAGCGACTTCTGCAGCCCGCGGACGGTCTGGGCGAACACGTCCTGGCCGACCCCGTTGGTGCCGAACCAGTGCTCGGCGGAAGGGGGTTGGTGCAGCGCGCTGAAGTCGGGGGCGGCGTAGTCCCAGGGCGTCAGGTACGGGCCGGCGAAGGCGAGCGCGAACAGCAGCAGGACGACGACGGCGCCGACCAGGGCGCCGCGGGCGGCGAGCAGCCGGGCGAGGACGAGGCGTCCGCGACCGGTCGCCCGGGCGGGGGCGGGCACGGGTACGGGCGGCTCGACCGGGTCGACGGGTCCGGAAGGCTCGACGGGTTCCACGGAGAGGGTGGTCATCTCGGTCTCCCTCCGGTCAGGACCGCACGCGCGGGTCGAGGGCGGCGTGCAGGGTGTCGGCCAGGAAGCCGGAGGCGAGCACGACGACGGCGGTGAACAGGTTGATCGCCACCACGGAGTTGACGTCCTGTTCGTTGATCGACTGGATCAGCCACTCGCCCATGCCGTGCCAGCCGAAGATGGTCTCGGTGAAGATCGCGCCGGTGAAGATGCCCAGGAAGCTGTAGGCGAACATCGTCGACATGGGGATCACGGCGGTGCGCAGTCCGTGCTTGAGCAGGGCCCGGCGCCGGGTGAGGCCCTTGGCCTCGGCGGTGCGCAGGTAGTCGGAGCCGAGCACGTCGAGCATGGTGCCGCGCTGGTAGCGGCTGTAGGTGGCGAGGCCGCCGAGGGCGAGCGAGACGGTGGGCAGCAGCAGGTGCAGGGCCCAGTCGGCGAGATGGGTGCCGATGCCGCCGGTCAGCCCGGGGGTCTCGTAGCCGGTGAACGGGACGACCTCGTGGCCGGCCGCGTCCTTCGCGGCGATCGCGCCGTTCTTGAGGAACAGCGCGACCAGGAAGACCGGGGTGGAGAGCAGCACGAAGGACAGCACGGTGAGCAGCCGGTCCGAGATCCGGTACTGGCGCACCGCGCTCCACGCCCCGGCGGCGACGCCGAGGACCATGCCCAGCAGGCTGCCCAGCAGCATCAGCCGCAGCGAGACCCAGACCCGGCGGCCGAAGTCGTCGGAGACCGGGGTGTCGTGGATGGTCCGGCCGAGGTCGCCGTGGAGCAGCCCGCCGCTCCAGTGGCCGAAACGCACCAGCACCGGTGTCCGGTCGCTCAGGTTGAGCGCGGTGAGCTGGTGCTCGACCGACGCGGCCGACGGGCGCGGGACCTTGGCGTCGAAGTAGGTGCGGGGCTGGAGGGCGGTCGCGGAGATCGCGTACGCCAGGAAGACGGCGGCGATCAGCAGCACCGCGTAGTAGCCGAGCCGCTTGGCGAGGTAGCGGAGCATCAACGGCCGCCCGGGGTGGGGGCGGGGCCGACGCGTCTGGTGGGCATCGGGTGGTGGCCTTCGGTCGGGGCCCGGTCAGGGCGTCAATCGGTGGGCGGGACGGGGGAGTCGGGGAAGCGCAGGTCAGAGTGAAGCACCCGGGCACGGCGGGGGTGTTGCGGCAGCGTTGCGGCCCGTGACTTTTGGATCAGGTGTTCGCTCCTCCCCCTGGTGGCGGATCTGATCCGCTGTTACGTTCCTCTGGCTCGGTGCCGGATTGAGTGCCCATGCTCAAGCCAAGTCATGCCTGCCGCGCCCGAACTCCCGTTCCACAGACCTCACCAGGGGGACCCTCATGGACGCTTCCACCACGGCCCGCCGCCTCGGCCGGGCGACCGCCCTCGCCGTCGCCGTCGCGCTCGCGGTCACCGCGTGCACCTCGGGCGGGGGCGGTTCGGCGGATGGCGTGGCCAAGAGCGAGCCGCCGAGGCAGGACTCCCAGGACATCAACGCCAAGCCGTTGGACCAGGTCAAGGACGGCGGGGAGGTGCGCCTGCCGCTGTACCAGTGGATCACCCAGTGGAACCCGTTCCAGGTCGACGGCAGGTACGGGGACGCGGTCGAGATCATGCGGGCGCTGGAGCCCGACCTCTTCACCACCGATGCCGCCGGGAACTTCCAGCCCGTCGCCGACTACCTCCAGGAGGCGAAGATCACCTCGACCTCCCCGCAGGTGATCACCTACAAGCTCAACCCCAAGGCGAAGTGGTCGGACGGCAAGCCGCTGAGCTACCTGGACTTCAAGGCGGACTGGGAGGCGAGCAACGGCAAGAAGGACGGCTACAACATCGCCGACTCCTCCGGCTACGAGCTCATCTCCTCCGTCGAGCAGGGCGCGGACCCGACCGAGGTCAAGGTGACCTTCTCCGAGCCGTACGCCGACTGGCAGAACCTGTTCCGCCCGCTGATTCCGGCGGCGGGCATCGGTACGGCCCAGGACTTCAACCAGGGCTGGGTGGACAAGATCCCGATCACGGCGGGAGCGCTGAAGATCGGGACGGCGGACAAGACCGCGCAGACCCTGACCCTGGTCCCGGACCCGGCGTGGTGGGGGACGAAGGCCAAGCTTGACCGGATCACCTTCCGGGTGATGTCCCAGTCGGCGACGACGCAGGCGTTCCTCAACAACGAGATCGACCTCGCCACGGCCGGCACCGCCACCGCGTACGGGCAGCTCAAGGGCGCCAAGGACGCCGTCATCCGGGCCGCCAGTCCGTGGGACGACGTGCACATCTCGTTCGGCCAGGGCGGAGCCCTGGCGGACCAGAAGGTCCGCCAGGCGCTCGGGAAGGCGCTCGACCGGTCCTCGTTGATCAAGATCGCGAACAACGGCGTGCCCGTGGAGTTCAAGCCGCTCGACAACCACATCTTCATGCCCAACCAGACCGGCTACCAGGACAACTCCGGTGAGTGGGCGAAGTTCGACCTGGCCGCGGCCAAGAAGCTGCTCGACGACGCCGGGTGGAAGGACGCGGGCAGCGGTCAGCCGCGCACCAAGGACGGGCAGCAGCTGGAACTGCACTGGGTGATCAACGATTCCACCCCCCAGGCGCAGTTGGACCTGGCGACGGCCGCGGCGGCGATGTGGCTGGCCGCCGGGGTGAAGGTCGACCTCGACAAGGTCCCCGCCAACGACTTCTTCACCAAGTACGTGAACCCCGGCAAGTTCGAGATCGCCAGTTGGCGGAACACCGACTCGTTCCCGCTGTCGACCTCGCTCGTCAACTTCCGGCTGCCGGTCGGCGACAACGTCTTCGGCAACTTCTCGAAGCTCGGCACGCCCGAGATCGACGCGCTGCTCAAGAAGGCGGCCGGCACGCTGGACCAGGTGGAGGCCGCGAAGCTCTACAACCAGGCGGACGCGAAGATCTGGGAGCTCGGCCACACCTTCGAGCTCTACCAGCGGCCGGTCGTGGTGGCGACCCGGAAGGGCCTGGCCAACGAGGGCGCGTTCGGCCTGGGGGGCACGGACTACGCCAAGGTCGGCTGGGAGAAGTGACCGGGGCCGTCGCGGTGGCGACGGCGACCGCACGGCAGGCACTGGCGAGCAGCGCGGTGATCACGAGGCCGGTGGCGCGGACACGGGTGGGCCGGCTTCGCCGCCCCCGCTGTCCTGCCACCGGCCTTGACCTTCCGCGTTGCCCGCAGGCCGCCCGTGTCGTGGGGCCCCGGGAGGGGCCCGTGCTCGCTTCCAACCGGGGACGAATCTAGCGGGGCCGCCGGGCCGGTCGCGGCGCAGCGCGCGGGGCGCGCCCGGAAACCCGCCGCGCTGTCACCCACTTCGCGCACCGGAGCGTCAACTCTCGCTGACGGCAAGGAGAAAAGGGGCATACGGGGGCATCGTGCCCGGGTTCGAACGGAGTTGCCGCACCGGCGCACCCGCCCGCGCCGGTGCGTGCGTCGGACCCCGGCCACTGCCAGGATGCGCGGGACGGCGGGCCCAGTCGGGCCGCCCCCGCCCCCGCCCCGACCCCCGGAGCAGCACCGATGGCCAGTGACCCCGCCGCCGAGGCACCCCGAGCGCAGCACGTCGACCCGCCCCCGGTGCGCCGGATGGTCCCGCGCGACCGCGCCGAGCCGCACCGGGTCGCCACCCCGCTGGAACTCTTCTTCGACCTCTGCTTCGTGGTCGCGGTCGGCCAGGCCGGGCGCGAACTCGCCCACTCCCTCGCCGCCGGGCACTACGGCGAGGGCCTGCGCGGCTACGTGCTCGCCTTCTTCGCGATCTGGTGGGCCTGGATGAACTTCACCTGGTTCGCCTCCGCGTACGACTGCGACGACGTGCCGTACCGGGTCACCACCCTGGTGCAGATCGCCGGCGTGCTGATCCTGGCCGCCGGGGTGCCGCGGATCTTCGAGACCCAGGACCTGACGCTGGGGATCACCGGCTACGTGGTGATGCGCCTGGCCATGGTCAGCCAGTGGCTGCGCGCGGCGGCCGGAGAACAGGGCGAGGCGCGCACGGTCGCGCTGCGCTACGCGGCGGGGATCGCGTTCTGCCAGGCCGCCTGGGTGGTGGTGCTGTTCCTGCCGGACGCCGCCCTGCCGGTGATCATCCCGATCGGCGTGCTGTGCGAGCTCGGCGTGCCGGTGTTCGCCGAGTGGCGGGCGCAGACCTCCTGGCACCCGCACCACATCGCCGAGCGGTACGGGCTGTTCACCCTGATCGTGCTCGGCGAGACGGTGGCCGCCGCGACGGTGGCGGTGCAGTCGGCGGTGGACGAGCACGAGGGGCTGGGCCGGCTGGTGCCGGTGGCGGTCGGCGGGCTGCTGATCTGCTTCGCGGCCTGGTGGATCTACTTCGCCCGGCCGGTCCACGACCACCTGCGCTCCAACCGGCAGGCCTTCGCCTGGGGTTACGGGCACTACCTGGTGTTCGGCTCGGCGGCGGCGATCGGCACCGGACTGGAGGTGGCGGTGGAGTCGGCCGTGCACAAGGCGGAGATCTCCGCGACGGCCGCCACCGCGACGGTCACCGTGCCGACCGCCGTCTACCTGGTCACCGTCTGGTACCTGCACTCCCGGCACACCAAGCGCGGGCTGGTCGCCCAGTCGATGGCGCCGCTCGGGGCGGCGCTGGTGCTGGCCTGCACCGCGCTCGGCGGCTCGGGGGTGCTGGCGGCGGGCCTGGTGTGCGCGCTGATGGTCGCGGTGGGGGTGCTGATCCACAGCCGGGAGAGCCGGGGGTGGGGCGCGCGCTAGACGCGTTCCAGCAGGACGGGCTCGTGCCGGGCCAGCCAGTCCAGGTAGGCCGGGTTGACCTTGGCCAGATCCAGGTAGGCGGCGCGCAGTTCGCCGTAGAGCGCGTCCAGGGCGGGCTGGCTGAGCACCCGGGGGCGCCAGGTGAACAGCAGCCGGACGGCCAGCGGGTCCCCGTGCACCGGGCGGACCACGGTGCCGGGCCCGGGCAGTGAGGTCGGCTGGCAGGGGCGGACGGCCTCGCCGGAGGCGACCAGCTCGGCGGCGGTGGCGTTGTCGCGCACCTGCACCACCCGGGGGTTGAGCCCGGCCTCGCTGAACACCCGGCGCATCGCGGCGTACTCGTGGTCGGCGGTCGGGTCGACCATCCAGGTGTCCTCGGCGAGGTCGGCGAGGTGGACCACCGGCCGGGCGGCGGCCGGGTGCCCGGCGGCGAGCGCGACGAACTGCGGCTCGCGGGCCATCAGCACCCGGTGCTCGGCGTCCGGCGGGACCCGCAGCGGGAAGCCCTCGCTCTCGTACACGAAGGCCACGTCCAGCTGGTCGGAGGCGACCATCCGCAGCAGCGCGCTGGCGGAGATGTCGACGTGGATGGTGGTGTCGGTGTCCGGCAGCCGCTCGTGCACCCGGCGCAGCCAGGCGGCGACGGCCCGGCTGCCGACGCTGCCGATCCGCAGCCGGCGCTGCCGACCGGGCCCCGCGGTGTCGCGGGCCTCCTGCCGGGCGGCGGCGACCAGGGCGGCCATCTCGCTGATCACCGGCCGGGCCCGGGACAGCACCGAGTGGCCGAGCGCGGTGGGCCGGCTGCCGGTCTGCTCGCGGGTGAACAGGGTTCCGCCGATGGCCCGTTCGATGCGGTGCAGCTGGGTGGTGAGGGAGGGCTGGGTCATGCCGAGTTGGAGCGCGGCCTTGCGGAGGCTGCCGGTGTCGGCGATCGCGCACAGCACCCGGAGGTGTCTCACGTCGAGCTCCACGACGGGAGCATAGACGTCACCGAGCCACATCGCCAAGGACATGACAGAGAATCAAGCGCACACCGACGGGCCGCGCGGCGGAGCCCCGCCGGTGCGCGGCACCGGTATGCGGCCGGACTATCGCCGGTTGACATCATCCGCGACGGGCCCGGGCGGGTCGAAGCTCGGGGACACCGCACCGCCCCGGCCCCGGCCGGGACGTCCCCCACCGCGCGCCGCCGCCGCACGGCCGGCCCCCACCGGCCCCGGCGGGCCGGCGCGCCCCGAAATCCGGAGCCCCCACATGAAGCGATCCGCGCTGTCCGCGACCCTGGGCCTGGCCCTCGCCGGCGCCCTGGTCCTGCCCGCCACCGCCGTCGCCGCCCCCGCCGCCCCGGCCGTCCACGGCCACACCGCGTCGAGGTACGCCGGTTCGGCCCAGGAGGCCGCGAACAACCAGGCGTTCTTCCGGGCCGTGATGGCCTCCGTCCAGGCCAAGCGGGCCGCCGACCCCGGCCTGACCACCGTCACCGTCACCTACGACGCCTCCAACGCACCCTCCTTCGCCGGTGACATCGCCAATGCCGCGCAGATCTGGAACAGCTCGGTGCGCAACGTCCAGCTCCAGGAGGCGAGCGGCGGCACCGGCGACTTCTCGTACAACGAGGGCGACGACCCGAACGGCTCGTACGCCAGCACCGACGGACACGGGCACGGCTACATCTTCATCGACCACCAGCAGGCCCAGCAGTACTACTCGCTCCGGATCGTCGCCCACGAGACGGGGCACGTGCTCGGCCTGCCCGACGACTACTCCGGTCCGTGCAGCGAACTGATGTCGGGCCACGGCCCCGGTACGTCCTGCACCAACGCGCACCCCGACGCCAACGAGAGCGCGCAGGTCGACTCGCTCTGGGCGAACGGCGTGGCGGCGGCCAACTGACCTGCCCGGCAGGTGGATCGGGTGCGGCGGCCCGCCCGGCCGGAAACGGGCGGCCCGCCGCATGGGTACTTCCCCGCCTCGGAGCCTAGCCGCCCCCGGAACGGAATGCCAGGGGCATGGCTAGGTCAAGACGAGGAAAAGACGGCCGGAATCCGGTGGGGGCCGGGGGTATTGGACCGGGCTATCGGTGGTTGACATCATCCGCCGGGCCGCCGGGCTGCCCGAAGCTCTGGGGACACCCGGTCGCCGGGTGCCCCCCGAGCCGGCCCCCAATCCGGCTACGGCACCCGGGACCGGAACCCCCCACTTCCAGGACCCCTTCAGGAGCCCCCACATGAAGCGATCCGTGCTGTCCGCGACCCTCGGCCTCGCCCTCGCGGCGGGTCTCGCCGTGCTGCCCACCACCGCGGCCGCCGCCGCCCCGGCCGCCCCGGCCGTCCAGGGCTACACCGCGTCGACGTACGCCGGTTCGGCCCAGGAAGCGGCCGACAACCAGGCGTTCTTCCAGGCCGTGATGGCCTCCGCCAAGGCCAAGCAGGCCGCGAGCCCGGGCCTGGCCACCGTCGTGGTCACCTACGACGCCAGCTCCGCGCCGTCCTTCCGCACCCAGATAGCCAACGCCGCGCAGATCTGGAACAGCTCGGTCAGCAACGTCCAGCTGCGGGCCGGCTCGGCCGCCGACTTCAGCTACTACGAGGGCAACGACAGCCGTGGCTCCTACGCCAGCACCGACGGACACGGGCGCGGCTACGTCTTCCTCGACTACCAGCAGAACCGGCAGTACAACTCGGTCCGGGTGACGGCGCACGAGACCGGGCACGTGCTCGGCCTGCCGGACCACTACTCCGGCCCGTGCAGCGAGCTGATGTCGGGCGGCGGCCCCGGCACCTCCTGCACCAACCCGTACCCGAACGGCACCGAGCGCAGCCGGGTCAACTCGCTCTGGGCGCGCGGCTGACGGCACCCGTGAACGCCCCGGCCCGGCCGCGTCCGCAGCGGCCGGGCCGGGGCGTCGCCGCGGGCGGGTGCGGCCGGACTGTCGGTGCCGCGTGCGAGCATGCGGGCGAGACCCGTTCGCCCGCGATCCGAGAGGCGCCACCGCCATGCCCCGTTCCGTCCCCGAGCAGCTCGCCGACCTCCCGTACGCCGAGCTGCTGCGCCCCCACCCCGGCCCGCTGCGCAGCGACGAGCGGTACGACACCGCGCACTTCGACGGCGGTCAGCGCACCGACGAGTCGGGCGCCGGGGCGGCCTTCCTGGAGTGCGCCTTCACCGGGGTCGCGCTCAGCGGGGTCAAGCTGCGCCAGGCCCGGTTCAACGAGGTCTGGGTGCAGGCCGGCCGCTGGGTGGCCTGCGACCTGAGCGACACCGAATGGCAGGACAGCTCCTTCGTCGGCGGCGTGCTGGCCGGGATCGCCGGGTACGGTTCGGCGCTGCGCCGGGTGGTGTTCCGCGGCTGCAAGCTGGAGGCGGTCAACCTGCGCTCGGCCGTGCTGCGGGACGTGGTGTTCGAGGACTGCCTGCTGCGCGACGTGGACTTCGGCGAGGCGAAGCTGACCGGGGTGTCCTTCCCCGGCTCGACGCTGGAGGAGGTGCGGCTGCGCGGGGCCGTGCTGAGCGCGGTGGACCTGCGCGGGGCCGCCCGGCTCGGGCTGGCGGACGGCCACCAGGGGCTGCGCGGGGCGGTCATCAGCTCGCCCCAACTGCTGGAGCTGGCACCTCAGTTCGCCCAGGCGCTGGGGATCGAGGTGAAGGACCGCTGAGCCGCCCGGCTCCTCCCCGGCACTCCTGGCACCTTCTCCTGGGCACTCCTGGAACCTCCTCGGCCGATCAGCCTGACGTTCAGCCCGGCGTCGTTCGGTGACCCCCGGGCGAACAGTCCGACAAACCTGCTGCGCGCATCTGGTGGCCCGCTCCGGCGGCGGTGGAGACTGCTCCGCGATCGATGGCACCGAGTTGTGTACACAACATCGCCAGTGAAGGGACGACCGGGCTGATGGCCGAGTTGAGTCGTAGAAAGTTCGTCACGCTGTCCGGCGCCGCCGCGGCCGGCCTCGCGGTGGCCGGCGCCGGCGCCGGGGCCGAGGACGCCGCGGCCGCCTCCAGCACCACGCTCAGCACCACCGGCACCATCACCGACGTGCAGCACGTGGTGATCCTGATGCAGGAGAACCGCAGCTTCGACCACTACTTCGGCACCCTCAAGGGCGTCCGCGGCTTCGCCGACCGGGCCGCCATCCAGATCTCCGGCGGCTACAGCGTCTTCAACCAGCCGAACGGGCTGTTCGCCCGCCAGTACCCGTGGGCCTTCAACCCCACCGGCGCGAGCGGCTCCCCGGAGACCCAGGCGCAGTGCAACGGCGACCTCTCGCACGCCTGGTCCGACCAGCACAAGGCCTGGAACGGCGGCAAGATGGACTCCTGGGTGTCCGCCAAGGGCACCGTCCGCACCCTCGGCCACCTGCAGCGCGGCGACATCCCGTTCCACTACGCGCTGGCCGACAACTGGACCATCTGCGACGCCTACCACTGCTCGGTGCTGAGCGCGACCGGCCCCAACCGCACCTACCACTGGAGCGGCACGATCGACCCGGCCGGCACCGCCGGCGGCCCCGCCTACGACGGCGGCTCCGAGTCCAACCTGCGCTGGCAGACCTACGCCGAGGCACTGGAGGCCGCCGGCGTCAGCTGGAAGGTCTACCAGAACGCCGCCGACAACTTCGGCGACAACGCCCTCGCCTATTTCAGCCAGTTCACCGGCGCCGCGGCCGGCAGCCCGCTGGCCGTCAAGGGCATGGGCTCGGTGCCCAAGGTCACCGGCCGGACCCCGGACGACATCGCCGCCGCGATCCGCGCCGACGTGCTGAACGGCACCCTGCCGCAGGTCTCCTGGATCGTCGCCGACCAGCAGTCCTCCGAGCACCCCTACGCCACGCCCGAGGACGGCGCGCACTTCGTCCACCTGGTGATGGACTCCCTGAACGCGGACCCCAACGTGTTCAACTCCACCGTCCTGCTGATCAACTACGACGAGAACGACGGCTTCTTCGACCACGTCCCGCCGCCGGCCGCGCCCGCGGGCACCGCGGGGGAGTTCTACAACTCCACCAACATCGGCCTCGGCTTCCGGGTCCCGCTGATCGCGGTCTCCCCGTGGACCCGCGGCGGCTGGGTCAACTCCGAGACCTTCGACCACACCTCGGTGCTGCGCTTCCTGGAGGTGTGGACGGCCGCCCTCGGCAGGCCCGCCACCAGCCCCAACATCAGCACCTGGCGCCGCCAGGTCTGCGGCGACCTCACCTCGGTCTTCGACTTCGCCAACCCGGTGTACGGCATGCCGGCGCTGCCCGACACCTCGCAGACCATCGGCCTGGCCACCTGCGGCCCGCTGCCCAACCCCTCGCCCGCCGACAACGCGCTGCCCGCCCAGGAGCCCGGCACCCGCCCGGCCCGCGCCCTGCCGTACCAGCCCAACGCCAACCTGGACCACCTGGAGTTCGGCTCGGGCGGGGTGATGAAGGTCTGGATCGCGATGGCGAACACGGGCACCGCGGCCGTGAACTCCGCGCACTTCGCGGCCTACGCCAACGCCTACCGCAGCGGCGGGCCCTGGCAGTACACCGTCGCCCCGGGCGGCAGCACCAGCGACTTCTTCAACTGCGGCACCAACTTCGGCGGCGGCCCGTACGACCTCACCGTGGTCGGCCCCAACCGCTTCCTGCGCCGCTTCAAGGGCGACGCCACCAAGGCGGGCAAGAACGCGGCCGTCACCGCCTCGTACGCGGTCGAGCCGGGCAGCGGCAAGCTCGCCGTCTACTTCAAGCTGGCCAACTCCGGCAGCGCCCCGATGACCTTCACCATCACCTCCACCAACTACCGCACGGACGGGCCCTGGACGTACCAGGTCCCGGCCGGCGGCAGCGTCAGCGACTTCTTCAACGCGGTCGCCCGCAACAACGGCTGGTACGACTTCACCGTCACGGTGGACGCCGACAGCAGCTGGTCGCAGCGGTTCACCGGCCACCTGGAGACGGGCGCGCCCAGCGTCAGCGGCTGACCGTCCCGGTTCACGCGAACGGGCCCCGGGGGAACCACGGATCGTGGACCTCCCGGGGCCCGGACGGCGTCAGCAGGGTGACGCTGAGCGGCCCGGCCGCGTACTCGGCGAGGTGCACCGCGCCGTAGCGGGTCTCCAGCTCGGCCTGCACCGGCACCGGCAGCTTGCTCAGCGCCCGCCGCAGGTGCAGCGCGTCCCGCCGGCTGACCGGGTGCGGGGTGCGCAGCACCAGCCGCAGCGGGCTGAGCGGTCCGACCACCGGGACGCCGGTGCCCAGCTCGTAGCCCACCGCGCCGATCGGGCCCCAGGCCAGCCGGTGGTCCGCGACCAGCCGGCCGACCTCCGGCAGCAGGGCCAGCGCCGGGATCCCGGCGACCCGCTCGGGGGCCAGCAGTCCCTGCCGGCCGACCAGCTGCTCGGGCCGCAGCGTCCGGGCCACCGCCGCCCAGGGCGCCAGGGCGTCCAGCCGCTGCCCGCGGCGCGGGCCACGTACGGTGACCGGGATCCAGTGCTCGGGGGCGGCCGGTCGGCCCCGGGTGCAGCGCTCCGGCCGCGGGACGTCCACCGGGGCGCCGACCGGCGAGGGCGCCCGGCCGACGGTGACCCACGGGTGCGCCCGCAGCACCGTCCGGGCCCAGTCCGGCAGCTCGCCGCCGGCCGGCGGGCGCAGCGAGCTCGGGCACTGCATCAGCAGCAGGTCGTGGGGGCCGGGCAGCCGTCCGTCCAGCGCGGCCAGTGCGCCGACCCGGCGGCGCGGTCCGTCGTGCAGTTCCTCGGTCGAGTTCCTCACACCGCCACCCTCCGCCCGTCCGGAACCGCCCGGCTACGGCCCTTGGGCGCGTCGGGCCGGGACCAAAGGCTCAACGTGCGACCGCCGACTCCCGGTGTGAGAGTGGGGGACAGCCCGGTAATCCGTTCGGAGGAGGAGTCATGGGCATCCTGGACAGGATCTTCCACAGGGGCCACGAGGCCGCCGGCCCGGAGGCCGCCGAGCGCGCCGCGCTCGCTCACGACGAGGCCGCCGACGCGTACAGCGACGACGTCGAACGGGCCAGGCAGACGCAGGAGCGGTCGGCCGCCCAGGAGGAGGCCGACCGGCGGGCCGCCGAGAACATGACGGCCGAGGGCGATCCCTGGGACTGAGGTCCGCCGCCTGGACCGGGGTCCGCCGCCGTCAGCGCTCCCGCGGCGGCAGCGGCGGGCGCCGCAGGTCCGGCCGGGGCGTGGACTCCGGCGGGGGCGCCGCGGCCGGAGCGTCCTCCAGCAGCTCCAGGGCCAGTTGGACGGCGGTGACCAGCTCCGGGTGGCGCCCCCGCGCCCAGTCCCGCGGGGTGCGCAGCACGTGCACGTCCGGCTCGACACCCCGGTTCTCCACCGACCAGCCGAGCCCGCCGCTGAACCAGGAGGCGTTCTTCGGCACCGAGATCTGGGTGCCGTCGCCCAGGGTGTGCCGCCCGGTCATCCCGACCACCCCGCCCCAGGTCCGGTTGCCGATCACCGGGCCGAGGCCGAGCAGCTTGATCGCCGCGATGATCACGTCCCCGTCCGAGCTGGTGGCCTCGTCCGCGAGCGCCACCAGGGGGCCGCGCAGGGCGTGCCGGGGCCAGCGGACGGGCCGGCGGTCGCGGCTGAAATCCCAGGCGAGGACGTGCCGGGTGAGCTTCTCCAGGACGAGTTCGGAGACGTTGCCGCCGGCGTTGCCGCGTACGTCGAGGACCAGTGCGGGCTTGTCCAGTTCGCGCCGCAGGTCCCGGTTGAACTGCGCCCAGCCGGAGCCGCCGAGGTCCGGGATGTGCAGGTAGCCGCACCGGCCGTCGCTGAACTCCCTGACCAGGGAACGGCGTTTGGCCACCCAGTCCTGGTAGCGGACGGCCCGTTCGTCGGTCAGCGGGGTGACGGTGATCCGCCGCACCGGGCCGTCCGGGCCGCTGCGCAGGGCGAGTTCGACGGTGGTGCCGCCGGTGCCGGCCAGCAGGGGCAGCGGGCCGCGCACCGGGTCCACCGGGCGGCCGCCGACCTCCAGCAGTTCGTCGCCGTCCCGGACGCCCTGGGCGGCCAGCGGGGCGCGGGCGCGCGGGTCGGAGGACTCGCCGGGCAGCACCCGGTCGACCAGCCAGCGGCCGTCGGGGGCGCGGTGGGCGTTGGCGGCGAGCAGGCCGAGCGGCTGCTGGGCGAGGCTGGGGCCCTCGGCGCGGCGGGAGGGGGTGACGTAGGCGTGCGAGGTGCCGAGCTCGCCGAGGAGCTCGCGCAGCAGGTCGGCGAAGTCGTCGGGTGAGCAGACGCGTTCCAGCAGCGGCTCGTACTGGGCGACCAGCGCGGGCCAGTCCAGGCCGGACATCCGCTGGTCCCAGAACTGGTCCCGGACGATCCGGGCCGCCTCGTGGTAGGCCTGGCGCCACTCGGCGGCCGGGTGCACGGTGTGGGTGATCCGGCGCAGGTCGACGCCGGTCCCGGCGGAGGGGGCGGCCACCGGGATCACCCGCAGCGTCCCGGCCGAGTAGACCGCGATCGAGCCGCCGTCCCCGGAGACGGCGTAGCCGTCCAGCTTGTCGACCAGGGTGGTGCGGGTGCCCCGGGCCAGGTCGAAGTGCTCCAGGGAGGGGCGGCCGGAGGTGTCGTCGGGGTTGGCGAAGGTCTGCCCGAGGGTGCCGGAGATCGGCCAGCGCAGCCAGACCAGGCCGCCGCGCACCGCGTCGGTGGCCGAGTACTTGGAGGCGATCACCGGGAACTGGAGCAGCCGCTCGCCGATGCCCGCCGGGTCGACCCGGACGGTGCCGTCGCCGCCGCCGTCCCCGCGCGGGGCGGCCTCCTCGGCGGGCGCGGCGAACGGGGAGGGGGTGTCGGCGGTGAGCGGGACGAGGTACGGGCGGCAGCCGAGCGGGAAGGAGAGGTCGCCGGTGTGCACGTCGTGGACGGGGTCGAAGCCGCGCCAGGACAGGAAGGCCAGGTAGCGGCCGTCCCGGGTGAACACCGGCTGCTCGTCCTCGAACCGGCCGTCGGTGACGTCGGTGGTCGGGGCGGGCGTGTCGGTGCGGGTGAGCCGGATCCGGCGCAGCGAGCGCCCGGCGGCCGGCTGGGACCAGGCGATCCAGTGCGAGTCGGGGGAGAACCGGGCGCCGGCGACCGGCCCGTGCTCGGAGGCGGCCAGTTCGCGCACCGCGCCGTCCTCGGCGGAGACCAGCAGCAGCCGGCCGTCCGAGGTGGTGGCGGCGAGCCGGGAGCCGTCCGGGGCGGCGGTGAGCTCCAGGACCCGGCCGAGCCGGCCGGCGGCGAGCACCCGGTGGCGGTGGGCGGTCGTCTCCTGGTGGGCCGCCGTCTCCTGGTGGCCCGGCAGCGGCATCACCTCGATCGCGTCGTCGCCCTCGGCGTCGGTGATCCAGGCGGCCTCGCCGGTGTGCCCGAGCACCACCGGCAGCCGGGTGCGCACCCCGGGGGTGTCGGCGAGCGCGCGGGCCGGGCCGTCCTTGTGGGTGAGCCAGTACTGGCTGCCGCGCACGGTGATCACCCCGGCCCGGCCGGTCCGGTCGCAGGCGAGGTCCTTGACCTGGGAGGCCGCACCGACCTGGTACGGGCGGCGGCCGGCCCGGGAACCGCCGAGCGGCACCCGCAGCCGGTGCGGGGCGGCGGCGTCCAGGCCGTCCAGCAGCCAGAGGTCACCGGCGTGCTGGTAGACGATCCGGGTGCCGTCGGTGGCGGCCTCGCGGGCGTAGTAGGAGGCGTGGTCGGTGTGCCGGCGCAGGTCGGTGCCGTCGGGGCGGCAGGAGTAGAGGTTGCCGATGCCCTCGTGGTCGGAGAGGAAGGCGATCCGCTCGCCGACCGGCATGGGCGAGGCGAGGTGCCCGGTGTGCCCGGGCAGGATCAGCTCGCCGTCCACCCAGAGCCGGCCGATCGCGCCGCCGCGGTAGCGCTTCCAGGCGGCGGGCTCGTGCGGGGCGGCGCCGGTGAGCAGGACGGTCCGGTCCCGGCTGAGCTGGGCGTCGCCGACCGGCCCCCAGGGCATCCGGCGGCCGGGGGAGCCGTCGGGAGGCAGGGCGTGTGCCCAGGTGTAGTGGCCGAAGGGCTCGTGGAAGGAGGTGACGGCCAGGACCTCGCCGTCCGGCAGCCAGCCGCGCACCCGGGTGTCCTGGCTGCCCCAGTAACTGAGCCGGCGGGTCTCGCCGCCCTCGACCGGGGCGGTCCACACCTCGGGGGTCAGGCCGAGCCAGCTGGTCCAGGCGAGGGTGGTGCCGTCGGGGGAGAAGCGGGGGTGGCTGACCCGGGTGCGGTCGCAGCCGACCCGCCAGGCCCGGCCGGTGGCGGCGGCCCCGGGCTCCAGCGGGGCGATCCAGACGTCGTCCTCGGCGGTGAAGGTGAGCAGGCCGCCGTGCAGGTGGGGGTGGCGGAGGTAGCCGGGCGGGGTCACTCCTCCATCCTTCGACGGGGTGTCACCCCCGGCAACCGGAGACGACCCTCCCGCACCGGTCTGGACCATTGACAGCGCACGGCCGGATCCATTTCAGTGGTCTAGTCCAACTTGGGTGCCAGGCCGGGCCGTTCCCCCCACTGGCGCGTGCTCCGGCGTGCCCTCGGACGTCCCCCACGACCGCGCCACCGCAGGAGCACCCGCATGCGCAGAACCCTGAGAAACGGCCTCGCCGCCGGCACCGCCTCCGCCCTCGCCGCCGCCACCCTGGTCGGCGTCACCCTCGGCCTGGCGCCCGCCGCCTCGGCCGGCGAGTTCCTGGTCAACGGCGGCTTCGAATCCGGCACGCTCGGCCCCTGGAGCTGTACCGGCAACTCCGGCAGCGTCGTCACGGGCCCGGTGCACGGCGGCAGCCACGCGCTCGCCGCCGCCGCCACCGCGGGCGACACCGCCCAGTGCTCCCAGACCGTCACCGTCGCCCCCAGCACCACCTACACGCTCAGTGCCTGGGTCAACGGCTCCTACGTCTACCTGGGCGTCGACGGCGGCGGCCCCAGCACCTGGACGCCCGGCACCGGCGGTGCCTACCAGAAGCTCAGCCTCGGCTTCACCACCGGCGCCAACCAGACCACCGCCACCGTGTACACCCACGGCTGGTACGGGCAGGGCACCTACTACGCGGACGACGTCTCGCTGGACGGCCCGGGCGCCCCCAGCCCGACACCCACCCCGACCCCGACCCCGACGCCCACCCCGACCCCGACGCCCACCCCGACGCCGACGCCCACGTCCACGCCGACCGGGACCCCGACGGGCACCCCGACCGGTACGCCCACCGGCACCCCGACCGGGACCCCCGCCGGCAACCACACCCTGGTCGGCTACCTGCACGCCAGCTTCGCCAACGGCGCGGGCTACACCCGGATGGCCGACGTCCCAGCCTCCTGGGACATCATCGACCTCTCCTTCGGCGAGCCCACCTCCCCGACCTCCGGTGACATCCGCTTCAACCGCTGCTCGGCCACCGACTGCCCCACCGTCGAGTCCGACGCCGACTTCAAGGCCGCCATCGCCGCCAAGCGTGCCCAGGGCAAGAAGGTGCTGATCTCGATCGGCGGCCAGAACGGCCAGGTACAGCTGACCACCACCGCCGCCCGGGACACCTTCGTCAGCTCGGTCTCGGCCATCATCGACACGTGGGGCCTGGACGGACTGGACATCGACTTCGAGGGCCACTCGCTCTCCCTCGACACCGGTGACACCGACTTCAAGAACCCGAAGAGCGCGGTCATCGTCAACCTGATCTCGGCGCTCAAGACCCTCAAGGCCAAGTACGGTCCGGGCTTCGTGCTGACCATGGCGCCGGAGACCTTCTTCGTCCAACTCGGCTACCAGTACTACGGATCCGGCCCCTGGGGCGGCCAGGACCCGCGCGCCGGGGCGTACCTTCCGGTGATCTACGCGCTGCGCGACGACCTCACCCTGCTGCACGTCCAGGACTACAACTCCGGCTCCGTCATGGGCCTGGACAACCAGTACCACTCGATGGGCGGCGCCGACTTCCACGTCGCGATGACCGACCTGCTGCTCAACGGCTTCCCGGTGGCGGGCAACGCCAACAACGTGTTCCCGCCGCTGCCCGCCTCGAAGGTCGCCATCGGCATGCCGGCCACCACCAACGCGGGCAACGGCTACGTCGCCCCGACCGAGGTGGACAAGGCCCTGGACTGCCTCACCAAGCTGGCCAACTGCGGGACGTACGTGCCGCGTTCGGGCGCCCAGCCGAAGCTGGCCGGGCTGATGACCTGGTCGGTCAACTGGGACCGGTTCGGCGGCCGGGAGTTCTCCAAGAATTTCGACGCCTACTTCGGCCGCTGACCGGAGGCGGGGTCCGCGCCCGTCCGGCGCGGACCCCGTGCGGCGCCGTCAGGGCACCAGCAGCCGCTTCGCCCCCTCCACCACCGCGGGGGAGGCCTTCGCGAGGGAGCCCGCGGCGTACGGCGGCTGCGGGTCGTACTCGATGAGCAGCTGGATCGCCTGCGCGGTCCCGTCCCCGGCGATCAGGCCGGTCAGCCGCAGCGCGAGGTCGATCCCGGCCGAGACCCCGGCCGCGGTCGCGTACTTGCCGTCGACCACGATCCGCTCGGTGCCGGTGGGCTCCGCCCCGAACGGGGGCAGGTGGTCCAGCACGCCCCAGTGGCTGGTGGCCCGCCGGCCCGCCAGCAGGCCGGCGGCGGCGAGGATCAGCGAGCCGGAGCAGACCGAGGTGGTCCAGGTGGTGGTCGCGTCCACCCGGCGCACCCAGTCGAGCACCGCCGCGTCCGCGAGCTGCGCCTCCGTCCCGGGCCCGCCGGGGACCAGCAGCAGGTCGGCGGAGTCCACCTCGTCCAGGGCGGCGTCCGCGGTCAGCGCCAGGCTGCCCAGGTCGTTGCGGACCGGGCCACGCCGGGCGGCGGTGAACACCACCTCGGCCCCGGGGATCCGGGACAGCACCTCGTACGGGCCGACCACGTCCAGGCCGGTGAACTCGGGGTAGAGCAGGATCGCGATGCGCATCAGGGACCTCCATCGGATTGCGGGCCGTCGGGCCGGGAACGGAAGCGGCGGCGGTACTCGGCGGGCGGGGCGGCCACGGTCCGGACGAAGGCGCGCCGCATCGCCTCCGGGGTGCCGTAGCCGCAGGAGCGCGCGATCGCCTCGACGCCGTCGTCGGTGTCCTCCAGCAGCCGCCGGGCGGCCTCCAGCCGGACCCCGTCCACGTACCGGCCCGGGGGCACCCCCACCTCGGCGGCGAAGGCCCGGGCGAAGTGCCGCGGCGACAGCGCCGACCGCCGGGCCAGCGCCTCCACCGAGAGGTCCGCCCCGGGGTGCTCGGCGATCCACTGCTGGACCTCGCGCAGCGGCTGCCGGACCGCGACCTGGGCGGCCAGCTGGGTGCTGAACTGGGCCTGGTTGCCCGGCCGGCGCAGGAAGACCACCAGGTGACGGGAGATCAGCAGTGCGGCGTCCCGGCCGTGGTCCTCCTCGACCAGGGCCAGGGCCAGGTCGATCCCGGCGGTGACCCCGGCCGAGGTGGCGATGCGCCCGTCCCGGACGTGGATCGGGTCCGGGTCGACCACCACGTCCGGGAACCGGCGGGCCAGCTCCCCGCAGTACGCCCAGTGGGTGGTCGCCCGGCGCCCGGACAGCAGTCCGGCCTCGGCGAGCAGGAAGGCCCCGGTGCACACCGACACCACCCGCTCGGCCCGGTCGGCCAGCTCCCGGATCCGCGCCACCAGCGCGCCGTCCGGGTGCTCGAAGTCCACCCCGCCGGGGACCAGCAGCGTGTGCGCCGGCCCGACCTCGGCGAGGTCGGCGTCCGGCAGCAGTCGCAGCCCGCTGGAGCTGCGCACCGGCCGGCCGCCGGCGGAGGCGGTGGTCACCCGGTAGGCGCCCGGCTGCCCGGCGGCCGCGCCCGCCCCCGCGAAGACCTCCAGGGGGCCGGTCACGTCCAGGCTCTGCACGTCGTCGTAGAGGACGACGACCACGCTGCGCGCTCTCATGCGGTCAGCCTGTCACCGGCCCGCGACGGCAGCAATGACCGGTTTCCCACCTTTCCTGCCACCGGGCACCGGGCACCGGGTGCGGGGCGTCGGGCGCGGGGTACGCCGGAACGCCGAGAGGCCCCTTGCTCTCGCAAGGGGCCTCTCGGCTGTCTGTGCGCCGCCAGGGACTCGAACCCCGGACCCGCTGATTAAGAGTCAGCTGCTCTAACCAACTGAGCTAGCGGCGCCTGCTGACGTGGAGAACATTACCTGGTCAGCGGCCGAAACACACAATCGGCCCGGAGAGCCTCAGGCGGTCAGCACCACCTTGCCGCGGACGTGCCCGGTGGCGACCAGCCGGTGCGCCTCGGCGGCCTTCTCCAGCGGCAGCGTCTCGGCGATCTCCAGCCGCAGCCCGCCCGCCTCCCACAGCCGCACCAGCTCGGCCAGCCGCTCGGCGGTGCGTGGCCCCCGCAGCCCCCGGACGCCCAGCCGCTCGGCCTCCGGGTAGTCGACCACGGTGCCGATCCGGTGCCGGTCGGCGACCAGCTCGACGGAGGCGGCCAGCGCGCCCCGCCCGGCCGCGTCGAAGGCCGCGTCCACCCCGTGCGGCGCGACCGCCCGGACCCGCTCGACCAGCCCCTCGCCGTACGCGACCGGGATCGCGCCCAGTCCGCGCAGGTAGTCGTGGTTGCGCTCGCTCGCGGTGCCGATCACGGTGGCGCCCAGGGAGCGGGCGAGCTGGACGGCGACGGTGCCGACCCCGCCGGAGGCGCCGTGCACGAGCACGGTGTCCCCGCGGCCGACCCCGAGCAGGTCGAGCGCCACGTGGGCGGTCTGGCCGGAGGCGGAGAGCGCGCCGGCCTGCTCCCAGGGCATCCCGGCGGGCTTGGCCACCAGCTGACCGGCGTCCACCGTGACCAGCTCGGCCTGGCAGCCCAGTACCCGGAAGCCCAGCACCTCGTCGCCGACCCGCCAGTTCCCGGTGCCCGGCCCGAGCCGGTCCACCACCCCGGCGAACTCGTTGCCCAGGACGAACGGCTCCTCGACCACCAGCCCCGGCGGGCGGAAGCCCTCCCGGATCGCGAGGTCCACCGGCTGGACCGCGGCGGCGTACACCAGCACCCGGACCTCTCCCGGCCCGGGTTCCGGGTCCGCCACCTCGGTGACCCGCAGGACCTCGGGACCGCCGGACCTCGGTACGGTGACCGCCTTCATGGGGTGCTCCTCTCGCCGACCCTCGCCGCTGCCGGCCGACTCCCGCCGCCGCTTGCCGGCGCTCGCCGATCCGCTGCTCGAACGTCCCGATCCTCGGATGTGAAGTGCGCTTGAGGTCAAGCGTCCGTTCGGCGTGTCCCCGCGAATGGGCGCATTGTCAGATTTATCCTGGGCGGCGCTCAGCCGTCCGTCGTCGAGAGGAACCTCCCCGTGGGCCAGCTGCCCCTGTTCTTCCTGGTGCTGCTCGCCTCCGTGGTGACCATGCCACTCGCCCGGCGGACGGGCGTGCCGCAACCGGTGCTGATGACCCTGCTCGGCATCGTCATGGCGATCGTCCCGCAGATCCCGGACGTCAAGATCGAGCCCGAGCTGATCCTCCCGCTGGTCCTGCCGCCGCTGATCTTCGCCGTCGCCCGGCGCTCCAGCGTCCGCTACTTCAAGGCCAACGCCCGCTCGATCCTGCTGCTGGCCGTCGCCCTGGTGGTGGTCACCACGATCGCGGTGGCGGGCACCGTGCACTGGCTGCTGCCCGCGCTGCCGCTCGCCGCCGCGATCGCGGTCGGCGCGCTGGTCTCCCCGCCCGACCCGGTGGCCGCCGTCGCGGTGGCCGGCAGCATCGGCCTGCCCCGCCGGCTGGTGGCGATCCTGGAGAGCGAGGGCCTGTTCAACGACGTCACCGCGATCGTCATCTACTCGCTCGCCATCGAGGCCGTGGTCAGCGGTGACTTCTCGGTCGGCCACGCCGTGCTGCGCTTCGTGCTGTCCGCCGTGCTCGCGGTGGTCGTCGGCGTGGTGCTGGGCTGGGTGAACGCCAAGCTCGCCGAGCGCCTGGACGACCCGACCCAGCAGGTCGCGCTCAACCTGCTGGTGCCCTTCGCCGCCTACACCGTCGCCGAGGAGATCCACGGCTCCGGCGTGCTCGCCGTCGTGGTCTGCGCGCTCTACCTCGCCGAGCGGGCCTCCGACGCGGACGCCGTCGCCTACCGGCTGGTCGGCAACGCCTTCTGGGAGGTGGTCGAGATCCTGATCACCGGCGTCGCCTTCGGCCTGATCGGCCTGGAGCTGGCCACCGTGCTCAAGGAGGCCGGCCGCGGCTGGACCGGCTTCCTCGGCGACGCCGCCGTGGTCATCGCCGTCGTGGTGGCGGTCCGGCTGCTCTGGCTGCTGCCGGCCGGCTGGCTGTCGAAGAGGTTGCGCAAGAACAACGAGGAGGACACCCCGTTCAGCTGGCGGGAGAGCGTGGTGCTCTGGTGGTCCGGCATGCGCGGGGTGGCCACCGTCGCCCTCGCCCTGGCCATCCCGCTCAGCCTGCACTCCGGCGCCGACTTCCCCGAGCGCGGCCGGCTGGTGTTCATCGCGTTCAGCGTGGTGCTGTTCACCCTGCTGGTGCAGGGCCTGACCCTGCCTTGGCTGGCCAAGCGCCTCCAACTGGACATCGACCAGGACGCGCACGAACAGGCCGTGCGTCAACTGTGGTGGCGCGCCGCCAAGGCCGGGCTGGCGCGGCTCGGCGAACTGGAGGAGCAGGACCGGCTGCCGACCGAGGTCGCCGACCGGCTGCGGGATCGTCAGCACGACCGGCTGGCCCGGCTCTGCCCGGAGAACTACGCCGAGGAGGAGGCCGCCGAGGCGAAGCAGCGGATCGCCCAGTGGCGGGCCGCCGCCGAGGTGGAGCAGGAGATGATCGCCGCCTCCCGCCGCGAGATGCTGGTCGCCCGCAGCGAGCTCGGCGCCGACCCGGAGCTGGTCGACCACGTGCTGCGCGGACTGGACCTGCGCTCCGAGCGGAAGTGAACACGGCCCCAGCGGCGGGTGCAACGGAAGTGACGGGCAGTCCGGCCGGTCGGCGGCACGGCCTCCGACCGGCCGGAATGTGCGCCACCCCCTCCGGAGTTGCATAGGCTGAACCCGGGCAGGCCGTCAACGGAGTCGGCGCACCACCCGTACCGCCACGACCGCGCGAAGCCGCTCGACGACGACCGGCCCCACGCCTGGCCCTGCCGGTTTCTGCACCCAGATGAATCGAGGACCCACCGATGTCGGAGACCCGCGCCGACGCCCGCACCCCGCTCGACCGGACCCCGCAGTGGGCCGCCCTGGCCAAGCACCGGGCCGAGCTGGGCGAGACCCACCTGCGCGAGCTGTTCGCCGCCGACCCCGAGCGCGGCCGCACCCACACGCTCCAGGTCGGCGACCTGCACGTGGACTACGCCAAGCACCTGGTCACCGACGAGACGCTGGAGCTGCTGCGCGAGCTCGCCGCCGCCACCGGCGTCGCCGAGCTGCGGGACGCCATGTTCCGCGGCGAGAAGATCAACATCACCGAGCAGCGGGCCGTCCTGCACACCGCGCTGCGCGCCCCGCGCGGCGCCGTGGTCGAGGTGGACGGCGTGAACGTCGTCCCCGCGGTGCACGCCGTCCTGGACAAGATGGCCGCCTTCGCCGACCGGGTCCGCAGCGGCGAGTGGAAGGGCCACACCGGCAAGCCCATCCGCACCGTGGTCAACATCGGCATCGGCGGCTCCGACCTCGGCCCGGCGATGGCCTACGAGGTGCTGCGCTCCTTCGGCAGGCGCGACCTGGCGGTCCGCTTCGTCTCCAACGTGGACGGCGCCGACCTGCACGAGGCGGTCCGGGACCTCGACCCGGCCGAGACGCTGTTCATCGTGGCCTCGAAGACCTTCACCACCATCGAGACCATCACCAACGCGATCTCCGCCCGCGCCTGGCTGCTCGACGGCCTGGGCGCCGGCACCGAGGCGGTCGCCAAGCACTTCGTCGCGCTGTCCACCAACGCCCAGGGCGTGCAGGACTTCGGCATCGACACCGCCAACATGTTCGAGTTCTGGGACTGGGTCGGCGGCCGCTACTCCTACGACTCGGCGATCGGCCTCTCGCTGATGATCGCCATCGGCCCGGACGCCTTCCGCGAGATGCTGGACGGCTTCCACCTGGTCGACGAGCACTTCCGCACCGCCCCGCCGGAGCAGAACGTCCCGCTGCTGCTCGGCCTGCTGGGCGTCTGGTACGGCGCGTTCTTCGACGCCCAGGCGCACGCGGTGCTGCCGTACTCGCACTACCTGTCCAAGTTCACCGCCTACCTCCAGCAGCTGGACATGGAGTCCAACGGCAAGTCGGTGACCCGCGACGGCACCCCGGTCGGCTGGCAGACCGGCCCGGTGGTCTGGGGCACCCCCGGCACCAACGGCCAGCACGCCTACTACCAGCTGCTGCACCAGGGCACCAAGGTGATCCCGGCCGACTTCATCGGCTTCGCCCGCCCGGTCGCCGACCTGCCCGACCGCCTGGTCGCCCAGCACGACCTGCTGCTGGCCAACTTCTTCGCCCAGACCCAGGCGCTGGCCTTCGGCAAGACCCCGGAGGAGGTCGCCGCCGAGGGCGTGCCGGCCGAGCTCGTCCCGCACAAGACCTTCAAGGGCAACCACCCGACCACCACCATCCTGGCCACCGAGCTGACCCCGTCGGTGCTCGGCCAGCTGGTCGCGCTGTACGAGCACAAGGTGTTCGTCCAGGGCGCGGTCTGGAACATCGACTCCTTCGACCAGTGGGGCGTCGAGCTGGGCAAGGTGCTCGCCAAGCGGATCGAGCCGGTGCTGCTCACCGGTGAGGGCGGCGGGCAGCTGGACAGCTCCACCGCCGCGCTGGTCGCCCGCTACCGCGCGCTGCGCGGCCGCTGAGCCCGGGGCCGGGCCGTCCGCTCCGGCGGGCGGCCCGGCCCTCCCCGTGCAGGCTCGCGGGGCGGAAACGCCGGAAGGCCCCCTGCTTTCGCAAGGGGCCTTCCGGCTGTCTGTGCGCCGCCAGGGACTCGAACCCCGGACCCGCTGATTAAGAGTCAGCTGCTCTAACCAACTGAGCTAGCGGCGCCTGCTGACAGAGAAAACTGTAGCAGCGGCCGGCGGCCGCGCCAAAATCGAATACCGGCCGCCCTCCGTTCACCCCCGGGTCACCAGGACCGGCTCGGCCGGGACGCCGGGGCCGGGCTCGCGCGCCGCCCGCACACAGGCCCACAGCACCACCGAGGCCCCGGGCAGCCAGGGCTCCCGCTCCTCCGGGGCGACGATCCAGCGGCCGGTGCCCCGGCCGGGGGAGTCCGGGCCGTGCACCATCCGCTGCAGCGGCGGGACGGTCACCGCGTCGCCCTTGCCGTGGCACAGCAGCGGCGGCACGTCCCGGGCCCACTCCTCCCAGGCCAGCAGCCGGCGCAGCCGGGGCGCCGCGCCGGGCCGGACGAACAGCAGGGTGCGCCCCCGGTAGGTCGCGACCGGGCCGCAGCCGGGGCCGGAGGCCCACAGCTCGTCCAGCACCCGGCGGCCGAACAGCGACGGCATGCTGATCACGTCGAAGGCCCGCCCGCAGGGCAGTACGGAGGGCGCCCACGGGCGGGCCTCCCACAGGGCGCGCATGCTGCGCGGGTACTCGCTGGCGGAGGCCAGCCAGGCCTCCCCGGCCACGGTGACGTACTCCACCGACTGGTGCGTCCAGATGTCCACGCCCAGCAGCCTGCGCCGTGCGCGCCCCCGGCGTGGTGGAAAGCGCCGTTCGCCGGACAGGGCGACGGGCGATCGCGTACCCTCCGCCGCTGGCATATGCCAGCGGCCGGGGGAGGGGCTGCGGGAGGGGCCGGGATGGGGTGCGGGAGCGGGGCCCTGGGTCGGGTCCGGGGCCGGGGTCAGTCCTCGTGGCGGCGCGGCTGGATCAGGCCTCGGCCGTACTCGATCATCTTGGCCGCGTAGTCCGGGGTCCAGTCCGCCCGCTCGGCGACCTCGGTGTCCGACAGCGCGTCGAACCGGCGGGGATCGGCCAACTGTGCGGCGGCGACGGCCTGGAAGTCGGTGGCCCGCTCGGCGGCGGCCCGGAAGGCCAGGGCCAGCTCGGTGGAGCGGCGCAGCAGCTCGGCGGGGTCGTCGATCGACTCCAGGTCGAAGAATCGTTCCGGCTCCGGTTCGGCGGCCTGCGGCTCGAACAGGAGCTGCGCGGGGCGCAGGCGCCTGGTGGGCTCGGGCGTCTCGGCGGGGGAGTCGGGCATGGACGGACACCTCCGGGGTCTCGGTGAGGCAGGGCGGCGGGCTGCTCCGGGCCGCGCCGCCCGGTCGTGGCCGTCGTCCATTGTCTCGCGGCGGCGGCCGGTAGCGGAACGGTGCACGTGCAGGCGCTATTCCCGGGCGCGCGCCGGGGCGATGACCCCGGGCGCCGCGCTTCCCGGTCGCATGCGAACCGGTTGTACCGGGCACGGCGGCCGCCCGTCGGACCGGGAAGCACCCGCCGAGAAGCGCCCACCGAACCGAGAACCGCTCGCCGAGAACCGCTCGCCGAGAAAACCGCCCACCGAACCGGGAGCACCCCATGCGCGCACTGTCCACCGGCCTCCTGCTGGCCGCCGCCGTCCTCGTCCCGGCCGCCCCCGCCGCCGCGGCGGAGACGGCCAAGGTCGTCACCGGGCCGCCCAGCAGCCCGGGCGGCACCTCCACGGCCACCTGCCCGAGCGGCACCCACCTGACCGGCGGCGGCTACCGGCTCCAGCCCGACGCCGACGGGCCGGTGCGCGCCAGCGGGCCGACCGCCGACGCCACCGGCTGGAGCGCCCAGGCCGCGCACGGGTCCGTGGTGGCCTTCGCGGTCTGCGAGACCGAGGACTGACCGTCTGCGGTCTGCGGTCTGCGAGGCCGAGGACTGACCGCCCACGACCGGCTACCTCAGGTGGACCCGGTGGCCGCCGAGGTGCTGGAGGACCTGGTGGTTGGCCTCCCAGCCGTCCGGGAACGCCACCGGGACCCCGAGCTGGACCGGCTCGGTCGACGGGTGCTCGTCCAGCAGCTCGGCGATCCCGGCCCGGGCGACCACGATGCAGGCGTGCCGGTGACGGGAGGCGAGCACGCAGAGCCGGCCGGTCTCCAGGTGGAAGGCGGTCGCGTCGGGGCGCCCGGAGAGCGGGTGCAGCACCACGGTGACGTCGTACTCCCGGCCCTGCAGCCGGTTCGCGGTGTCCACCGTGACGGCCGGCCCGACCGTGCCGTCCACCGGGACGCCCACCTTGAGCAGGGCCGCCCGCACCGCCGCCGCCTGGTCCCGGTGCGCCGTGCCGACGGCGATCCGGTCCGCGGTGAGCGGCGCCTCGCCCTGCTCGGAGCGGGCGGTCAGCCCCCGCTCCAGCAGCCGCCGCACGGTCGCCGCGACGGCGACCACCGCCTGCGGGTCGGTCCGCACGGTGTGCCGGGCGGGCAGCTCCAGCAGCGCCCAGCCGTGCTCGGCCGCGCGGTCGATCGCCGCGTCCAGCGCCGAGCCGTCCGGGCGGACGGCCGGGGTCAGCCCGCGGTCGTCCGGCCCGGTGCCGGAGCGGAACGGCGTGTACGGGTAGAACGCCCGGGAGATCAGCGGCGCCGCGCTGGCCGGCAGCCGCCAGGAGACCGGCAGCCGGTGCGGCTCGATCTGCGGGTTGTGCGCCAGCATCGTCACCACCGCGCTGCTGGACGGGTCGTAGGACAGGCCCGCCCACTGCTCGGTGCCGACCACGGTGAACGGGTCCAGCTGGCCCGGATCGCCGACGAACAACGCCCGCTCGAACAGCCGGGCCACCGCCAGCAGGGCGTCCGAGCGCATCTGGTACGCCTCGTCGACGATCGCGTGCCGCCACGGCGCCTCGGCCCGCACCCACTGCCACTTGGCGGCGGTGGAGATCACCACGTTGTGCTCGACCAGGTCGGCGACCTTGTCGGAGGGCGTGACATTGGCGTGCCTGAGCACCTCCGGGCCGGGCCCGGAGTCCGCCGCGTGCAGCCGGCCGATCGTCAACTCCGGTGCCTTCTCGGCCAGTCGGCCGACCAGGTCGTCCACCTGGCCGTTCGTCTGGGCGACGATCATCAGCCGCTCGCCGGCCGCCACCAGCTCCCGGGCCGCCCGCACCACCAGGGTCGACTTCCCGGCGCCGGGCGGGGAGTCCACCACCACGCCGCGCGGTGCGCCGACCGCGGGGTGGACGGTGGCCGCCAGGATCCGGGCCACGGCGGCGTCGGCGGCCGCCCCCGGGGACTGCGCCTCGATCGGTTCGGTCATCACTCCCACTCCTCGACGGCGACAGCGGCGGTGGCGGTGGCGGTGGCGGCGGACGGCGAGGGCGCGGCGGCGCCGGGCGGGCCGCCGTGGGTCCACGGGGTGTCGTCCGGGTCGGGCAGCGGCGCGGACTGGCGGACGGTCAGCTCGAACAGGGTGAAGGTGACCGGTTCGCCGGGCTCGGGCAGGCTGCCCGGCTCCGGCTCCTTCTTGCGGCCCATGCCGGACAGCACCCGCAGCGTGATGGTGCCCTCGGCCGGGTCGACCGCCACGATCCGCGCCTTCTGCGCCGTCGGCCCGTGCACCCGGTGCGCCTCCCGCCCGAGGTCGGCGTGCGGGCGGTCGGTGGTGCGCAGGGTGACCAGCGGGCGCGGCTTGGGGGAGCGGCCGGTGGTGTCGTAGTCCGGCACCACCTCGGTCACCACTCCGCTGAACGCCTCGCCGGAGAGCCGGTGTTCGGCCATCGCCAGCGGGTCGTCCAGCGCCTCCTGGACGTCCAGCCGGGCCTGCTCGCGCTCGCGCTGGGCGAGCTTGCGGGCCGCGGTGACGGCGTCGTCCTGCCGGGGCTGCGGGGGCTCACCCGCCGCCAGGCGGTCCCGGTGGCCGGTGTAGGACCAGCGGTCGCCGGTCCAGCGCTCCTCCAGGTGACCGGCCGGCGGCAGGGCGCGCAGCAGGTCCAGGCCCCGCCAGACGTCCCGCCAGGTCGGCAGCAGGACGGCGGACAGCGCCCGCTCCAGCTGGTCGACCGCCGCGCGGACGGCCGCCCGGGCCCGCTCGGCGGCGGCCTCGTCGTGCTGCTCGGTGCTGTGCTGCAGGGCGTTGACGGCCGCGTCGTAGCGGGCGATCGCCGGGGCCAGCACCCCCTCGTCGAAGGCCGGGTCGGTGGCCGGACCGGCCGGCGGGTGCAGCAGCTGGCCGTGCTCGTCGCGGGCCGACTCGGCCAGTTCGGCCGCCCCGGCCCCGGTCAGCCCCGGCGGCGGCGCGTGCCAGGCCAGCCGGGCGGCCAGGTGCTGGTCCTCCAGGTGGCTCTGGCCGGTGGCCCAGTGCCGGGCGAGCAGGCCGGTCATCGGCAGCAGCAGGCTGGAACCGGGCACCTGGGCGCGGTCGGTGAGGTGGGTCAGCCAGCGGCCGAGCAGCGGCACCCGCAGCGGCGCCGGGTGGGGGCCCGGGTCGGTGTCCTCGGCGGTGCGGCGGAAGCGGGTGGAGCGGCCGATCAGGGCGAGGTGGTGCACGCCCCCGCTGTTGGGCACGATCAGCTGCGGCGCGTCCGTGCACAGCTCCCGGAACACCTGGGTCTTCTCGCCGGTCTCCGGGTCCTTCTCGGAGCCCTCGATCTGTTCGACGTCCGTGCCGAAGGACTCCAGGTAGGGCAGCAGGTCGGCGGCCAGCGCGGCCAGGTAGTCGAACCGGAGCGTGCGGTTGAGCGGCTGCGGCACCAGGTGCAGCCGGGGTGCGTCCCGGTCGGTGCCCAGCAGCACGGCCAGCGGCGCGCCGGCCTCACCGGCGGCGGTCAGCGGGACGACCACCATCGGGCGCTCCGACAGGTGCCGGTGCCGGACGGTGGCCAGCGGCTCGGCCCGCCCGCTGCGGACGGCCTCCAGCCGGGCGAGGGTGGTCAGCAGGCTCATGCTTCCGCACCCAGGGCTTCCCTACCCAGGGCTTCCGCGCGCAGGGCTGCGGCGTAGGCCAGGCGCGCGGCCGCCTCGTGCGCGCCGTCGCCGTCCTCGCCGTCCTCGCCGTCGTCGTCCGCCTCCACGGCGCCGGCCGCGGCGGCCAGGGCCTCGGCGACCGTGCGGAGGGCGCCCAGCTCGCCGCGCACGCCCCGGCCGAGCTGCTCGACCCGGTCGTCGCAGCGGGCCCGGGCGCGGCAGTGGAAGCCGAGTTCGCAGGTGGAGAGGCAGTCCGGGCTGTAGGCGGCGGGCACCGCCTCGACCGAGGCGGTCAGCTGTTCGGTGCTGCGGGCCGGGGCGCCGTCCTGGTCGGCGGCCAGGTCGAAGTCGGTGCCGGGCGGCAGCGTCGCCAGCAGCCGGCCGATGCCGGTCATCCGGCTCAACTGGCGGCGGGTGGTGGCCAGCTCGCGGCGGACGTCGACGGCGACCGCGGTCGGCCGGTTGCCGAAGTCCTTCGGGCAGACCAGCAGCACGGTGGTGCGGGGGCTGCCCGGCAGCCGCTGCTCGGCGTACGGGTCGTCGGTGAGCGGCAGCCCGGCGGCCGCGGCGGCGGCGTGCTGGAGCGCCAGCACGTACACGGCGGCCTGGCGGGCGGCGGCGCCGACCTTGGCCGGGTCGGCGCTGCCGTCCAGCACCGGGAAGGACTTGATCTCGACCACCGTGCACCGCCCGCCGTGCACCACCAGGGCGTCCGGCTCCAGGTAGGCGGTGCTGCCGGCCACGGCGAGCCGCAGCATCGGGTGGTCCAGCAGCGTCCAGGCGTCCGGGTCGGCGGCGGCCCGGGCCAGTGCCTCGGCCGTCCGGTCGGCGCGGACGGCCGGGCCGGAGCGGTGCAGCAGGTCCGGGACCAGCAGCGGGGTGCGGTCGTCCGCGGGGACGCCGAGGTGGGCGCGGAGCGGCTCCAGCAGGGCGGCGTGGTCGTCCGCCTTCAACCGGGACTCGAAGACCAGGCCGCGGGCGATCGCGAACGGGGACTGCCCGAAGGGGGCGGGGCGGCCGAGCCGGGCGGCCAGCGCCGACTTGTCCACTCCGGCCGCGTCCAGGACGGCGCGGCGGTGGCAGCCCGGATTGGCGGCCAGGGCGGCGAGGGAGCGGGCGTTCAGACTGCGCTGCGGGGCCGGTCCGCGCAGCTCGGCGAGCCGCAGGGCGAGCGGCTCAGCGGGCCCGCCGAGCGGGACGTTCGTCGAGACGTTCATGGTGCGGCCCAGTGTCGCATCCGGGTCCGACAACGCGGTGCGGACCGGGCGGTTCCGGCCTGTTCCGGTTCGTTCCGGCCGCAACCGGCGGCCCGGGCCGGGCTCGGACCCGGCTCGGGCCCGGCTCGGACCCGGCTTCGACCTGGGGCGGGGCGGGGCGGCCGGGGCCCGCGATCGTGGCCGCCGTGCCGGTGGGGGATCATGGAGCCCGGTGCTCAAGGGTGAGACCGACCGTTGACCGCCCCGTTGCGAGGAGCCTGCCATGCCCGCCCGAATCGTGCTGGTCCGCCACGGTGAGACCGAGTGGTCGGCCACCGGCCGCCACACCGGCCGCACCGACATCCCGCTGACCGAGGAGGGCCGGGCGATGGCCCGGGCGCTCGGCGCCCGGCTCGCCGAGGCCCCCTGGAACGGCCTGCCGGACGCGCTCGTCTACACCAGCCCGCTCGGCCGCGCGAAGGAGACCTGCGCGCTGGCCGGGTTCGGCGACCGCGCGGTCGACCGCCCCGAACTGCTGGAGTGGGACTACGGCCAGTACGAGGGCCGCACCGGCGCCGACATCCGGGCCACCGACCACCCCGGCTGGCTGATCTGGCGCGACGGGGTGCCCGGCGGCGAGAAGCTCTCCGAGGTCGCCGCCCGGGTGGACTCCTTCCTGGCCGAACTCAACTCGGAGCACGGCGTCCCGGAGTCGGACACCACCGAGATGCACTGCGCCGACCGGGACGTCGTGCTGTTCGCGCACGGCCACCTGCTGCGCATCCTGGCCGCCCGCTGGCTGGGCCTGCCGCCCGAGTTCGCCCAGCGGTTCAAGCTCGGTACGGCGGCGCTGTGCGTGCTGTCCTGGGAGTACGGCGCCCCGGCGGTGGAGATCTGGAACGACCTGTCCCACCTGGAGGGGCTGAACACGGGCCACTGAGGCCGGTGTTGACGATCCGTCGCGACGGTCGTCGGTCCGCTCAGGCCGCCGCGGCCCGGTCGTAGCCGATCAGGAAGCGGCGGACCTCGGCGACCGAGGCGTGCTGCCGCAGCCGCCCCGCGGTGTCCGCCAGCATGCTGCGGATCCGGGCCGAGCGGACCTCGCCGAACAGCGCGACGGCGGCCGAGCCGTGGTGCGCCGCCCCCGCCAAGTCCCCCCGGCCGAGCCGGTCGTGGGCCAGTTCCGCGGTGTACAGCACCCGGTTGCGGACGAAGTGCGGCTCCTGCAGCGCTATGGCCAGCGCGGCCTGCTCGCTGGCCCGGTCCCAGTCCTCCAGGGCGGACCAGCACTGCGACTGCAGCCCCGCGATCTCCGCCTCGCCGAAGAAGGACATCCACTCCGGGTCGGTCTCCGACGGCCCCCGGTCGAACAGCGCGTAGGCCCGGCCGATCGCGCGTTCGCAGCCGGAGCGGTCCCGCAGCACGGCCCAGGCGCCGGCCTCGCGCATGGCGAGCAGGGCGAGCAGCCGGGCGGAGTCCAGCTCCCGGGCGGCGGCCTGCCCGGCCTGCGCGGCGCGCAGCGCCTCGCGCGGGCGTCCGGCGTCCCGGGCGAGGAAGGCGCTGTTGCAGAAGACGTGCGCCTCCAGGGCGGAGTCCCCGGCCATCCGGGCGGTGGCGAGCGCCTCGGCGTAGAACGAGCGGGCGTCCGCCAGCCGGTTCGAGTCGTGCGCCAACCAGCCCACCGAGATGGCCAGTTCGCCGGCCCCGGCCTGGAGCCGGCGCTCGGTCTCGGCGCTGTACTCGCCCTCGTTGAGCAGGACGTAGGCGGTGCGCAGGGACTGCCCGGCGAGTTCGTACAGGGCGTCCGCCCCGTGGGCGTCGTCGGCCAGTCTGATGTCCCGGACGGCCTGTTCGACGCCGAACACCTCGGCGGCGCCGACCTTGCGCAGCGGCGGCACCGGCCCGGGCCGCCCGGGCACCAGCGGACCGGCGCCGTGCAGTGCGGGCGCGGTGAACTCCGCACCGGGGAAGGCGGATCGGCCGGGCGCCGGGCCGAAGCCGGGGCCGGTGGCGGTGACGGCAGGGGTGACCGGGCCGGCGGCGGCCGGCCGGTCGATGCCGATCACGGTGGCCAGCGCGGTCGTGCCGCCGGCCAGGAACGTACGGCGACGCACGTCGTCGTTCTCCTCGTCGGGATAGGGCGATCCATCGGGCCCCCTGGGCACCGCGCCGGCCATCGGCCACGGGGGCCCGTCCGGAGCGGCTGGATCCGCGTACGGCGAGGCAGCGTACGGGAGTCGAGTGGAGAGTGGTGAGCGCGGGGCGGGCAGGGGCGGGAACGGTTGATGGACCGGGAGGTGGAGCGCGGCCGCCCCGGCGGCCGTCCCGCCGCCGTCCGCCGAGCGGCGGCGGACGGCGGTGCGCGGGGCGAAGCCGAGGTCGGTGAGCGTGCGCCCCGGCCACATGTGCCGGAACACCCGCTCGTAGGCGTAGTTGGGGCAGCGGATCTCACCGGACTCGACCCGTCCGACGTAGCGGGCGTCGCAGGACACGTGCTCGCCGATCTCGCGGGCTGCGCGGCGGACGGCCATGGCGAACTCGCCCGGTGAGCGGTCGCCGCGCAGTGCGCGCATCACGGTGTTGGGGGACGGTCGGTTCGGCTCGGCCGGTGGGGTGGCTGCCATGGCGCCGAGAGTACTCGGAGTCACCGGTCGGACACGTGGGGTTCGCGCGGCATATGCCATCAATTCGGTGCAAAGCGGGCATTGTTGTCGGATATCCGCCATGAAATGCCATGCCTTGCTGTAATGCGCCCCGTGGCCTCCGGCGGTCCCGCGGCGTTGTCCTGATACGTGGAAGCCCAGGCCGTCCCCCCGGCCCGTCCAAGCCCCCGCGGCCCCACACCCGGCGGCAGCGCTTCCGAACCGACGAGGTACAGGAGGGCCCATGATGGCCACCGGACTGCCGCAGTACCGACCCGTCGCCGGGGGCGTGCTCGCCGCCGCCGTCCCCGCCCTGCTCCCCGACCCCGCCGACGACCGGTTCCCCGGCCGGGGCCCGGTCGAGGGCGGCCGGGGCTCCTGCGGCGGACTGCGCCGGGACGCCGTCGTCCCGGCCGAGGACACCCTCCTCACCGGCTGCGACACGGTGACGGTCGCCCTGCGGCACGGCCTGGAGGCCGTCGACATCCTCAGGCTGCGCCGCGCCTGCGGGGCCGTCCTGCAGAGCCGCAACGGCAGCACCGTCTCCTTCCTCGTCCCGGCCGGCACCTGGGAGACCTGGCACCTGCCCGGCAGCTCCTGTACGGCCGGCGCCCTGGTACCCGGCGCCACCGACCCGCGCTGGGTGATCCCGCCCTCCGGAACCGGCCGCGCCACCCGTCCCACCGACGCCTGGGTGCTCCGCTCCGCCCTCTGCGAGGCCGCCTGCACGCTCACCGCCGGCGGCCTCGGCCCGTTCTAGCGGCGTGCCGCGCGGATCCGGCCGGGCCCGTACGCCTCCGACCGGATCCCCGTGGCACGCCCCTGACCAGGGGTGCGCCTTCTCGACGGGCACCTGCCCGGGACACCCGCCCATGTCGCCGTCCGGCGATAATGGCCTCCATGGGACGAAGCAACAGGGCCGCGCGCAGCCCCGAACCGGCGCTCGCCACCGGCGCGGACGGCCGCACCCACGCCCAGGGCCCGCTGACCCGCCAGGTCGGCTCCGGCCTGGCCGAACTGCGCCCCGACCGCGACCGTCCGCACGCCTGGACGCTGCTGGTCGACGGCGCCCCGCAGTCCCTGGTCGACCTCGCCGACCCCACCCACCTGGGCTTCGAGTACCAGCGCCGGCTCGGCCACCTGATCGACCTGGTCGCGCCGCCCGGCCGTCCGCTGACCGTCCTGCACCTGGGCGGCGGCGCGCTCACCCTGGCCCGCTACGTGGCCGCCACCCGGCCGCGCTCGCGCCAGCAGGTCGCCGAGATCGACACCGCGCTCACCGAACTCGTCCGCGCCGAACTCCCGCTGGAGCGCGGCTGGCAGATCAAGGTGCGCGGCGGGGACGCCCGCGGCGTGCTGGAACGCACCCCCGAGGGCAGCGTCGACCTGGTCATCACCGACGTCTTCTCCGGCGCCCGCACCCCGGCCCACTGCACCACCGTCGAGTTCACCACCCTGGCGGCCCGCGCCCTCGCCCCGGGCGGCTGGTACGCCGCCAACATCGCCGACGGCGGCGCGCTGCCCTTCGCCCGCTCCCAGGTCGCCACCCTCGGCGCGGTCTTCCCCGAACTGGTCCTCACCGCAGACCCGGCCGTGCTGCGCGGCAAGCGCTTCGGGAACCTCATCCTGGCCGCCGCCCACGCCCCGCTCCCGATCGCCGACCTGACCCGCCGGGTCGCCTCCGACGCCTCCCTCGGCCGGGTCGAACACGGCCGCGCCCTGGCCGACTTCACGGCCGGCGCCACCCCCGCCACGGACGCCACCGCGGCGCCCTCCCCGGCGCCGCCGCCGGGCGTCTTCCGGTGACGGTGCTGCTGGTTGTGCCGGTTGTGCGAGCCGTGCCGGTTGTGCCGGCCGTGCCGACTGTGCCGGCAGCGCCGACGGGCCCGGTGCGGGCCGCCGCGCGGTAAATCCGTTGGTGTGCGGTCCGGTTGCGGCGCACACTGGCCGCAGCCGACCGGCAGTCGACGCGAGGGGGCCGCATGCGCATCCGATCCGCCCGTCCGGACGAGGCGGAGCTGCTCACCGCCATCGCCCTGCGGGCCAAGGCGCACTGGGGTTACGACGAGGCCTTCATGGCCGCCTGCCGGGAGGAGTTGACCCTGGACGCGGCCGCCGTCGAACGGGCCTCGACGCTGGTGGCCGAGGAGGGCGCCCGGGTGCTGGGGTTCGCCGCCCTGACCGGCAGCACGCCGTCCGGCGAGCTGGACATGCTCTACGTGGAGCCGGACCGGATCGGCCGCGGCGTCGGCCGGGCCCTGTTCGAGCGGGTCCGCGACCGGGCCCGGGCCGTCGGCCTGCGCCGCTTCACCATCGACGCCGACCCGAACGCCGAGCCCTTCTACCTGGCGATGGGCGCCGTCCGGATCGGCAGCACGCCGTCCGGCTCGATACCCGGGCGTGAACTCCCGCTGCTGGCGGTGGAACTGGGCCCTGAGCACTCAGCTCCGAGGCATCAGCTCTGAGCTCTGAGCTCTGAGTTCTGAGTTCTGGGTTCTGAGTTCTGAGCCCGGCTCCTGGTCCGGTGCCGCCGGGGGCGGCTCAGTGCCCGCGCGGCAGTCCGCGGTGCTTGAACATCGCCGCACCGGTGAGCAGCAGCCCGGCGGCGATCGGGGCCAGTACGGCGGTCGCGGTGGCGGTGCCGTCCTCTGCGGCGGTCACGGTCGCGGTGTCGGCGAGGGCGAGGGCCTCCGGCGTCCCGGGGCCAGCGGGGGTGGTCGGGGTCGCCGTGGGGGCCGCCGTACCGGCCGTTGCGGCGGGTTCCGTCGAGCCCGGTCCCTCGTGCGTCGCGGCCTCCCGGACGAGAAGCGTCCCGGCCGCCCCGGGACGGGCCGGACTGTTCGGGTCGTCGGTGCCGGTGGTGGGGCCGGACCGGGGGCGGGGGACGACCGGCAGTGCGGCCGGTTCGCCCTCGCGGGAGGCGCGCGCGCCGGAGGGGCGGCCCTGGGCGGGGACACCGCCGAGCAGACCGGAGGCGAGGGCGAAGGCGTCGGGGACGGCGGCGCCCTGGCCGGGCAGCGGGAGGCCGCCGGCCCGGATGCGCTCCTGGAGGACGCCGCCGACCACCCCGGTGGCCGCGTCGGACGGTCCGTCCGCCGGTTCGCCGCCGGCCCGTGCGCCATTGGCCCGGGCACCATTGGTCCGTGCGCCGCTGGTCCGTTCACCGCCGGTCGGTCCGCCACCGCTCGGCTCACTGCCGGTCGGTCCGCCGACCGGCCCGGGCGAGCGGCCGGGGTCCGCGACGCCGTGCTGCCCCGGGCCGACCGGGCGGACGGCTGACGGCCCGTCGAGCGCCGGCCCGCCGTGCACGGCCCGGCGGACGGCTGGTCGGGGCTGCTCGGACGGGGATTCGGCGGTGGCCGCGTACGCACCGGGGGCGCCGACGCCCCAGAGCTGGGCGAGCAGGGCCCCACCGGCGGCGACGGTGCGCGGGCGGGGCAGCCACCGGGCGGCCGCTCGCCGCGCTCCGGCGACGCCGCGGGCGGCGGTTTCCTGGGGCTCGGTCGCGTGATTGGCTCGCACGTGAGTTGAGAACGAGCGGGCGGGCGGTGAGGTCACGGCCACCGTCACGGACAGTCATCGCACAGGTGGCCCCGGGGTGCTGTTCCCGGGGCCACCGACCGCGCGGCGGTCAGGAGTTGGGACGCAGGGTCCAGGTGACCGTCATCACACCGGTGACGGCGCCGTCGGCGCGGGTGATCTCGACGGTGACCGGGAACTCGGGGCGGCCGCCGGCGTCCAGCTCGGCGACCACCTCGGCGGCCGGGCGGCCGAGCACGGCGGTGGCGGTGACCTCGCCCATCGCCAGCTTCTTGTAGGCGATCTCGGCGTTCACGGCGAGCGGCACGGCCCGGGACAGCTGGTCCCCGAAGGCGGCCAGCACGATGCAGCCGCTGGCGGACTCGGCGAGGGTGAACATCGCGCCGGCGTGCGGGCCGCCGACGTGGTTGTGGTACGCGGGCTGGTCGGGCAGCCGGAGCACGGCGCGGTCC
Organism: Kitasatospora sp. NPDC040550; assembly: GCF_055594965.1. Classification (NCBI taxonomy): domain Bacteria; kingdom Bacillati; phylum Actinomycetota; class Actinomycetes; order Kitasatosporales; family Streptomycetaceae; genus Kitasatospora; species Kitasatospora sp. NPDC040550. The sequence continues at coordinate 30,053 of NZ_JBVIWC010000011.1, read as the reverse complement.
GGGGTGGTCTCCAGGTACTCGAGCTTGAGGGTGTGCGCCATCGGCACGGTGGCGTCGAGCATCTGGCCGATCGAAGGAGTGGTCATGGCGACGATGTTACTAGCCGGTAGCTTGTTGCGGCAGGGGCCGACCGGAAAACCCGGGCCGCCGGGCACAACTGAGCCCGCGCCCGATCGGAGAACACGTCGGAGGCGCGTGGGAATGCGTCGGAGAACACGCCGGAGACGCCTGGGAATGCGTCGGAGAACACGCCGGAGAACATGTCGGAAATGTGTGGCGGAACGCGAAAACGCCTGAGGGGCCGATCTCTTGAAGAGATCGGCCCCTCAGGTTCTGGGGTGAGTGACGGGACTCGAACCCGCGGCCACCTGGACCACAACCAGGTGCTCTACCAACTGAGCTACACCCACCATCTGTCCGGTCCGTTCCCGCTCTCGCGTTCCCGTTCCGACAGGAAGAACTCTACAGGATCCGAGAGGGTGCTCGCGCCAGGGTTTCGTCCCGGCGAACGACGGCACCCCCTCCGACCCCGCGCAGTCCCGGTCAGTCGGTCGCGGCCCGGTACTTCTCCGCGATCCCGCGGGCCGTCTCGGCGTCCGGGCCGGGCTGCGGCACGAACACCGCCTCGCGGTAGTAGCGCAGTTCGTCGATGCTCTCGCGGATGTCCGCGAGCGCCCGGTGGTTCCCGCCCTTCGGCGGGCTGTTGTAGTACGCCTTCGGGTACCAGCGGCGGGCCAGCTCCTTGATCGAGGAGACGTCCACGATCCGGTAGTGCAGGTGCTTCTCCAGGGCCGGCATGTCCCGGGCGAGGAAGCCGCGGTCGGTGGCCACCGAGTTGCCGCACAGCGGCGTCTTCCCGGCCTCCGGCACGTGCTCGCGCACGTACGCCAGGACCCGCTCCTCGGCCTCGGCCAGGGTCACGCCCTGCTCCAGCTCCTCCAACAGGCCGGAGGAGGTGTGCATCGCGCGCACCACCTCCGGCATGTTCGCCAGGGCCTCCGCCGGGGGGCGGATGATGACGTCCACGCCCTCGCCGAGGATGTTCAGCTCGGAGTCCGTCACCAGCACCGCGACCTCGACCAGGGCGTCCCGGTCGAGGTCGAGGCCGGTCATTTCACAGTCGATCCATACCAAACGGTCATTCACGCAACTCACCCTACGGCGCGATCACGCGCCGCGGGGACCGGAGGAGCCGACCGGGGGGCCGGAGCGCAGCCGTCGGCCTGGTGCTCCTCCGCCCCGTCGTGCGTGCCGGGGCCGTCCGGACGCTCGCCCTCCCGGCCGGTACGGACCGCGTGGCCGTCCCGCCCGGGCCGGGCCTCGCGCGCCGTCCGCGCCCCGTCCGCCGCGGTCGCCCGGGCGCCCGGTGCGCGGACCTGCGGAGCCCGCGCCTGCCGGCCCCGGAGCTCCGCCGCCCCGGCCGCCGGCTGACCGGCGGCACCCGTCGGAACCCGGCCGCCCGGCGCACCGTGCGCCCGTCCGGCCGCGCCCGGCTCGTCGCCGGGCCGCCCGTCCGCGCTGCGGTGCCCCTGGCCCTGCCCGCGCGCCCCCGGCTGGGGGTGGCCGTCCTCGGCCGCCGCGTGCTCGGCGGTGCGCGGCGGACGCCCCGCACCCGGACCGGCCTGCGGCGGCACCAGCGGCGACCGCACCGGACCGCGCGCCGCACCCTGCTGCCCGGGGTGCGGTTGCTGCGCGGCCTGCTGGTGCGGGTACGGCTGGCCCGCCCGGCCGTGGAAGCCCTGGGCGGCCGGCGTCCCGGCCTGCCCCGGACCGTACGGACCGGCCTGTCCGTGCGGCACCTGCTGTCCGTGCCCGACCGGCTGCCCGTGCTGGCCCGGCTGGCCGGCCTGGCCCTGGGCGCCCGGACCGGCCGGGTACGGGTGGCCCTGCGGCCCGCCGTGCCCCGCGCCGCCGAACAGCCCGCCGCCCGCCGCGGCCGCCGCGTGCGACAGGGCGCCGGGCAGCCGGATGTCGGCCGCCGGGGTCGGCGTCTGCTGCCCGGGGCGGCGTGCCCGGTAGCTGGTCCGGTACGCGGCCGGGGAGACCCCGAGCTGACGGCGGAAGTGCCCGCGCAGCGCGACCGGCGACCGGAACCCGCACCGGCGCGCCACGTCGTCCACCGACAGCTCCGACGTCTCCAGCAGCCGCTGCGCCTGGAGCACCCGCTGGGTGATCAGCCACTGCAGCGGCGCACTGCCGGTGAGCGTGCGGAAGCGGCGGTCGAAGGTGCGCCGGCTCATGTAGGCACGGGCCGCCAGCACCTCGACGTCGAACTGCTGGTTGAGGTTCTCCAGCGCCCAGGTGACCACCTCGGCCAACGGGTCGTTGCCGATCTCCTCCGGTAAAGACTGATCGATGTACTGGGCCTGTCCGCCGCCGCTGCGGCGACTGGGCACCACCAGGCGGCGGGCCAGCGCGTTGGCGGCCTCGGCGCCGTGGTCGCTGCGCACCACGTGCAGGCACAGGTCGATGCCGGCGGCGGTGCCGGCCGAGGTCAGCACGTCGCCGTCGTCCACGAACAGCTCGCGCGGGTCCACGTGCACCCGCGGGTACCGCTTGGCCAGGGTCGGCGCGTACATCCAGTGGGTGGTCGCCGGGCGGCCGTCCAGCAGTCCGGCCGCGGCGAGCACGAACGCACCGGTGCAGAGCCCGATGATCCGCGCGCCCTCGTGGTGGGCCTTGCGCAGGGCGGTGATCGCCTCGACCGGGGGCGGCTGGGAGATCGAGCGCCAGGCCGGTACGACGATCGTGCCGGCCCGGGCGAGCGCCTCCAGGCCGTACGGCGCGGAGAGGGTCAGGCCGCCCGTGGTGGCCAGCGGTCCCTCCTCCCCGGCGCAGACCAGGAGTCGGTAGCGGGGCACTCCGGCGTCCTGGCGGTCCACGCCGAAGACGGAGAGCGGGATCGAGCTCTCGAAGATCGGTGCGCCGCCGAAGATCAGCACCGCGACGGTCTCCCGGCGGCGCCGACCGGACAGCTTGCGAGGGGAGCCGATGGTCGCCAGCGCGTTCGCGGAGCCGTTGCCGCCCGGGGAGCCGTGGCCCAGCGGGCCGTGGCCGGGGGCGGCGCCCAGGGCCAGGCCGCCGCCGAGCGGGCCGGCGCCGGAGCCGTTCAGCCCCGGGGCCGCGCCGGTGGCGGGGTGGGCCGGGTGGCCGGGGTGGCCCGGGTAGTCGCCGTAGGGCTGCGCGGGGCCGCCGTGGGGCTGGCCCGCGCCGTACGCCGCGCCGTAGCCGGGTCCGTACGCCGCGCCGTGGCCGGGTCCGTGCGCCGCGCCCTGGCCCGGATTGACGGCGCCTCGGCTGACGGGCTGTCCGGCTGGGTTCGGGTAGCCACCCGGGTGTCCGCCCTGATGTCCGCCCGGGTGCCCGCTCTGGTGTCCGCCCTGTGCCGGCTGCGTACCGTACGGGGTCGGGCCGCCGTGGGTGGGGCCGCCGTGCTCGGCCGGGGAGTGGCCGGGGGCCGCGGACGACACGGGGGGATAGGGGGAGTGCGAGGCGGGGCCCGAGGGGCTCGGGATGCCGGAGGCGCGGGTGGTGGCGGCGATCGCGGAGGTGCCGGTGCTTCTCACGGGCCGACTCGCCGGGCCGGCCGGCGCCTGGCCGCTGTCAGGACCCGCGTCGCTCCTGCTCACCCTGCTCAAGGCGCTCAAGCCCCCTCGGTGGTGTGGTGTGGGTGGTGCGGCACTGCTGGCCAAGATCGAAATCTATCGGGTGGACCGTTGCCGTTGTGACAAGTTCACCATCCGACGCTATGTCGACATGGCAATTTGGCGTGATGCATTCGATCACGAAGCGTGGCACCCGTCGACCCTTCTGGGAAGAGGGCCGGTGCAACGGTGGCTGGTTGTCGCAGGACGGTTCCTGGGGTGTCCGGCTCCCGGGCGCCCGGCCGGCGGGTCTGGGCTGCGGATTTGCCCAAGGGGGAGCACGCGGCGCGAAATTGACCGAAAATCGGCGGTGCACGGGAGGGCGCACGGGTACCGTCCGTGCGCCTCCCGGGCTTCATCCGGCCAGTGCCAGGACGGGCGGACCGTTACCCCTGCGGCCCGGCTAGGTTCCTGCCGTGAACACCGACCGCCGGCTCGAACAGGCCAACGACAACGCCGCCGCCTTCTGGCTCGCCCAAGCCCGTGCGCACGGCTGGCACACCCGCGTCCGACCAGGCCTCACGGCCGTCCGCTGCGCCCGCACCCCGGACGACTCCCAGCGCTTCGTGATCACCCGTCCCTACGCCGAACCAGCCGAAATGGTGCGGCAGTTGGCCGAGCTCCAGGCCGAGTGGAGCACCATTCGCTTCACTCTGGAGGACCCGTACGGAGGGCTCGACCTGACCCACCTGGGAGCCGTCCGGATGCCGCTCATGCCGGTGATGGCCCGGGAGCCCGGACCGGTCGACGGTGCGACCGCCGACGGTACGACAGTCGACGACTCGGTGCTCGACGGCCCGGTGCTCGACGGCTCGGTCGCCGACGGTTCGGACGTCGGGCTGCCCCTTGTCTCGACGGCGCACGACGGCGCCGTCCTGACGGTTGATGAGGCACGGGACGGCAACGCCCTCGCACTGGTGGAACGCACCGTCGTGGACGGTTTCCCGCTACCCGCCCGACAGCCCTGGACCCGCGGCGAAGCCCTCCCGGAGCGGCTGCTCGCCGAACCCGGCTGTCGGGCCTGGCTCGGCCGCGTCGACGGCGCACCGGCCGGTGCCTGCCTCACCTACGACGACGGCACCACCACCGGGGTGTACTGGGTGGCCACCTTGCCCGACCAGCGCGGAAGGGGCGTGGCCCGGGCCGTGCTGGAGGCCGCGCTGACCCGCGCCCACCCGGACCGCCCGGCCACCCTGGTCGCCACCTCGGTCGGCGAACCGCTGTACCGCAAGCTCGGGTTCGCCGGACGGGGCCGGACCTGCTGGTGGACCAGGACCTCGCCGGGAGGCTGACCTGCGGGCCCACGCTACCCGGCGACCGCTGCAACGACTGCTGCAACAACCGCTGCGGCGGCGGGCGCGGGGCCGATCCCGGGGCCGATTCCGGGGCCGAGCACGCGGTCGAGCGCGGGCCCGGTCGGCACGGCAGCGACGGGCACGGCGGCGCCTGGGGCGACGGCGGCGGGGACGGTCGGAACGGCGGGGACGGTCGGAACGGCGGTCGGAATGGCTGCGGCGGCCGGAGAGGTCCTCGCGGCGCCGGGCGCCGCGGCGAACACCGTACGGGCGGGCCTCGCCCCACCCGTACTCCCCGTACCACCCGTCCCACCAGCACCTTCGGCTCCACCTGCCCCACCGGCCGCGGCGCGGAGGGGGGTTGGCCGCCCCGGCGCGAACGACCGGTCGCGGTGCGCGCCCGGCTCCGCCCCGGTGTCCGTCCGCAGGTCGCCGGCAGCCCCGGCGTCCGACCTCCGGTGTGCTCCCGGGTGTTGGAGGCCATCGGCGATCGCGGCAAACCCGCCTGATCGGTTTCGGACACCGGACCCGGCTCCGGAAGCCGGGGCGCCGGCCGTCCCGGCGCTCGCGGGAACGGGCGCACTCGGACCCTCCAGGGCGGTCACCCCCACACGTGCGCCGGTCCGTGCGCCGAGTTGCGCCGTCGTGCGGGCGGGCACGGTGGCCGCCTGCTGTCGCCCGGGCCCACTCGCGCGCGCCCCCGCCCGGGCGCCCGCACGCGCGGAGGGTGCGGTGCGCGCGGACAGCACCAGGCCCACGGCCTCCGGGATCCCGGCCGCCTTCAACGTCGGCCGGTAGCCGCTCTCCGCCCACGGCCGCCCGTGGTGCAGCCAGACGCTGCGCAGCCCGGCCAGTTCGGCGCCGGCGATGTCGGCGGGCGCGTGGTCCCCGACCATCCAGGTGTGCGCCGTCCAGTCCCCGGTCGGCCGGATGCCGCACCGCCGGGCGGCTATCTCGAAGATCAGCGGATCCGGTTTGACGCAGTCGGCCTCCTCCGAGATCACCCAGCCGTCGACCAGTGGCCCCAGCCCGGTCCGCCGGATCTTCTCCAACTGCGGCCGGGTGCCGCCGTTGGAGACGATGCCGAGGGTCCACCCGGCCGCCCGCGCGGTCCGCAGCGCCTCCACCGTCCGGGGCGGGCACTGGATGTGCGAGTTGATGCCGCGTCGGAAGTGCGCGAGCAGGAACTCCACCGAGGCGTCCAGGCCGTAGCGGCGCCGGACCGCCGACAGTACGGTGCTGCGCGGCACGTAGCCGCTCCCGTCGAGGGTGACGAACCAGCCGAGGTCCCCGGGCGGCAGCTGGTGTTCGGACAGGAAGTCCTGAGCCCAGGCCCGGAAGGCGGCGTCCCGGGGGAGCAGCGTGTTGTCGAGGTCGAACAGGAGCAGGCCCATGCCGAGCATGGTGCCAGCGGCCCGGCCCATGCACCTGGCAAATGCCAGACCGCGTCGCGAAGCCGTACGAAGTGGCTGAAAGGACCCGGACGCCGGATGGACGGGGCGGGCCCGGGCGGGCCGGTGAGCAGGCCGGGGCCCGTGGGACGTAACGGTTGGCGACATTCCGCAACGGATCGTCGCCAATCCATGACAGTCCGGTCACGGTGTCCGGCGGGCCTGTTGCGCCTCTGGGTCCGCTCCGTCAAGCTCCTTAGAACCTCCGTTCTGGAGGGGGCGCGATCGCCTGCGGGCAGGGCGCACTGCCACGGCGGGCGCATCCTCCTTTCGCGGGAACAACGTCGCTCCGGGGCTTCGCCGCTGGGCTGGGCCCCATGCTCGTCGTACTCTGAAAGGAACAGGTCACATACGGTGCTGCGCGTCGCAGACCGACGTCATCCCGTGGGCGGGCCTGCTGCCCGGGCAGCGTTGTCCTCCTCTCCTGTCGGCCCCTCTCCCTTGAAGAGCCGTGAGCCATGGCTGGTTTTGAGCCTTCCCGACCGGTCGAACCGGACGCGCCCCGCAGTGCGGGCGCAGGGCCCCGGGGAGACGGCGCCCGCACCCACCTCGACCCGTCCGGCGGGCAGCTCGACGAGCGCCCGGACGACCGCGCCGACGAGCATGACGACGAGCTTGACGACGCCCGCGACGGGCGCGTCGAGCCAGGTGTCGCCGAGCCCGATGACCGACGCATCGGCGAACAGCGCGGCGAACTGCCGGGCGGGCAGCCCGAAGAGCATGCGGAGGGCAGTACCGGCCCCGGTGTCGGTTCCGGCCCTGGTGTCGGTTCCGGCCCCGACGGCGGCGGCCGGGCCGACGGTTCGGCCCACCCCGACGGCGGGCCGGACGGTGGGCGGGCAGCTGCCGTCGGCACGGCGCGGCCCGCAGCCGCGAGCCCTGAGCGGGTCGAACCCCACGCCCTGGTGCGCGCCCTGCGCAGCCTCCGGCGCGGCAGCCTCGCCCGGCGCGACCGCCCCGGACCGCGCCAGCGCCGTGACGGGCATCCGGCCGGGCCCGCGGGGCCTCCGGTGACGGGCCGCCCCGGCCCCGGTGCCGAACGTCCGGACACCGCGTCCGGTCCGCTCGGCGGGAACACCGAGCCGTCGGCGTCGGACGCGCCCGGGCGCTCCCTCGATCCGGTGTTCCAGCACGGCGTCGTGGTGGGCTTCGACGGCTCGTTGTCGAGCGAGCGCGCCCTCGCCTACGCCGTCGGCATGGCCCGCCGGTCGCAGTGCGGCCTGGTGATCGTGCACGTCGCCAACCGCCTGCCCGCCACGGTCTGGGCGGGCTGTGAACCTCCCGTCTTCGTCGATCTCCCGGACCACCGCACGGAGGTCCTCGGCCTGGAACTCGCCTGCGCGGACTTCCTCGCGGGGGTGCCGTGGGTCCTGATCGAGCGGGGCGGCGACATCTGCCACGAGATCGAGGAGGTCGGCCGCGAGTACGCCGCCGACGCGATCGTCGTCGGCACGACGCACGGCCTGCTCGGCAAGATCTTCGGCTCGGTCTCCGGGCGGCTGGCGCGGCGGGCCAACCGCCCGGTGATCGTGATCCCTTGAGGACTTCCGGCTGCCGCGGAGCCTCCGCGGCGGCGGTTCCCGCCGTCGCGGTGTGCTCCTCAACAGCCCTTGTGGAGCGGTGGGTTGGCCCGGTGGGCCCGGCTCCCGGGGTGACCACCGGAAGCCGGCCGTCAGGAGTCGACGGTCAGGTGCCGATCGTCACGACGTGACGCCGAGCTGCCGGGCGATGAGCATGCGCTGGACTTCGGACGTGCCCTCCCCGATCTCGAGAATCTTGCAGTCGCGCCAGAAGCGGGCGACCGGGAACTCGTTCATGAAGCCGTACCCGCCGTGGATCTGGGTCGCCTCGCGGGCGTTGTCGACGGCGGCCTCGGACGAGTACAGCTTCGCGATCGCGGCCTCCTTCTTGAACGGTTCACCGTGCAGCAGCCGGGAAGCGGCGTCCCGCCAGGCCAGGCGGGAGGTGTGGGCGCGCAGCTCCATGTCGGCGAGCTTGAACTGGATGGCCTGGTTGGCACCGATCGGGCGGCCGAAGGCCCGGCGGGTGCCGGCGTACTTGACGGACTCGTCGACGCAGCCCTGGGCCAGGCCGGTGGCCAGGGCCGCGATCGCGATGCGGCCCTCGTCGAGGATCCGCAGGAACTGGGCGTAGCCTCGGCCACGCTCGCCCAGCAGGTTGGCCGCGGGGACGCGGCAGTCGGTGAAGGACAGTTCGCGGGTGTCGGATGCGTTCCACCCGACCTTCGAGTACTTCTTCGAGACCTGGAACCCCGGGGTCCCGGTGGGCACGATGATGGACGAGATCTCCCGCACGGGCGAGCGGAATTCGCCTTCTTCACTCGAACGAGCGATCGGTTCGGTGAGCGCGGTGACGGTGACCAGACCGGTGATGTCGGTGCCGGAGTTGGTGATGAAGCACTTGGTCCCGTTGATGACCCACTCGTCGGTGGCCTCGTCGTAGCGGGCGGTGGTGCGGGTGGCCCCGGCGTCCGAGCCGCCCTCCGGCTCGGTGAGGCCGAAGGCGCCGAGGAGTTCGCCGGAGGTCAGCCGGGGCAGCCACTCGCGCTTCTGCTCCTCGGTGCCGAAGCGGTAGATCGGCATCGCGCCGAGCGAGACGGCGGCCTCCAGGGTGATCGCCACCGAGGAGTCCACGCGGGCGAGTTCCTCCAGGGCGAGGCCGAGGGCGAAGTAGTCGCCGCCCATGCCGCCGTACTCCTCCGGGAAGGGCAGGCCGAACAGGCCCATCCGCCCCATCTCGCGGACGATCTCGTAGGGGAACTCCTCCCGCTCGTAGAACTCGCCGATCTTCGGCGCCACCACGTCCTGGGCGAACTCCGCGACGGTGCGCCGCAGTTCCTCGTACTCGCTGCTGAGCCGGTGGTCGAGCATCTGATCCTCCTGGTGCCCGGCCGGGGTGGCCGCGGGCATGAGCGGGATGACCGTCGTCCGTCTGACGGTGTGACGGTCGCACGGTGTGGTTGACGGATGAACGCGGTGCGGTGGCGCCGGCCGGACCGATCGGGCGGCCGGCGCCGGGACGTCGGGCGGGGCCGGTCAGCCCCGGGTGGAGCCGAGCAGCGCCTGGACGGTGCGGGAGGGGCTCGGGCGGCCGAGCCGGCCGGCCATCCAGCCGCTGGTCGCGACCAGTGCGCGCAGGTCGACGCCGGTCCGGATGCCGAGCCCGTGCAGCATCCACACCAGGTCCTCGGTGGCCAGGTTCCCGGTGGCGCTCTTCGCGTACGGGCAGCCGCCCAGTCCGCCCGCCGAGGCGTCCACCGTGGTGACGCCCTCGCGCAGCGCCGCCAGGGTGTTGCTGAGCGCTTGGCCGTAGGTGTCGTGGAAGTGCACGGCGATCCGGCCGACGGGCACGCCGGCCTTCGCGAACCCGGCCAGCAGGGCGCCGACCTGGCCGGGGGTGGCCACGCCGATGGTGTCGCCGAGGCTCAGCTCGGCGCAGCCCATCTCCAGCAGTTGGACGCCGTAGCGGACCACCTGCTCGACCGGGACGGGCCCCTCCCAGGGATCGCCGAAGCACATCGAGAGGTAGCCGCGGACGGTGACCCCGGCCTCGGCGGCCCGGGTCACGACCGGGCGGAACATCGACATGGCCTCGTCCGCCGAACGGTTGAGGTTGCGCCGGGCGAAGGTCTCGGTGGCGCTGGCGAAGACCGCGATGTCGGTGGCGTGGTGGGCGAGCGCGCGGTCCAGGCCGCGCTCGTTGGGGACCAGCACCGGCAGCCGCAGACCGGGGTGGCGCTCCGGCAGGCCGGCCAGCCGGGGGACCAGCTCCTCGGCGTCGGCGAGCTGGGGTACCCATTTCGGGTGAACGAAGCTGGTCGCCTCGACGGTCCGCAGCCCGGCGGCGGCGAGCCGGCCGATGAACTCGGCCTTGACCTCGACGGGCACCAGGGAGCTCTCGTTCTGCAGCCCGTCGCGCGGCCCGACCTCGTGGATCCGGACCTCCTCGGGCAGGCCGGGGGCGCGGACCGGGTCGGGCAGGCCCAGGTCGAGCGCGTCGGGCTCGCGGGCGGCGGTCCCCGGGTCGGGGGTCTCCTGGGACGTCATGACCGCACCTCCGCGGGCTCGGCGGCCGCCTCGGCCGGGGTGACCACGACCAGCAGGTCCTCCATCGCGACGGTGGCGCCGGCGGTGGCCCGCAGCTCGGCCACCACGCCGTCGTGCGGCGCGGCGATCACGTGTTCCATCTTCATGGCCTCCAGCACGAGCAGGGGCTGGCCCTTGCGGACCGTCTCGCCCGCCGTGGTCTTGACGACCGTGACGGTGCCGGGCATCGGCGCGGTCAGCGCGCCGTGGTGCGCGGCGGCACCGCCGGCGCTCTCGACGACCGGGTCGTAGGCGTGCATCGGCCAGGCGTCGCCCTCGATGCCGAGCCAGGTCACCGGGCCGGCCGGGAGGCCGGGGGTGGCGTCGGTGGCCAGCGCGAAGGCGGTCTGCAGGCCGTCGACGGTCAGGTTCAGCCGGTCGGCCGCCTGGGTCGCGCGGGCGCGGTGGACGGGCCCGGCGTCCAGCTGGAGCTCCACCTCGCGGGCGGTCCCGGGCGCATTGTCAGTGGCGTCGGTTACGTTGCCCGCAGTGATCGAACGGATGCGCACCGACACCGGGTCCTGGCCGGGGGTCCGGAGTCGGTGGGTGGTCCAGGCGGGGGTGCCGCCGAGGCGCCAGCCGGAGGGGAGGGAGAACGGGTCGGTCCAGCCGCCGGGGTCGGCGGCCGGAGTGAGGTCCAGGTGCCGTGCCAACGCGGCCGCGTAGTAGAGGAGGTGGGCAGGTGACGGCGGTTCGGGTGCCGGAGCGTCGGCGGTGTCGGTCGCGCTCGGGGTCGCCGCAGTCGGGGTCGCCGCGGTCGGGGCTGCCGCGGTCGGGGCTGCCGCGTTCGACGGGGAGTGCGGTGCGACGAGCAGGGCCGGCTGCTGCCTGGCCGTCTGTTCCACCAGGCCGGTGTCCAGTCGGCCGGCGACGACGTCGGGGTGGGCGAGCAGCCGGCGCAGGAAGCCGGTGTTGGTGGTGACGCCCAGGATGCGGGTGTCGGCCAGCGCGGCGCGGAGCCGGCGCAGCGCGGTCGGGCGGTCGGGCCCGTACGCGATGACCTTGGCGAGCATGGGGTCGTAGGCGCTGGTGACGACGGTTCCGGGGGCGACCCCGGAGTCGACGCGGATGCCCTCGCCCCGGGGCTCGTCCAGGGTGAGGATGCGACCGCCGGTGGGCAGGAAGTCCCGTTCCGGGTCCTCGGCGCAGATGCGGGCCTCGATGGCGTGGCCCAGGAAGGAGACGTCGGACTGGCCGAAGGAGAGCGGCTCGCCCGAGGCGACGCGCAGTTGCCACTCGACCAGGTCCAGCCGGGCCGATTCCGGACCGACGGCGACGGCGAGTTCGGTGACGGGGTGCTCGACCTGGAGGCGGGTGTTCATCTCCATGAAGAAGAAGTCCCGCACCCCCTCGGCGGCGGAGGCGGGGGCGTCCGGGTCGATGCCCGGGACGATGAACTCCACGGTGCCGGCCCCGGTGTAGCCGCAGGACTCGGCGGCGCGTACGGCCGCGGCGCCCATCGCGGCGCGGGTCTCGGCATTGAGCAGGACGGAGGGAGCCTCTTCGATCAGTTTCTGGTGGCGGCGCTGGAGGCTGCACTCGCGCTCGCCGAGGTGGACGGTGGTGCCGTTGGCGTCGGCGAGCACCTGCACCTCGATGTGGCGCGGCCGGTCGATCCACCGCTCCAGCAGCAGGGTGTCGTCGCCGAAGGCGGTCCGGGCGACGCGCCGGGCTGCGGCGATCTCGGTGGGCAGCTCGGCGGGGTCCCGCACCAGGCGCATGCCCTTTCCGCCACCACCGGCGGAGGGCTTGAGCAGGACGGGGTAGCCGATCTCGTCGGCGGCGGCGACGAGGTCCTCGTCGGTGGGCGCGGTGGCCTGGCTGCCGGGGACCACCGGGACGCCGGCGGTCCGCACGGCCTCCTTGGCGTTGATCTTGTCACCCATCAGCTCGACCGCACCGGGAGGTGGCCCGATGAAGACGAGGCCCGCGTCGGCGCAGGCGCGGGCGAAGCCGGCGTTCTCGGCGAGGAAGCCGTAGCCGGGGTGGACGGCCTGGGCGCCGGTGCGGCGGGCGGCGGCGAGGATCTGATCGGTGCGCAGGTAGGTCTCGGCGGCCGAGCTGTCACTGCGGTCGGCCGGGCCGAGCCGGACGGCTACGTCGGCCTCGCGGACGTGCGGTGCGTCGGCGTCCGCGTCGCTGAACACGGCGACCGAGCGGACACCGAGCCGCCGCAGGGTGCGGATCACCCGCAGGGCGATCTCACCGCGGTTGGCGACCAGAACTGTGTCGAACATGGGAGGCGTTCCTCCGGGTCGAGGGGAGCCGTAAGAGAGGAGGTGGCGGTGGGCGGTTGCGGCGCCGGCCCGGTCGTCGGACCGGCGCCGCAGGAGTCACACCCGGAAGAGCGGGGTCACAGGAGTGGTGGCGGCGGAGTGCTCGCCCCGGGGCGGTCGCGCCGGGGTGGCCACCCCGGGGCGAGCACCTGCGGAGCGGTCACATGCGGAAGACGCCGAAGGGAGCGGGCGGCGCCAGCGGGGCGTTGGCACAGGCGGTGAGGGCGAGGCCGACGACGGTGCGGGTGTCCATCGGGTCGATCACGCCGTCGTCCCAGAGCCGGGCGGTGGCGTAGTAGGCGCTGCCCTGGCGCTCGTACTGCTCGCGGACCGGGCGCTTGAACTCCTCCTCCGCCTCGCCCGGCCACTCCTCGCCGCGCGCCTCCAACTGGTCACGGCGGACGGTGGCCAGCACGGAGGCCGCCTGCTCGCCGCCCATCACGGAGATCTTGGCGCCCGGCCACATCCACAGGAAGCGGGGTGAGTAGGCCCGGCCGCACATCGAGTAGTTGCCGGCTCCGTACGAGCCGCCGATCACCACGGTCAGCTTCGGGACCCGGGTGCAGGCCACGGCGTTGACCATCTTGGCGCCGTGCTTGGCGATGCCGCCCGCCTCGTACTGCCGACCGACCATGAAGCCGGTGATGTTCTGCAGGAAGAGGAGGGGGATGCCGCGCTGGTCGCACAACTCGATGAAGTGGGCGCCCTTGACGGCCGACTCGGAGAACAGCACGCCGTTGTTGGCGACGATGCCGACCGGGTGGCCGTGGATCCGGGCGAAGCCGGTGACCAGGGTCGCGCCGTACTCGGCCTTGAACTCGGCGAAGCGGCTGCCGTCGACCAGTCGGGCGATCACCTCGCGCACGTCGTAGGGCGTGCGCGGGTCGACCGGGACGGCCCCGTACAGGCCGGCCGGGTCGACGGCCGGCGGCTCGGCCGCGGTGAGCGGCCACGGCCTGGGCGTGCGCGGGCCGAGCTCGGACACGATGGTGCGGACGATGGAGAGCGCGTGGGCGTCGTCCTCAGCCAGGTGGTCGGTCACGCCCGAGGTGCGGGAGTGCAGTTCGCCGCCGCCCAGCTCCTCGGCGGTGACCACCTCGCCGGTCGCGGCCTTCACCAGCGGCGGTCCGCCCAGGAAGATCGTGCCCTGGTTGCGGACGATCACCGCCTGGTCGCTCATCGCCGGGACGTACGCGCCGCCGGCCGTGCAGGAGCCGAGCACGGCGGCGATCTGCGGGATGCCTGCGGCCGACAGCCGGGCCTGGTTGTAGAAGATCCGGCCGAAGTGGTCGCGGTCCGGGAAGACCTCGTCCTGCATCGGGAGGAAGGCACCGCCGGAGTCCACCAGGTAGATGCAGGGGAGGCGGTTCTCCAGCGCGACCTCCTGGGCGCGCAGGTGCTTCTTCACCGTCATCGGGTAGTAGGTGCCGCCCTTGACGGTGGCGTCGTTGGCGACCACCACCACCTCGCGTCCGGCGACCCGGCCGATGCCGGCGATCACCCCGGCCGCGGGCGCCGCCCCGTCGTACATCCCGTCGGCGGCCAGCAGGGCCAGCTCCAGGAAGGGCGAGGCCGGGTCGAGCAGGGTGTCCACCCGGTCGCGGGGGAGGAGCTTGCCGCGCGAGGTGTGCCGGGCGCGCGCCTTGGCGCCCCCGCCGAGGGCGGCGGCATCGAGCTTGGCGCGCAGTTCGGCGACCAGGGCCCGGTGCGCCTCGGTGTTGGCCCGGAACGCCGCGGAGCCCGGGTCGGCGGAGGTGCCGAGCCGGGGTGCCGGAGCGGCGGCTCCCGGCGCTGCGGCGATCGGTGCTGTGGCAACCGGTGCCGGCGCGGTGCCGGTCGCCGCGCTGAACCGGATACCGGAGGAGGCACCGGTGGTTGAGATGACCATTCCCAAGAGCTCCCTTGCCCTCGGCAGCAGGCGGGCGGGCCGAGTACGGTGCGCCCCTGATCCTCACGTTAATTAACGTTAACTTACGCGCCCAGGTTAACGGCCGATAACCCGACTGTCTACGATGGGCGGCATGTCGAACGTCCCCACAGCCTCCGCGCTCCCACGCCGCGACCAGATCCGCCGGGAGGCCGCTCGACTGTTCGCCGCCCGGGGCTTCCTCGGCGTGGGAGTGGACGAGATCGGCAAGGCCGTCGGCATCAGCGGCCCCGGCCTCTACCGCCACTTCGCCGGCAAGGACGCGATGCTGGCCGACCTGCTGATCGGCATCAGTGAGCGCCTGCTGGAGGAGGGGCGGCGCCGGGCGGGCGGCGGCGACGGCCCGGCCGCCGCGCTGGACGCCCTGATCAGCGGCCATGTCGACTTCGCCCTGAACGACCGTGACCTGATCACCCTGCACGACCGCGAGCTGCTGAACCTCAAGGAGGAGGACCGCCGCACCGTCCGGCGGCTCCAGCGCGGCTACGTCGAGCTGTGGGTGGACGTGGTCCGGCAGGCCCACCCGTCGCTCGCCGATCCCGGCGCGGAGCCCGTGGCGCGGGCCGCCGTGCACGCGGTCTTCGGGCTGATCAACTCGACCCCGCACAGCGTCGGCCCGAATCCGGCCCAGGGCGAGCGCACCGGCCTGCAGCGCGACGGCATGGCCGCGCTGCTGCACACCCTCGCCCACGGCGCCTTCGCGGCGGCCGCCGACTCCGTGGCTGCGGCTGACTCCACGGGTGCCGACCGGGGGGCCGGGCTCGCGTAGGCCCGGTCGTTCCTGCCTCTTTCCGCCTCTTCCCGCCCCCTTCCTGTCCGCTCCCGCCTGCCCCGACCCTTTCGGTGGGGATGCCGGGGTCGCCGAGCCGGTACCGTCTCGGGCCCTAGGTCCAAAGGACGGTGCCTGCCCGCCCCCGGGGCACTGGGCGCGCGCGGGGTTCCCGGGTGACCCTGGGGGAAGGGCCGGACCGTCGGGCCGCAGCTGTGTTCGGTCGGGAATCACCGCAGGCCGCGAGCTGTTGCCCAGTCGCCGGACCGGACGATCCGGGCCGCACCGGAGTCACTTCCGACCGCCTCGCGCGGCCGGAAATGCCGTGGCGGCCACCCGACGAAATGGTTAGCATCCCTAAATATGCCCGAGACTCACGGATCCATGGTGGAGCAATCCCCGAGCGGCCAACCGGCCCCCGGCCCCGACCCGGCGGCCCCCGTTGGTGGCCCACGGGCCACCGAAGCACGTCCCGCGCCGGAGGCGGCCGCCACCCCGAGCCCGGACCCCGCCGGGGGCCCGACCGCCCAGGCCGACGGCTGGCTGCGCCGCCTGATCGGCTACAGCTGGCGGTCCCGCCGCAGCCTGCTGCTCGCCTTCGGCGCCTCGCTGGTCGGCATGGCCGTCACCGCGCTGGTGCCGCTGGTCACCAAGCTGATCATCGATGACGTCATCGTCGCCCACTCCCGCTCGCTGACCCCGTGGGCGGTGGTGCTGCTGATCGCCGCCGTCGTGGTCTTCGGCTGCACCCAGGTCCGCCGCTACTACGGCGGCCAACTGGCCCTCGACGTTCAGCACGACATGCGCAGCGACCTGTTCCGCTCGCTCGGCCGGCTCGACGGCCACCGCCAGGACCGCCTGGACACCGGCCAGGTGGTGGGGCGCGCGACCTCCGACCTCCAGCTGATCAACGGCCTGCTCTCGATGCTGCCGATGATGACCGGCTACCTGCTGATGTTCGTGATGTCGCTGGGCGTGATGGTCTGGCTGTCCCCGCCGCTGACCCTGATAGCCGTGGTCATGGCCCCCGCGCTGTGGTGGGTCAGCGTGCGCAGCCGCAAGCGCCTGTTCCCGGCCACCTGGGCCGCCCAGCAGGAGGCGGCCGCCGTCGCGGGCGTGGTGGACGGCGCGATCGGCGGGGTCCGGGTGGTCAAGGGCTTCGGCCAGGAGGCGCAGGAGCAGGACAAGCTGGAGCTGGTCTCCCGCAACCTGTTCGCCGCCCGGCTCCGGTCGATCCGCCTCAACGCCCGCTACAACCCGGCGATGCAGGCGATCCCGGCCCTGGCCCAGGTCGCGGTGCTGGCCTTCGGCGGCTGGCTGGCCGTCGACGGCCGGGTCACGCTCGGGACCTTCGTCGCCTTCTCCACCTACGTCGCCCAGATGACCGGCCCGGTGCGGATGCTGACCATGGTCATCACGGTCGGCCAGCAGGCCCGGGCGGGCGTCGAGCGGGTCCTGCAACTGATCGACGAGCGCCCGCTGGTCCAGGAGCGCCCGGATGCGCTCACCCTGGACCTGACGCGGGACGGGACCACCCCCGCCGACCCACCTGCCGACACCGCCGCCGATCGCCCGGGCGATGCCCCGGCCGGCACCGTCGGTCCCCGCACCGCCGACGTCGCCCTGGAGTTCGACCGGGTCGAGTTCCGCTACGACCCCGAGCACCCCGCCCCGGTCCTGCACGGGCTCAGCCTCGCGCTGGCCCCCGGCGAGACCCTCGCCCTGGTGGGCGCCTCCGGCTCCGGCAAGTCGACGGTGGCCCAGCTGGTGCCCCGCTTCTACGACCCGGCGGGTGGCGCTGTCCGCCTCTACGGCCACGACCTGCGCGACCTCACCCTGGACTCGGTCCGTGCCGCCGTCGGCATCGTGCCCGAGGAGAGCTTCCTCTTCTCCGAGTCGGTCCGCACCAACATCGCCTACGGCCGCCCGGACGCCACCGACGAACAGATCGTCGCCGCCGCGCGCGCCGCCCAGGCCGACGAGTTCGTCCGCGCGCTGCCGGACGGTTACGAGACCAAGGTCGGGGAGCAGGGCCTGACCCTCTCCGGGGGTCAGCGCCAGCGCATCGCCCTGGCCCGGGCGATCCTCACCGACCCCCGGATCCTGCTGCTCGACGACGCCACCTCGGCCGTCGACCCGCAGGTCGAGGCGGAGATCCACGACGCGCTGCGCTCGGTGATGACCGGCCGCACCACCCTGCTGATCGCCCACCGCCGTTCGACCCTCCAGCTCGCCGACCGGATCGCGGTCCTGGACCACGGCCGACTGCTGGACCTCGGCACGCACGAGGAACTCGAAGCCCGATGTCCCCAGTACCGGGCGCTGATCACCGATCCGGAGGCCGGCCGCACACCCGAGCCGCAGCCCGGGCCGGCCACCGACACCACCAACACCGCCGACACCGCCAACACCCCCGCTGACTTCGCCTCCTCCGCCGTCGACGCCTCCGGCTCCCCGGGCGACCGCCGAGAGCAGTCCGCGCCGGCCGAGGAGAAGGACCGGGCGACGGCGCAGACCCCCGCGCAGACCCCCGCGCCGACCCCCGGCCCCCCACTCCCCACCCCCGCCCTCGCCAAGGCGGCCCGCACCGCCGACCCCGAGCTGCTGGCCAAGGTCGCCGCCCTCCCGCCGGCCACCGACGCCCCCGCCGTCCCCCGCTCCGAGGCCGAGGCCGGGGACCCGGATTTCAGCCTCGGCCGCCTGCTGCGCCCCTTCCGCGCCCCGCTGCTCATCGCCTTCCTGCTGGTCACCCTGGACGCGGCCGCCGGGCTGGTGCTGCCGGTGCTGATCCGGCACGGGATCGACGAGGGCGTCCGGAAGGGCCTGATGGCCGGCGTCGCGGTCGCCTCGATCACCGCCCTCGTCGTGGTGCTGCTGGACTGGCTGGTGCAGGGCGCCGAGAACCGGGTCAGCGGCCGGACCGGTGAGCGGGTGCTCTACACCCTCCGGCTCAAGATCTTCGCCCACCTCAACCGGCTCGGCCTGGACTACTACGAGCGCGAGTTGACCGGCCGGATCATGACCCGGATGACCACCGACCTGGACTCGCTGACGTCCTTCCTGCAGACCGGAATGGTCACCGCGGTGGTCAGCCTGCTGACCTTCGCCGGGATCTTCGTGGCCCTGCTGATCATCGACGCCGGTCTGGCCCTGGTGGTCTTCGCGGTGCTGCCGCTGCTGGTGATCGCCACCCTGGTGTTCCGGAAGAAGTCCAAGGACCAGTACGAGCGTTCCCGGGACCTGATCAGCACGGTCAACGCCGACCTCCAGGAGAACGTGGCCGGCATGCGGATCGTCCAGGCCTTCCGCCGTCTGGACACCAACACCGACCGCTTCGTGGCACGCGGCATGGCCTACCGGGAGGCCAGGGTCCGGGCGCAGTTCTACATCTCGCTGTACTTCCCGTTCGTCCAGTTCCTCTCCAGCGTGGCCGCCGCGCTGGTGCTGATCGTGGGCGCCGCCCGGGTGGACGCGGGGACGCTGACGGTCGGCGCGCTGGTCGCGTACCTGCTCTACATCGACCTGTTCTTCGCCCCGGTCAACCAGCTGTCGCAGGTGTTCGACGGCTACCAGCAGGCCTCGGTGGGCCTCGGCCGGATCCGTGAACTGCTGCGCACCCCGACCACCACGGCCCCGGCGGCCGATCCGGTCCCGGTCTCGAAGGGGCTGCGCGGCGAGATCAGCTTCGAGGGCGTCGGCTTCGCCTACAACGGCGGGGCGGACGGCGCGCCGGAGGTGCTGAGCGCCGTCGATCTGCACATACCCGCCGGTCAGACGGTGGCGCTGGTCGGCGAGACCGGCGCGGGCAAGTCGACGCTGGTGAAGCTGGTCGCGCGGTTCTACGACGCGACCGAGGGCACCGTCCGGGTCGACGGGGTGGACCTCACCCGCTACGACCTGGCCCAGTACCGCCACCGGCTGGGCGTGGTGCCGCAGGAGGCGTACCTGTTCGCGGGCACGGTCCGCGAGGCGATCGCCTACGGCCGCCCGGACGCCTCGGCGGCCGAGGTGGAGGCGGCGGCCCGGGCGGTCGGCGCGCACGACATGATCGTCGGACTGTCCGGCGGCTACGACCACGAGGTGGCCGGCCGCGGACGCAACCTCTCGGCCGGTCAGCGCCAGCTGATCGCCCTGGCCCGGGCCGAACTGGTCGACCCGGACATCCTGCTGCTGGACGAGGCCACCGCGGCGCTGGACCTGGCCAGCGAGGCCGCCGTCAACCAGGCCGCGGACCGGCTCAGCGGCGGTCGCACCACCCTGGTCATCGCCCACCGGCTGACCACCGCCGAACGCGCGGACCGGGTGGTCGTGCTGGACCACGGCCGGGTGGTCGAGGACGGCACCCACACCGAACTGCTCGCCCGGGACGGGACGTACGCCCGGCTCTGGCAGGCGTTCATCGCGGACGGCCACCCGGCCCCGGCCGAGACGGTCGCCGCCGGGTAACCGCGGTCCGATGGTCGGGCGGTCCGGTGGTCCGACGGTCGGGCGACGCGCTCAGGCGGCGATCAGCGAGGCCAGCAGGCCCGAGGCGTCGACACCGCGCGGCAGGTCGCTCACCTGGCCGTCCCCGACCTCCACCACCCGCCAGCCGGAGCCGTCCGCCCGGCTGGCGAGGTCGGTGGTGACGAAGCGGCAGCCGAGTCTTCGCACCAGCGCGGGGACGTGGGTGAGGTCGGGCTCGGCCCGCTGGTGCGGGGCGTCCGGGTGCGGGCCGACCAGGATCGGCCGACCGTCGAGCCACCACACCCGAACCTCCACCGCCCGCCCGTCGCCGCCCGCGCCGTCCGCGTTGCCGACACCATCCGCGCCATCCGCGCCGCCTGCGCCGCCCGGTTCACCCGGTCCTGCCACCGTGTCGTCGACCGTCCGGCCCGTGCCGTCGGCGCGCTCGAACTCCTCGTACCGGCGCAGCACCACCCCGCCGGCCAGGGAGTCGCCCTGCAGCTCGACGAACCGCCCGACCACCCGCCCGACGGCCGCCAGGTCCGCCAACTCCGGTACGTAGCAGGCCTCGTGCCACTCGTGCTTGCGGGACTTCACGTAGTCCTTCACGATCGCCGGCCCGCTGCCGCCGAGCCGGGCCACGGCGTCCGCCAGCTCCGCCGGGGTGGGCGCCGCCGTCCCGTCGGACGGGATCCAGACGCTGGGCGGGGTCGCGCCCTCGAACACCCCGTACCAGCCGGGCAGTTCGTGCGCCGCCGCGTAGCCGGGCGCGCTGGTCAGCAGGTTGCCGCCGCGGGCGGTGAGGGCGGCGGCGAACTCGGCGTACCGGGCGGAGGGGAGCATCCAGCCCCGGTACCAGAGCGGTCCGCAGCCCCGGGGCACCGGTCGGACCGCCTCCTCGGCGTGTCCGGCGAGCAGCGCGTCGTGGTCGACGAGGTGGTGCTCGCCGCCCAACTCCCGCAGCAGCCGGGCCTCCCAGGCGAAGTGCGGATCGGGCCGACGCGGGTTGAGCGGATCGGCGGGGAAGAGGATCGAGGGTACGGGCATGGCGGTCAGGGTACGGCCAGCGGGCCGCTCCCGGCTGCGGTCCGGCGGCGGTCGGTTGCCCCGGTTCTTCCCAAGTGGGGCGCCGGGACGGCGAATCCGGTCGACGGCCGGTGCGGGCGCTGTCAGAGTGTCCCGATGCGAAGACTGCTGCGACCGCACCGACGCGTTCCCCGCCGGGCCGCCCGCACCGTGGTGCTGGACGGCGACGGCTCGGTGTTCCTGCTCCGTTCGGACAACGACGAGGTCGGCGTCCACTGGACCATGCCCGGCGGCGGGCTGGAGCGGGGTGAGACCCCGCTGGTCGGCGCCCGGCGCGAACTGTGGGAGGAGACCGGCTGGACCGATCTCGAACCGGGCCCGCTGCTCTGTACCTGGGAGCACGACTTCACCTGGCACGGGACCCCGGTCCGCCAGCACGAGCACATCTACCTCACCCGCGGACCGCACCGCGGTCCGGTCGGCGACGTCAGTGCGGTGCACGCCGAGGACCGGATCCTCGACTGGCGCTGGTGGACCCCGGCCGAACTCGCCGACGACAACGCGGACGCGCTCTGGCCGCCCCGGCTAACGGAGTTGCTGGAGCCCGTCCGCACGGGCTGGGCGGTCGACGGCCACCCTCCGGTGCCCGTCGACCTCGGTTACATCCCGAACACCTGACCGCGCGCGGCGCGCCGGGCGGCCCGACCGCCCGGCCCGGCCGGGCCGGGCTCCCAGCCGTGCAGGTCCAGCTCCCGGTCGTGCAGCGCCCACGGGTTCATCCGCACCGTCAGCCGGGCACCGGCCAGTTGCTCGACGGTGAGCCCGGTCTCGGCGAGCAGCTGCTCGGTCGACACCGAGACGGCGATGGCGGGACGCCAGGAGGGCAGCACGACCAGGCTGGTCCCGCGCCCGACCCGGATCGGCTCCGCCGCCACCCGGACCGGCGTCCGCTCCTCCGGGCGGCCGACGGCGTCCGACCGGACCGGGCTGCCGCCGATCAGGATGCCGAGCGGCGGTTCGGCCCGGGACTCCTCGGTACCGGGCCCGACAGCGGTCCGGACAGCAGGCCCGCCTTCGATCCCCGCTCCGGTCCCGATCCCGACACCGGCACCGGCGCGGTCCGCGGCGTTCGCACCGGACAGCGGAGGCGTCGTGGCCGGGTGCTCGGTCACCGTCCCCGGTGCACCGGCCGGTGCACCTGCCCACTCCGCGCCGGGCGGCCGGGTACCGGCCGGGTCGGTCGCGGCCGTCTCCCGTGCGGCCGCCTCCTGCCCGGTCGGGCCGGCCGGCGGGTGCATCCGGCGCAGTCGGCGGGACGGCGACGGCCGCCGCGAGCCGAGGCTCCGGAGCTCCTCGCGCCCCGAACGCGGCACCGCTGCGGGCCTGTTGCCCTCGGCGGGCGCCGCGGCCCGCCGGAACCGGACGAACCCCGGCCCGGCCCGGTCGGGGGCGGAGCCCGCACCGGTGTCGGTGCCGGCGCCGCTGTCCGTCCCGGACCCGGGCGCCTCCTCGGGCGCCTCCTCGGCCTCGCCGAGGAGCGCCCGCACCTCCGCCACCGGCCGCCGGCACGCGGCGGCCAGCTCGGCGAGCGAGCGCCCCTCGGCGCGCGCGGCCCGCAGCCGGTCGGTGAACGCCGCCCGGAGCCGCGCCGTGGTCGCCGCGCCGCCCGCCGCGTTGTCGCAGTCCGCTGCCCTGCCGTCCGCTGCCCTGCCGTCCGCCGCCCCGCCGTCCGCCGCAGCGTGCCGGAGCCGCGCTTCGACGTCCTCCGGCGTGCGCGGCTGCGGCACCGAGTCGTGGCGGACTGCGGAGCCCGGGGTGCCCGGCGCGGCGGTCGCGCCGCCGTCGGCCGCTGTCGCGAGCGAGCAGATCGGCGCCCCCGCACCGGGCGGACGGGGCACATCGGTCGGGGGCGAGGAGCCGGCACCGTCCGCGGCGGGCCCGGGCGGTCCGGACGGTCCGGGCGGGGCGGGGTCGGTGGAACCGGGGTGGAGCGAGGTCATCGGCGGGCCCTTCGGGGGACGGTCCCGACGATCCTCCCGCACCGCGCCACCAGCTCCAAGCGTCATTCCCGCGCGTGTGCCGAGGAGCACGCCGTGATCGCCGGGCGACCAGCGGCGGCCCCTACCGGGCGTATCGGCTCAACTCCCGGACGCGACGAAGCCCTTGAGGTCGGTGAGCACCGCGTTGGCCGCCGTCACGCCGAGCCCGAGGAACCAGGTCTCGTCCGAAACCGGCCGCGCCTGACCGGACTTGACCGCCCCGAGGGTCTTCCAGAGCGCCCCGCCCAGCACCGCGTCCTGGTTGGTCGAACTGGGGCTGCCGTACACGCCGTAGAAGATCCAGTCGGCGTCGGCCTTGTCGATCTGCTCCGGGCTGACCTCCACCGCGAGTTCCTTGACCTGCTCGATCGCGGGCTGCGGCAGCGGCACGTCGGTGAGGATGGTGCCGATGAACGAGAGTTCGGCGTAGAGCCTGGTCCGGCTGGGCATGAAGCGCAGCGGCGTGATGGTGGGCCGCTTGCCGCCGAGCCCGGTGCCGATCGCGGTGGCGGCGGCCTGGTAGGCGTCGAGCTGTGCCTGGGCCTCCGCCTGCAGGCCGAAGGGGCTGGCGTTGAGCAGGAAGTTCTGCTTCCACGGGTAGCCGGGACGCAGTGAGAAGACGGTCGGCGCGATCTTCGACAGCTGGGCGTACTGGTCCTGGGCGCGCAGCTGGCTGCCGAGGATCAGGTCGGGCTTGAGTGCCGCGATCGCCTCCAGGTTGAGGCTGTTGATGGTGCCGACGGCGGCCGGGTTGCCCGCCTTGTCCTTGAGGTAGGAGGGCAGCGACTTGGAACCGTCGGTGTGGACGACCCCGACCGGCTGGATGCCGAGCGACACGACGTTGTCGAGCTCGCCGGTGTCCAGCACCACGACCCGGGTGGGCTTGGCGGGGATGACGGTCTCGCCCATGGCGTGCTTGACGGTGCGCGGGTAGACGCCGGGGGCGGCGTCGGTCCCGAAGCCCTTCATCTTCTCGATGACGGTGGCGTAGTCGTCGCCGCCCTGCTTGACCGACTTCTGGTCCGGCGAGCCGCCGCTGCCCGGCTTCGCGCCGCCGCCGTTGCCGCCGGACCCGCCGGAGCTGCCCGAGCTGCCGCAGGCGGCGAGGAGCCCGCCGAGGCCGAGCACCGCGGCGCCGGTCACTCCGGCGGTGAGGAAGCGGCGTCGGCTGGGGGTACGGGAGGCGGGGGCGAGGGCCAGGTTCGGGTCGTCGGAGTCGGGGGCCACGCGACGCTCCTTCACGGTCGGGACCGGACGGTCGAGGTTAGGTGAGGCAAACCTATCTCGCCGCTGAGCGCACCCTCCGCACGGGGGTGGTCACCGAGGGGTCAAAGGTCATCGGACGTGCATAAAATCACCAAGAGTTGGTCTATTCAACCTTCTTCGCGGCGCCTTAGAGTGCGCTGGTGTTTGATCAGCAGCTCTCAGAGCACACGAGCAGCGACCGGGCAACGGCGCCCGGTGCTCCGCAGGGTGCCCCGGTCAGTGGCACCAGTGGTGGCGTTCCCGAACCGGGGACGGCTGGGGGAGCGGGGGACAAGGGCCTACGGGGCAACTCGGTGGGCCTGCTGGGCAGCGTGGTGCTGGGCGTCTCGACGGTCGCCCCGGTGTACTGCCTGACCGCGACGCTCGGACCGACGGTCACCGCGGTCGGCGTCCAGATGCCGGCCGTGTTCCTGGCCGGCTTCCTGCCGATGCTGCTCGTCGCGTTCGCGTACAAGGAGCTGAACAAGGACTTCCCGGACTGCGGTACGTCCTTCACCTGGACGGTCAGGGCCTTCGGCCCCCGGGTCGGCTGGATGGCCGGCTGGGGACTGACCGTCGCCACCATCATCGTGCTCTCCAACCTGGCCGGTGTGGCGACGGAGTTCCTCTACCTGATGCTCGGTGAGATGACCGGCAGCAGCTGGATCGCCGGGCTCGACCAGAACAAGGCCGTCCACCTGCTCACCGTGGTGCTGCTGATCGCCGGTGCCACCGCGATGAGCTACCGGGGGATGACGGCCACCAAGTGGTTCCAGTACGGCCTGGTCGGCCTCCAGCTGGCCGTGCTGCTGCTCTTCTCGGCCATCGCCATCGGCAAGGCCGCCGCCGGGGACCTGCCCGACTCGATCGGCTTCTCGTTCTCCTGGCTCGACCCGCTCCAGGTCGGCTCGTTCAGCGCGTTCACCGCCGGCCTGTCGCTGTCCATCTTCATGTACTGGGGTTGGGACACCTGCCTCACCATGAACGAGGAGACCCTCGGCAGCGCCAAGACCCCGGGCCGGGCCGCGATGGTCTCCATGGTCACCCTGGTCGGCTCGTACCTGCTGGTCGCGGTCTCCGCCCAGATGTTCGCGGGCGTCGGCAGTACCGGCAACGGCCTCGGCAACCCGGCCACGGCCGACAACGTCTTCGCCGCGCTCGCCCGCCCGGTGCTCGGCTCGCCGTGGAGCATCCTGCTGTTCCTGGCCGTCGTCGCCAGCGCCGCCGCGAGCCTGCAGACCACCTTCATCCCGGTGGCCCGCACCCTGCTCGCGATGAGCGCCTACCGCGCCGTGCCGCCGCGCTTCGGCGCCGTCCACCCGCGCTTCCGCACGCCCGGCTACGCCACCGTCGCGGCCGGCCTCGCCACCGCCGTCTTCTACGTCGGCATGAGCCTGATCAGCGAGAACGTCGTCCAGGACACCATCCTGGCGCTCGGTCTGATGATCTGCTTCTACTACGCGCTGACCGCCTTCTCCTGCGTCCGGTACTTCCGCCACTCGCTCCGCGGCAGCCTGCGCGACCTGCTGCTCAAGGGCATCGCCCCGCTGCTCGGCGGCCTGTTGCTGAGCGCCGTCTTCCTCCAGACCCTGACCGACGCCTGGTCCCCCGACTACGGCAGCGGCGCGGTGTTCGGCATCGGCTCGGTGTTCGTGATCGGCGTCGGCATCCTGCTGCTCGGCGCCGCGCTGATGACCTGGTACGGCCGGATCCGCCCGGAGTTCTTCCGCGGCGAGACCCTGCGCGAGGACACCCGGGCCCTGGTCGTGGAGGACTGACGCCGGGGCTCGGCCCCGGTCACCGGTGTCGGGGACCGCTGTCGGCGACCTCAACCGGCGACCTCAACCGGTGACCGGTGTCGGGCACCGGCGCTATCGTTGGAGCCGTGAAGCGCTTCGTGGGCCTGTGCTGGTGGCCGTCCTAGGACGGCCACCCCACTCGCCTGACCACAGGGCCGTCCGGGATGGACGGCCCTGTCGCGTTTTCCCACGGGACGGGCCCCTCGCCCCGGACGGCCGCCACCGCCGCCGTACCGAGGGAGAAACCCGATGACCACCCCTGCCGCTGCCGCTGCCGTTGCCGCTGTCGGCGCCGCCACCGCTGCCATGACCGCCGGCACCTCCGACCTCACCGCCCAGGACCGGATCGACGACCCGTCCTCCCACCGGGTCCTCACCGGCGACCGCCCCACCGGCCCGCTCCACCTCGGCCACTACTTCGGCACCCTGCAGAACCGGGTCCGGCTGCAGGACCAGGGCGTCGAGATGTTCGTGCTGGTCGCCGACTACCAGGTCATCACCGACCGCGACATCGCCGACCGGCTCGCCGAACACACCGAGAACCTCGTCCTCGACTACCTCGCCGCCGGCCTCGACCCCGAACGGGCCACGATCTTCGCCCACAGCGCCGTCCCCGCCCTCAACCAGCTGCTGCTGCCCTTCCTCAGTCTGGTGAGCGTCGCCGAACTCGGCCGCAACCCCACCGTCAAGGACGAGATCGCCCACTCCAGCCAGGCCGCCGTGAACGGGCTGATGTTCACCTACCCCGTCCACCAGGCCGCCGACATCCTGTTCTGCAAGGCCGACCTCGTCCCGGTCGGCCAGGACCAGCTGCCCCACCTCGAAGTCGCCCGCACCGTCGCCCGCCGCTTCAACGAGCGCTACCCGCACGCCGACGGCAGCGCCGTCTTCCCTCTCCCCCGGGCGCTGCTCTCCGACGCCCCGATGCTGCTCGGCACCGACGGCGGCAAGATGAGCAAGAGCCGTGGCAACGCCGTCGCCCTCGGCGCCGACGAGGACGCCACCGCCCGGATCATCCGCAGCGCGAAGACCGACGCCGACCGCCGCATCAGCTACGACCCGGTCGGCCGCCCGGAGGTGTCCGGCCTCGTCCTGCTCGCGGCGCTCTGCCAGGACCGCGACCCGGAGGCGATCGCCGAGGAGGTCGGCGACGGTGGCGCGGCCGCCCTCAAGCGCACCGTCATCGAGTCCGTCAACGAGTACTTCCGCCCGCTGCGCGCCCGCAGGGCCGAGCTCGCCGCCGACCGCGGCCACCTGCGGCAGGTCCTGCGCGAGGGCGCCGAACGGGCCAACGCCGTCGCCGACGCCACCCTCGCCGAGGTGCGGGAGGCGATGGGCGCGATCTGAGGGGCCCTCGAGCCGACCGGCGCCCCGCCCGCGGGCCGCTCGTCCACGGCCCACCCGGTCACGCACATCGGCCGGTCGACCCGCGGGCATATCGTCACCGGGCGGCCTCGACCACACCGCCGAGGCCGCCCGCAGCCCGCCCCTTCCCCGAAAGGTCCGGTCCATGGACCAGCAACCGACCACGCCCGGCCAGGGACTGACCCGCCCGCCGCAGCTGCGCCCCGGCGACCGCGTCGCCGTCGTCGCCCCCAGCGGCCCGATCGACGCCGGGCGACTCACCGCCGGCTGCGAGATCCTCCGATCCTGGGGCCTGCGCGTCACCGTCGCCCCGCACGTCCTCGACACCCACCCCACCCTCGGCTACCTGGCCGGCAGCGACGCCGACCGCGCCGCCGACCTCCAGGACGCGTGGCTCGACCCCGACGTCGACGCCGTCATCTGCGCCCGCGGCGGCTACGGCGTCCACCGCATCGTCGACCTGCTCGACTGGACCGCGATGCGCGCCGCCCGCCCCAAGCCCCTCATCGGGTTCAGCGACGTCAGCTCCCTGCACGAGGCCTTCGCCCAGCGCCTCGGCCTCGCCACCCTGTACGGGCCGATGGCCGCCGCGGCCTCCTTCGTCGAGGACGGCCCCACCGCCGAACACCTGCGCCGGACCCTCTTCGAGCCCGCCACGACCACCGTCCTCACCTCGCCCACCGCCGGCCCGCTCGTCCCCGGCCGCGCCCGGGGCGTCACCGCCGGAGGGTGCCTCCACGTACTCGTCGCCGAACGCGGCACGCCCGCCGCCCGCCCCTCCTACGCGGGCCGCATCCTGGTCCTCGAAGACGTCAACGAGCACCAGTACCAGCTCGACCGGCTGCTCACCCAGTTCCTGCGCTCCGGCGCCCTCAACGGCGTGGCCGGCATAGCCCTCGGCTCCTGGGAGGGCTGCGGGCGGCCCGAACGGGTCCGGGACGTGATGCTCGACCGCCTCGGCGGCCTCGGCGTGCCCGTGCTCTGGGAGCTGGGTTTCGGCCACTGCCCGTCCACCCTGACCGTCCCGCTCGGCGTCCCCGCCCTGCTCGACGCGGACGCCGGCACGCTCACCCTGGAGCTGCCCGCCCTCGCCCCCGCCGCCGACCCCTCTGCTGCTCCCGCCGCTGCTCCCGCCTGAGCCGACCGTCGGCCCCGGGCCAGTGAGTAGGGTGCGGCCATGAACGAGGACCGCCTCACCGCCCTTGCCCTCGGACTCCTCCGCGGCCCGGGTAGCAACGCCCGTACGATCCTCGGACTTGTCGGCCCGCCCGGAGCCGGCAAGTCCACCCTCGCCCGGCACCTGGTCGCCGAGGTCGAACGCGCCGAGGGCCCCGGCACCGCCGCGTACCTCCCGCTGGACGGCTTCCACCTCTCCACGGCCCAGCTCGACCGCCTCGGACTGACCCACCGCAAGGGCGCCCCGGCCACCTTCGACGCCCACGGCTACGTCGCCCTGCTGCGCAGGGTCGCGGCCGACCGGTTCCAGGACATCTACGTCCCCGACTTCGACCGGACCCTGGACGAACCGGTCGCGGCCCGCCACGTCGTCCGCCCGCACACCCGCCTGGTCATCACCGAGGGCAACTACCTCGCCTCCGTGGACGCCCCGTGGCCGGAGGCCCGCCGGCTGCTGCGCGAACTCTGGTACGTGGACACCGACGACACCGTCCGCGAGGAGCGGCTGCTCCGCCGCCACCGCGACGGCGGCCGGGACGAGGCCACCGCCCTGCGCTGGGTCACCGGCAACGACCACCCCAACGGCGAGTACGTGAAGCAGGGCCGGGCCCTCTGCACCCGGACCGTCCCCGGGACCCGTTTGCTCCAGACCCCGGAGAGGGGTAGTGTTTCCTAGTCGCTCGGCAGGGAGCACCGGACACGCATCGGCGCGGACGGTCCCGGGGCGGCCAATCCCTTGAATCACCACTTCCGGTTCGTGCCGGTCGTTTCGCTTTTTCGCGTCTCGGCTCGGTGCTTATTCGGCGTGCGCTTTTTATCGGATTGCGGCTGGATTCGCTTTTCGGAGCGGGGATCGGCTAGAGTTTGAAACGTCGGACGGGGCGTCAAGCCGCAGAAGACGCCGGCGAGTTGGATGACGAAGCCCCGGAAAACGGAGCGGAAAACATCTGATAAGCTGGAAACACGAAATAACGAAGCGCCCGGAGGGCCCGCTGGAAGGCGGTCCGAAGGAAGCGTCCGTTCCTTGAGAACTCAACAGCGTGCCAAAAGTCAACGCCAGATATGTTGACATCCCCGGCCTCGATCGTCCGATCGGGGTTGGAGATTCCTTTTGAAACAAACACTAGCGAGGACGCAGTGCGCGGGGCCGCCCTATTCCGGTGGTTGCCGTGCCGCTCAACGCGGGTGTCGACCCGATAGCGGGTAAACATTCACGGAGAGTTTGATCCTGGCTCAGGACGAACGCTGGCGGCGTGCTTAACACATGCAAGTCGAACGGTGAAGCCCTTCGGGGTGGATCAGTGGCGAACGGGTGAGTAACACGTGGGCAATCTGCCCTGCACTCTGGGACAAGCCCTGGAAACGGGGTCTAATACCGGATATGACCTTCCTCTGCATGGGGGTTGGTGGAAAGCTCCGGCGGTGCAGGATGAGCCCGCGGCCTATCAGCTTGTTGGTGGGGTAATGGCCTACCAAGGCGACGACGGGT